>JAFAMM010000033.1 GCA_019233375.1 Acidobacteriaceae bacterium
TTTTCACCGCAAGTTTTTACGACTTTCGGGTGATCATAGCGAGAGGGTCCCACCCGTTCCCATCCCGAACACGGCAGTTAAGCCTCTCTGCCCCGATGGTACTGCATGCGCAAGTGTGTGGGAGAGTAGGTCATCGCCCGATTAAATATCAAGGCCCGATTTGTTCGCGAATCGGGCCTTTTTGCATTTCGGAGCGGTCTCGAGCGGCCAGCTCATGTATTACAGCTTCGTTAGTACCCCCCTGACAGTACATGGTTGGAACGGCGGCCTGCGCATTTTAGGATTAAATTACTAGAAGGCGGTAAAAAGTCGGTAAAGGGAAGAAACCGCGATGGATTTAAACAAAATGATCGCCGAGCTTCAGATGGAGCGCGACCGGCTGGATCAGGCTATCCTTGCCCTGGAGCGGCTGTCAGCCGGGCAAGCCAGACGACGCGGGCGGCCGCCCCGCTGGTTGAAGGAACAGGTCGAGAAGAGCGAGCAAGAAGGAAGTCAAAAGGGCAAAAAGCCCGCTTCCGGAGGCAACGATTAGCTAATCGTCACGTATTGCATCCCCGACCGCGTGATCTTCTCGCGGTCGAGCGCATGCCGTCCATCCAAGATAAATGCGTGGCGCATCTTTCTTGCCAGGCGGTCCCACGGCAAGTCACGGTATTCGGGCCACTCCGTAACGAGTACCAGGGCGTCGCACCCTTCTGCCACCCCTTCGGCCTCATCGCAGAGATGAACGCCCATTGTGCCGTGTTCGCGCTCGAACCGCTCACGGGCGATTGGATCATGAGCTTTGACACGCACTCCCCGGTCAATCAGTTTCTGTGCGATCTCGATGGCCGGCGCTTCGCGCAGATCATCGGTGTTCGGTTTGAACGCAAGGCCGAGCAATCCGACCGTGCGCCCCTTAAGAATTTTCAATTCGTGTAGCAGCTTCTCGACGACCTTGTCGCGCTGGCGCGTATTGACCGTCTTGGCCGCTTCCACGATCGGCATGTGAAGTCCATACTCTGAAGCGGTTGCGATCAGAGCCGCAGTGTCTTTGCCGAAACAGGATCCGCCCCAGCCTATGCCGGCGTTCAGGAACCGCGGCCCGATTCGCGAGTCAAGGCCGATGCCGCGCGCCACTTCTGTAATGTTCGCGCCAACCCGCTCCGCCACAAGACCGATTTCGTTGATGAAGCTGATTTTCAGAGCAAGAAACGCGTTTGCGGCGTATTTGATAAGTTCCGCGGATGCCAAGTCGGTCGATACAAGCGGAATCGCGCTGACATCTTCTGGGCGCGGCAGAAACGTCGGGGCAGGGAACGTCTGATCAAGAATCGGCCGGTAAAGCGAGTAGAGCACCTCGAGCGCGCGCTGTTCATCGGCGCCGATCACGATGCGATCGGGGTACAGACTGTCGTGGAGCGCCGCACCCTCGCGCAGAAACTCCGGGTTGGATGCGACGGCAAAATCGGCAGAGTTGCCTGCCGCGCGCTGTTCGCTGGCATCACGCAGCAGCGAACCCACCCAATTTCCGCTGCCGATCGGCACAGTGGATTTGTTTACGACCACGGTGAAATCGCCATTTAGATGTTCACCGATCATACGGGCAGCCTGCGAAAGGTACTCCAGGTTCGGAGCTCCGGACGGGGTCGGTGGCGTCCCCACCGCGATAAAAACGACCTCTGCTCCCGGGATCGCGTCTGGATAGCTGGTCGTAAACCGCAGATTCGGACGAGCCGCCCCGAGTAATTCATCCAAATACGGCTCGAAAATCGGTATTTGCCCGGCGCATAATGCCTGAATCTTCGAAGCGTCCGTATCCAGGCACCATACCGAGTGCCCCATGTAAGCCAGGCAGACGCCTGTAGTTAAACCGACGTACCCGGTTCCGATAATTGCTACGCGCATAAGCTGTCTGATACAGCCGGAGCGATGTTTTGCACCGGCAATGTCGTATGATAACCCAGGCACCCTGGTGCAATCTATTTAACGTAACGTCTATGAAACGATTGGTCTTTTGTTTCTTTTCGCTGGCTGCCTGTCAGGCTATTTTGGCACAGGATTCCGGTAAAACGCTGGCCAACATACTTCTGGGCCACTGGCAGACTTCAAAGAATTTCTCGCTCGCAGTGGCCAATGCCATGCCGGATGACGATTACAGTTTCAAGGCAACTCCGCCGGAGATGAGCTTCGGCGAACAGATGAATCATATTGCACAGGCAAACGCAAACTACTGTTCGATGGCATTAGATACGCCGAGTCCGGTCAAGAAGTCGAGCGAAGCCGGTAAGCCGGCCGCGGTTCAGAATCTGACCACTTCGTATGATTACTGCATTTCCGGTCTCGAAAAGATGACCGACGCCGATCTGCTGAAGCCGATCTCGAAGAATGGCCACACGATTACCGCTTTTGAACTGTTCTGGGGCGCGTATTCGCATGCAGCTCATCATCGCGGTCAAGCAGAAGTGTATCTGCGCCTGAAGGGTGTTACTCCGCCGGCGTATAAGTTTTAGCGAAAGCGACTGGCACTCAGCCGTTACCAAAGCTGAGAGCGTTCCCCGTGCGACAATTCGGACGTGATTGAAGTCATTCGCAACGGTGCTAGTGCCGCTATGGCGAAGGTGGCTATCTTCGATTTCGACGGCACTCTGTCTCTTATCCGCTCCGGATGGATGGATGTTATGGTTCCGCTCTGCGTCGAGCAGCTTGCAGCTTGCGGCAGCGGCGAGTCCGAGACGGAGCTCCGCAGTGTTGTCGAAGAATTCGTCTGGCGGCTTACCGGAAAAGAGACTATCTATCAAATGATGGCCCTGGCCGGCGCTGTTGAACATCGAGGCGGGTATCCGCTGCCGCCTCTTACATACAAAAAGATCTATCTCGACAGGTTATGGCTGAAAATCCGCAACAGGATCGAGGATCTCCGTGCTCAACGGGTGAATCCGCAGCAATACCTCGTGCCCGGAGCAAAGGCGCTGCTGGATGAGTTCGCCCGTCGCGGTCTTCGTCTGTATCTGGCCAGCGGTACAGACGACGCAAATGTTAAGGAAGAGGCCGCGCTGCTCGGAATCGCACCCTATTTCGGGGACCGCATCTTCGGCGCGCAAGACGATCTCAACAGCTTTTCGAAGGCCCTGCTCGTGCAGAAAATACTTTCCCGCACCGGCGGGATGCGGCCCGAAGAATTACTCGTTTTCGGCGACGGATACGTAGAAATCGAGGAGGTCAAGAAGGCCGGAGGCACTGCCGTGGGTGTCGCAACATCTGAACCGGAGTGTCTAACAGTTGACGACTGGAAACGGCAGCGCCTGATCAACGTAGGCGCCGATTTCATCGTGCCGAATTTTTTATCTCTTCACGAGCTTATTTCATCCTTATTTGCAGACGCATCCGTAGATGTTCAGTGCAAATAATGCTTCGCGCCTGCAAACGGGTTACTATATGGAATCGCTTTATGCCGGATTTGATGAGCAACTCCGCCAGCGCGCGGAAGTTGGATATCCTTGTCATCGAAAATGACCCCGCGGCCGCGTATCTGACAAAGGAAGCCTTTCGCGAGGCGGGCCTAACCGAGTTTGTCTACTCGGTTCCGGACGGCGACGAGGCGCTCGCTTATCTTCGCCGGAAGGAAAGATTCGCGGATCGGCCGCATCCAGACCTGATTCTTCTTGATCTCCACTTACCGAAGAAGTCGGGTTTCGAAGTACTCGAAGAATTGAAGACAAGCGCGGGGTTGAAGACGATCCCGGTGCTGGTCGTGTCGGGGTCAAACGATCCGAGGGAAGTGCGTAAAGCGTATGAACTGCACGCCAGTTGCTACATTCGTAAACCGGATGATCTGTATGAATTTCTGCAGTTCATCAAGATCTGTTTCGATTTCTGGGGATCGGTCGTTACCCTGCCCGACAAGCCGGAACTCGCGGGAAGCATCCGCTAAAGCCGTGCAGCCCGGCAGCTAGGACCGCCAACGTCATGACTCTGCCGTTTGGGGCCCACGGCCTAGAGGCTATTCCGCAACACGGCGACTGTATCCAGCGCGACCTCTGACAACGCATTCGAGTGTTCGCCGCCGTCGTTGGAGCAGTCACTGCCTGATGCTCCGGCCGCTAACAAGAGCGTTCGCGGAGTAATTAGGCAGGTGTCGCTGGGCAGCGGCGAGTGCAGGCTGCATAGTTTATGTCCTAGCACGCGATATCATCAGGGTTTTGACCTCAGGAGAAACATGGCAAACGCTACCTGTGACATCGGACTGATCGGACTTGCCGTCATGGGCCAGAACCTGGTTCTGAATATGAATGACCACGGACATCGCGTAGCTGTATTCAACCGCACAACCTCGAAGGTGGACGAGTTTCTGGCGCACGAGGCGAGAGGCACCAACATAGTGGGGTCGCACTCTGTGCCGGAACTGATCCAGACTCTGAAGCGGCCGCGGCGTGTGATGTTGATGGTAAAGGCGGGCGAAACGGTAGATCAGATGATCGACCAGATCATCCCTCATCTCGAGAAGGGCGACATTGTGATCGACGGCGGCAACTCGCACTATCCCGACACGACGCGGCGGACGAAAGCGCTAGGCGAAAAAGGAATCTTGTTCGTCGGAACCGGGGTTTCCGGCGGCGAAGAAGGCGCGCGCTTCGGACCATCCATCATGCCGGGCGGGAGCCCCGAGGCCTGGCCGCACGTGAAAGAGATTTTTCAGGCGATTGCAGCCAAAGTCGACGATGGTACGCCGTGCTGCGATTGGGTCGGCGAGGAGGGCGCCGGTCATTACGTGAAGATGGTTCATAACGGCATCGAGTACGGCGATATGCAGCTCATCTGCGAGGCGTACCAGGTGTTGCATGAGGGCTTGGGGCTAACGCCAGACGAGCTGGGCGATATCTTCGCCGAGTGGAACCAGGGTGAGTTGGACAGCTTCCTGATCGAAATCACGGCCGAAATCTTCAAGAAGAGAGATGAAGACGGGTCTCCGTTGATAGACAAGATCCTCGATACTGCCGGGCAAAAGGGTACCGGGAAGTGGACGGCGATCAGTGCACTTGATCTCGGTATGCCGGTGACGCTGATCGGCGAGGCTGTATTCGCGCGGTGTCTGTCGGCGATTAAGGAAGAGAGAACCGCTGCTTCTAAGGTGTTGCAAGGCCCGAAGCACCGCATGGATGGGCATGGCCGGCAGACGTTTGTGGAAGAGGTGCGCCGAGCTCTCTACTGCTCGAAGATGATTTCTTATGCCCAGGGCTACATGCTGCTGCGCGAGGCGGGCAAAGAGCAGGGATGGAATCTCAACATGGGCGGTATCGCGCTGATGTGGCGCGGCGGCTGCATCATTCGGAGCCGCTTCCTCGGCAAGATCAAGGAGGCGTACGACAAAAATCCGAAACTCGAGAATCTTCTGCTGGATGATTTCTTCAGCGGCGTTCTCAACGAGTACCAGACGGCTTGGCGGCAGGCCATCATCCATGCCATCGGATTCGGAGTCCCGACTCCGGCTTTCTCGACGGCGCTCGCCTTCTTTGACGGGTATCGAAGCGCGCGATTACCTGCAAATCTTTTGCAGGCACAGCGTGATTTCTTTGGCGCGCACACGTACGAGCGAGTCGATCAGCCGCGCGGCAAATTCTTCCACACAAATTGGACCGGTCGCGGCGGCCGCGTGGCTTCGGGATCGTACAACGCTTAAACTACGAGCATGAATTACGGCCTGAATATCCGCCAGGAAGCCGCTCTCGATTTTGTTTCGATCGGTGGGCTCGTTTACCGTCTCGATCCGGGAATCATCCCGTTCCGAAAGGCGAACGAGTGCCTCATTCATGTCAGCGGCGGAGAATTCAACGTCGCCGCGAACTTGTCAGATTGTTTCCGCATGCAAACCGGCGTCGCGACTGCGATGGTCGACTACCCGATAGGCGATCTGGTGGCCGAGCGCGTGCGAGCCATGGGAGTAAAGCCGTTCTACAAGCATTTCAAGCATGACGGAGTGGCCGGTCCTAACATAGCGACGGTATACAGCGATCGAGGGCAGGGAGTTCGCCCTCCGGTCGTCTTTTATAACCGAGCAAATGAGGCCGCTGCACGGTTAAAGCCAGGCGATTTCAACTGGGGAGCCATCTTTGAACGAGGGATTCGCTGGTTCCACAGCGGCGGTATCTTTGCCGCGCTTTCTGAAACAACATCGGAGGTCATTATTGAGGGCATACAGGCGGCTAAATCGGCCGGTGCCATCATTTCCTTCGATCTCAATTACCGCGAGAAGCTGTGGAACGTAATCGGCGGCGCAGACAGGGCTGTGGAGGTGATCGACCGCATCGTCAAGAACGTCGACGTTCTGGTGGGCAACGAAGAAGATTTGCAGAAGGGGCTGGGGATTCCGGGGCCCGAAGTCGCGGCGAAGTCCAAGCTCGACCCGAGCGCATTCTTCAGCATGATTGAGAACGTTCGTAAGAAGCACCCGCACATCAAGGTGGTGGCCACGACCCTGCGCGACGTGCATTCGACCAACCGGCACAGCTGGAGCGCGGTGGCGTGGATTAATGGCCAGAATTACACAGCGCCGACGGCGGAACTGGATGTCTATGATCGTGTCGGCGGCGGGGACGGTTTTGCGGCTGGATTTTTTTACGGCTTGCTGACGGGTCAGCCGGAGATGGAAGCGGTCAAGCTTGGCTGGGCGCACGGCGCTCTTCTGACCACTTTCCCTGGCGACACGACCATGGCCACGCTTGACCAGGTAAAGGCGTTCGCCAAGGGCGGATCCGCTCGTATCCAAAGATAAACGACCTTCGATTCAGGTACGCGCGTGGATGTCCGCGCCGCGGCAGGCATCGTTTTCCCTAGGCGCTGCTGTGTTCACACAACGTCCCGGTTATGTGCTTTCAGCTACATCCAGTGCTTGCTTCCACTTACGTTTCGGGTGCTATGATCGACAGCAGAGAGCACGAAGATGGGGATGCGGACCATGGCTGAATGCTGTCTGGAGGCCATCCGAAGCGACAGCCCCGGGAAGCTGGTGCGAAACCTATTTGTCGGGCTGGTGTTGGCCGTTAGTGCACCGTTTCTGTTTGCCCAAGCCGCTGACGTCTCCGCTGACAACCCCCAAACGTCGGGCACATCCTCTTCTGCGGCGGGGGTTGACGAACCTGTAAGCATTGAATCGCGCAAGCCGACCGTCCCGGCCAAAAAGCCCGACTCGCGTCCGGTTGACATACGTGTCGAGAAGACGCTGGTTTTGATCAACGTCACTGTTACGGATCCATTAAACCGGTTCGTAACGGGACTTGAAAAGGAGCACTTTCGCCTTTACGAAGACAAGGTGGAGCAGGAGATTACGCAGTTCTCAAGTGAGGATGCGCCGATTTCAATCGGTCTAGTGTTTGATACGAGCGGTAGTATGGGCCCGAAGCTGCAGAAATCGCGTCTGGCCGCTGCGGAGTTCTTCAAGACCGCAAATCCGTCGGATGAATTCTTTCTGGTTCAATTCAATGACCGTCCGGACCTGACAGTTCCGTTCACGACAGACACGGACAAAATCCAAAGTGCTCTTACGTTTACGCAATCGCGGGGGCGAACCGCCCTGCTGGACAGCGTGTACCTTGCCATGCACGAGATGAAAAAGGCGAAAAATCCACGCAAGGCGCTGTTGATCATCTCTGACGGTGGTGATAATAGCAGCCGTTATACGGAAACAGAGATCAAGAACGCTGTGCGGGAAGCGGACGTCCAGATTTTTGCGATCGGGATTTTCGAATCAATGGCGAACCGCGGACGGACTCCCGAAGAGGCCGCCGGCCCCGGTCTTCTGAACGAACTCGCCGAACAGACGGGCGGACGAGAGTACGCAGTGGAGAATGTGGCTGAGCTGCCCGACATTGCGGCCAAAATCGGTATCGAGCTTCGCAACGAGTATATTCTCGGCTATACTCCGAAGAATCGCGAGCGGGACGGAAAATACCGGCGGGTCCAGGTAAAATTGAACCAACCCCGCGGATTACCGCCGTTGAGGGCGTATTTCCGACTTGGGTATTATGCACCAACTCAGTAGCACGCTACGCCACCGGCGTCAGGCTCCTAAGACCGTAGTTGCCGCGCTTTTCGCGGCCGTTCTTGCCGCCGCCGCTTGGGGACAGTTTCGCTCCGACACCCGGCTGGTGGTGCTGCATGCGAGCGTTACCGATCGAAAGGGCAAGCTGCTGACGAATTTGAATGAGAATGCATTCAAAGTTTTCGAGAACGGGCAGCCGCAGCAAGTGAAGATCTTCAGGCGCGAAGACGTGCCCGTCTCGCTCGGCATCATCATTGACGATAGCGGTAGCATGATGACCAAACGCAGCCGGGTTGAGGCGGCGTCGGTCGCCATGGTACGCGCCTCGAATCCGCAGGATGAAGTGTTCATCGTGAACTTCAACGATGACGCTTATCTGGATGTGCCGTTCACGAACGATCTCCACAAGATGGAGCAAGGTCTCGCCCGCATCGATTCACGCGGCGGCACGGCCATGCGCGACGCCATTGGCATGTCACTCGACTACATGCGGCAGAAAGCGCAGAAGGACAAGAAGGTGTTGATGGTCATTACCGACGGAAATGACAACGCAAGCAACATTTCCCTCGAGAAGGTAGTCGCGCGCTCTAACCAAAGCGATACGTTGATCTACGCGATTGGTCTCTTTACCGAAGAAGAGAAGCATGAGGCCACCAAGGCCCGGCGCGCGCTGAACGAACTCACGGGCGCTACGGGGGGCCTGGCGTTTTATCCGAAGGACGTGAATGACGTCCAAGCGCTTGCGGTCGAAGTTGCAAAGGATATCCGCAGCCAGTACACCATCGCGTACGAACCAAGCCTGCAGCAGTTGGACGGCAGCTACCGTCAGATCAAGGTCATGGTGAATGCACCCGGAAAGCCGGTGGTTCGCACGCGCTCCGGCTATTACGCCACCCCGGACGTGGATTCGCCGAGGCAAACGGCATCGGCAGCCCCGTCGAGTGGTTTCAACATCAGTCACTAATGCTGCGGTTCCTGTGGGTTGCGACACGCGGTTATCGCCTGCACCCCTGGCATTCACCGTACCTGCGGTGGCGAATTGAGACCTATTCCGGCACTCCTGCAGAATCAATTACGGCGCATTCATTTTTTCATTTCATCTGGACGGAAAGACGCTCATTGTGGCAATATCTCCGCTGGGTGCGCCGCATGAGCCGCATCGCCGGCTAACTATTTTTCGAAGGTGGTGAGGACATGTCGCCGGTGGCCTGGTCGTTCGAACATAGCGTGGAGTGCGCCGTTCCCATACAATTCGCCTGGGAATTCTGGACAGACGTAAGGAATTGGAAACTGAACGGAGATGTGGAACGGGTGGAACTGAGCGGACCGTTCGCCGAAGGATCGAGTGGGACCACTTTCACTCGCAGTACGGGACCAATCCATTGGCGTGTGGTGCTCGTTCAGGCCGAAAGAGAAGCTGTTTTGGAAGCCTCGGCTCCGGGCGGCAAGGTTCATTTTCGATGGACCTTCGAGGACCTGGGTGAGCGTACTCGAATGACACAACGCGCGAGCATTTCTGAAGAATCTGCTGCCATCGCGAGCGCCGCCGCGGCGATCTTCGAACCGGGCATCCCAGCAGGAATGCAGAAAATGTGCGAGGCGATGAAGAGAGCCTTCGCCTCCGACTGAATTGCCTTCTGTCGAACTATCGCGCAGCGAAGCACGGCGGATCGCGCTCGCAGCACAAGGCTTAGACTCAGCGAGACCTAGCTGCGTCGTCGGACCGCAGGATATCGAGCGCGTGATCCGGCTCCTGGGAGTGTTGCAGATAGACTGCGTCAACGTGCTCGTTCCCTCGCATTATATGGTTCTCTTCTCGCGTCTCGGGCCGTTCGACCGCCGGTTGTTGCACGACGTGGTGTATCGGAGCCGCCGGTTTACCGAGCAGTGGGCGCACGAGGCTTCTATCATTCCCATCGAGACCTGGCCGCTTCTGCGTCATCGCATGCAATCGCGGCGTATCCGCCCCTATGTTTTTGAGCATTTTCTGGTTGCACACCCGCATTACGTTGAACAGATTCTTCGACTAATCCAGGAACGCGGGCCACTCGCGGCCGAAGATCTACCGGATCCGGAGGGCGTAGATGCGCGCATTCCTGGTACGTGGGTCGGAACCGTGCGGCGTGCAACTCTAGAGGCCCATTTCACGCGTGGACTGCTGGCCGTGCATGAGAGAAGGGCCGACTTCTCGCGCGTGTTTGATGTGGCTGAGCGTGCAATTCCGAAAGAGCATTTTCTTCGCCATTGGGACCCGAACAATGCTGAGCGTAAACTGCTGTGTATCGCCTCGCGGGCACTGGGGATCGCAAGCGCTGCTGATCTGGCCGATTACTTCCGGACTCCCGTTCGCAGCGTGCGCAGCCATCTCGGGGTCTTAGTCGAAAAGGGAGATCTGCTGCCCGCAACCGTAGAGGGCTGGCGCGAACAAGCCTATCTTGACTCTCAGGCCGTGAAGCCCGGTTCGACAGCGGCGCATGCTTTGCTATCGCCCTTTGATCCGCTGATCTGGTTCCGCGCGCGCGTCAAAAGACTTTTCGATTTCGATTACCGCATCGAGATCTTCGTACCCGAAGAAAAGCGGAAGTGGGGGTATTACGTGCTGCCGTTTCTCATGGGCGAACGCCTTGTTGCGCGAGTGGATCTTAAAGCAGATCGAAAGCAGAGCCGTCTGGCCGTACTCGCGGTTTACCTGGAACCCGGATTTGACGGCGGGGCTGTGGCACATGCTCTCTGGGCTGAATTGCAGGCTCTCGCCGGGTGGCTGGGACTCGAACGTATCCACGTAGGACAGCGCGGCAATCTCAGCCGGATGCTGCGTAAATGCGCAGCTAATTGAGTGATAATTCGTCTAATTCCGCCCACATTTCCGCCGTTTGAACCTGGATCATGCTGCCGTCGGGTAGGCGCGTGTCGAGAAGGTCTTTAGCTTCGACCAGATCATCACTCGTCAGCATCCAAGCTTTCTTCCGCTCCGGCCAGACCACCCAGACCATCGGTGTTCCGCTGCGAACCAGCCGGTCCGCTTTACCCAACAGTTGAACGAGTGTCTGGCCCGGCGAAAGAATCTCAACGCATAGGACCGGCGGATCCGCGAGATCACCGTTCGCGTAGCGAGCGCCGCGGCTGACGACGGTGACGTCTGGCACTAACCGGTCATCGCCGCAGGTGACGTTCAACTCCGGTCCTGCGATATAACTTTTCGGCAATAGCTTGCCGAGTGTGAGTATCAGAAAAGTTTGTATAAGGAAGTGCAGCTTCTTCGGCAATGGCTTTGGGAGTTCCTGGCCGTCGATCAGCTCGGTGTGGTACAGCGTATCGGAAACGACGGTGGCCATGCCTTCAGGGTATGACAAATGAAGAAAAGCTCCTGAACGTGGCAGCGTTCAGGAGCTTTTTCTGTCAAAAACGTACAAGCCGGACTTACTCGGGCGGCGGAGGCGGAGTATCGTTTGGATCGCGGTGGCTCCGACCGTGAAACGTCGGCGCATCCTCCACTGAATAGCCGTTCGGGATCTGGAATAACGAAGCTGCCGGCTCGGATGTGCTAATACCCGAAAGGGCGTATGTCGAGGTACCAAAGCGCGGGTCGGTGTGAGTGGAATAAACCACCGTCTGCAAATCCGTCGCATACCAGATGGTGGTGGTGGACACAATCGCCGCAGAGTTGCCTATCTCACCCGCCGGGATCGTGTGGGTGATCTGCTTTCCCGTAACGCTTACATTCCAATTTGCGGGTGGCGTTGTGAGCCGCGTAACCGTAGTACCGGGCGGAGCTTTGTCACCCGTGTCGGCCGGTGATGATTCCTCATCCGGTCCCAGTTGGCCGCCGATTCTCGACTTGATCGCTCGCCTCATGGCCGTCTTCGTCTTCGCATTCAAAACGTAGCTGTAACCCGCAACCGGATCGAACACAAACGTGAGAGTGGTCGGCCCGTTTTGAGCGAGTGGGCCATGCTTGATCGTCTCAGTGAAATATGTCCGGCCCTGGCTGTCGCGCGCGATGGTCCCCGAGGTGGTACGGTTGATGCTGTTGCCCGGCAGCGTCTGCGTGATCGTGTCGGTAAAACTGGCGCTAAACGGCGCCCCGGTTACGACCTTGCCAGGGTGTATGCCCATCATGCGGCCAGGTCCAAAGCTGTGCATCCCGAATTCGCCTGGCCGCATCGGTGGTCCGGGAGGACCGCCCGGCCCCTGTGGATAGGCAAGGGCACTGATCGACAATGCGACCCCAATCAAAATGAATTTATTCATGTGCTCTCCTGCGTGCAACGCTCCCACGGAAATTCATCAAAATCTCTTTCTGCTCCACATTTATTCCACTCCCAGGATGTGAACTCCAAGAGGTTGCCCGTCCACACCGATAAGGACGTCCGCCAGCACTGTTCGGTCCTCTGTCCGGTAACCGTTCGCAACCGGCTCGAAAACAATACCGGCATCCGACAAAGACGAGACCGGGACCTGCATTTGAACAATTCGGGAGCTGTTCAAAGGCAAATCAGGGTTGGAATAAGGCAGAGGGATAAAGCTCTCGCCATCGACATCGAGCGAACTCGTCAGTGTATGAGCTGCGGGTGTCTGAACCGCCGAAGTTTTCTGCCCGTGCGGAGCTATGATCACCCCGAACGCAAGAGTTGCTGCCAGTGCCACGCTCCAGCCGAACCGTCTGAAGATAAAGGCGGCGTTCCGGTCAGCCTCATCGCGGTGTGATCCGCTCAAAGCGTGCGATTCAATTTGCCTCAAGATGCTTCGACGTTCGGCGAACGAAGCGCCGGCGGGCAGCGAATCTACGACGGCTTCAAGATCGAATGAGAGATGCTGAAGCTCCTGAAACAAACCGTTGCATGCGCTGCAACATGCGAGATGCTCGCGTGTACGGCTCATCTCAGCTTCATTCAACTCTCCGTCGATTGCTCGAACCAGCACATCCGTGCCTGGATGTATCCCTGCCGCGTCGCGATTCATAGCAGTTCCTTCACTCTGCCGAGACCTCGTTGAATATTCTCGGCCACGGTTGATACGGAAAGACTCAAGACCTCCGCTATCTCGCGGTATTTCAACCCTTGTGATCTGAGTACCAGGCATTCCCGCTGTGCCGTACTCAAGTGAGTCATGGCTTGGCGCACACGCACCAGACGTTCCCTCGCAAGCAGTTCGTCCTCCGCGGACGCCAAAGAGGCCGCCGCTTCGCCCAAAGCGGTCAGGTCGGGCACCAATTCGGTTCGTTTTGAATAAGAAGCCGTTTGCGCATTTCGTGCGAGATTGTGTGCCACGCGGTAAACCCACGCGCGAAGATTCGAACGGTTGCCGTTTGCCAGCAGATGCTCATGCAGTTTCAGGAAACTTTCCTGGACGATCTCACGGGTCGAATCGAGATCCATGCCAAGGAACAGCAGATACCGGCGCAGCGCGATGTGCTCGCGGTCATAATGCGCCAGCACTATGTCACGCACGTCTTGCACCGCGCGCGAGACCTCCCATACCGCGGACCGCGATAATTGCATACTCTTAACCGTCCCCATGGCGCTACCCTACATTACAAAAGCCCGAGCCGCTCGCGGTGAATACGACAAACCAGCGAGGGCCACAAGAAGACTTTGTGGGGAGTTGCACTTGGGGGTTGGGTAAAGCCTTCTTGTGGCCTGCCGTCTCGCATGCTAGTACCTATGAAACAGACAACGAGGGCGTTTTTTCGGGCTGGACGTTGATTTTTTTCGGTTCCTGGCAGGGAGTTTGCTAGCTGAAAATTTGCTATTTCCGTCCCCGATGTTTCCCGGGCTGATGCTCGGGGGTCGCCGTCAGGTTGTGGGCTGTGTTGACCAGGGCGAGATGCGAAAAGGCCTGTGGAAAGTTGCCCAGCATCCGTTTCTCTTTCGGATCATATTCTTCTGAGAGAAGGCCGACATCATTCCGTATGGCCAACAACCGCTCGAACAGTTCGCGCGCTTCCTGCCGGCGGCCTTGCAGATAATAATTGTCGGCCAGCCAGAAACTGCAGGCGAGGAAAACGCCCTCGCTCCCGGCGAGCCCGTCCACCGAACTCTCGGGATTGTACCTCGCGACGAAACCATCCCTCATCAAATGCTTCTCGATAGCTGCTACCGTATTCTTCACGCGCGGGTCATCGGCGGGCAAGAAACCGACCAGCGGCATCATCAATACGCTTGCGTCCAGATCTTTGCCGCCAAAGAACTGCACGAAGGAATTCATCTCGTGGCTGTATCCGAGGCGGCAGACTTCGTCGTGGATCTCGGCCCTGATTTTACGCCAGCGCTCAAGCGGGCCCTTCTCGCCAAAGTTCTCGATGCTCCGAACGGCACGGTCGAATGCCACCCAAGCCATCACTTTCGAAAAAACAAAGTGACGCCGACCCCCGCGGATCTCCCAGATGCCGTCATCCGGCTCCGGCCAAATCTGTTCGAGATGATTCACCAGAGCCCTTTGCAGATCCCAGCCGGCATCCGACGCGCTGAGGCCCTTGCAGCGAGCCTGATAGAGAGAGTCGAGCACCTCGCCATACACGTCCAGTTGAAGCTGCTCGGAAGCGGCGTTTCCGATGCGTACCGGCTTCGAGCCTTCGTATCCCTGGAGATGAGGCAACTCGAACTCAGTTAAACGCCGTTCCCCAGCGACGCCATACATGATCTGTATGTGTTCCGGGTTCCCAGCGGCGGCGCGCAGGAGCCAGTCACGCCATTCACGCGCTTCGTGCGTGAAGCCGGCTCCCACCAGCGCGTAGAGGGTGAAGGTGGCGTCACGAAGCCAGCAGAAACGATAATCCCAGTTCCGTATGCCGCCGATCTCTTCGGGCAGCGACGTGGTGGGTGCGGCGATAATGCCGCCAGTTCTGTAATGCGCAAGCGCTTTCAGGGTGATGATCGATCGCAGAACAGCTTCCGCGTATTCACCGTGTGGTATATGCTTGCCGGACCATGCCTGCCAGGCTTTCGTGACGTTCTCGACGTTTTCCGCCACGTGTACCGGCGCGGGCTCGGAGGTAAAAGAGCTTGACCAGGTCAGGACAAAGGGGATCTCTTGTCCTTCATTTACAACGAACGCCGCGCGCGTCATCAGATCCTCGCCGCGCAATTCGACGGGCGTTGCGAGAGTCAAACGGTCGGGCCCTGCTATTGCTTGCACGCCGCCATCGGGCATGCGGCTGACCCATGGCGTAACGGATCCGTAATCAAATCGGATCGGCAATTCCATATGCAGGTGCACACGGCCGCGTAAGCCGCGAACGTGCCTGAGCACGTGCTGGCTCTCCTGATGCCGGTCCATGCAATCGATCAGAACGCATGCGCCTTCCGCGGTGTCGAA
>JAFAMM010000157.1 GCA_019233375.1 Acidobacteriaceae bacterium
GATCAAATTAGGAGGCTTCATGTTTAGGAGCAAAGAAACCGGCGGGCATTTACGATTCCGTCGTGTGCTTTTGGCCTGCGCAGCAGCGGCGGTTTGCACCACGCTCGCTTTGCCGGCGAATGGGCAGACCCCCCTCAAGGGAAGGGCAAAGTTTTGTTCCGAGCTTGGAAAAACAATTCAGGCATCGTCGGGAGCCCAGATGTATTGCTTTGGACCACAGAGAAATGGTCCAGGTGAGGGAGCCCAGCGCCATGCCGAAGCTTTGGCCCAACCGGCAACCACCGGATTGGCGAACGTTAACGCTGCCAGTACCTTTGAAGACCGCACGAATTCGGGGGCGTACATTGGCGGCCAATCAGAGACTTCAATAGCAGCTTCAGGAAACTACGTTGTTGAGGCGTGGAACGATGGAACTGGGTTTTACGCGGCATGCGGTTCCCCGAACTATAAAGAAGAGTTGACCGGCTACGGGTTTTCGAGCGATGGAGGGAAAACGTTCACGGATTTGGGAGGGCTGCCAAATCAAAATTGCGTGAATGGCACACACTGGTCCGGCGATCCCAGTGTAGGAACTTATTCCAACTCCGGATTCACTTACTTCTACATATCCAGCCTTTATGCGTGCAACTTTTTCCCCAGTTGCCCCAACACGGGCCTGCAAGCTAGTTTGGCGGTTGCGGTTACTGCTTGCCAGGTAACCGGAGCGACGCTGAGCTGCGGTCAACCCACTATTGTCGCAACCGGGAACTGCAATGGCATTACTAATACGCCCCCCAACAATTGCTCCCCTGCGCTTGACAAGGATTATCTGGTCGTCGATCAGGCTCACAAACGGCTCTACGTCACCTTCACGGATTTTACTTTTACATACAACGGGCACATAGGGACTTCTCAAAACGCGATCGAAATGGCGGCGTGTGATCTTGATAACCCGATGGCGCCTGTTTGCTCGAATGGAACAACCAATGGTGCGCCGTATGTAACGGTGCAGCCGACTGATCCGGCAGGCTGTGAACAAGAAGGCGCGTATCCGGCGGTGCGCGCATCAACTGGCGATGTTTATGTCGCGTATGAATACAACTGGGGTACCAACTTGTTTGGCAATTCCTATTGCGTGAACAGCGCTTCTACATTGGTGTTTGTGAATCAGGTGCCGGGATTCTGCCTGCCAGATCCCGACCGGACCCCTACGTCGCCGTGCGCCCCACCTTTCAACCAGAACTCGAACATTATCGTGTCCACTGATGCAACGATTGTGCCCGGTTACAACCGTTTCCTGATGAATGATTTTCCGCGCATCGCGGTTAGTGAACCGTACCATACGGTAAGTCTCGTATGGAATGATGCGAGGAATTCACCGCTAGGCGATATCCTGCTGCAGAGTTACGACCTGGACTCGTTGAATTACATCCAGCAGTCGCCCGTGCAGCTCAACACCGACTATAGCTTCGAGGACATGCACACCATGCCGGGCCTGAAAAATACATCGAGCGACGGCCTGCTGAATGTGACGTGGTATGACCGCCGCGGTGCTGATGCGGGTTCGGGAAGAACCGATATCTACGGCGCGCTCAACCTGAAGCCGACGCTCACGAGCACTCCTGCCAGCAATTTGAAAGTGACGAACCAGGCGACCGACTGGCTCGCAACGTCTTCGGTGATTGTTCCGAACTTCGGAGACTACACCGACAATTTCGTATCTGCGTCAAACACGCTGTTTATAGCGTGGTCAGACGGCCGCATAGGGGTGCCGCAACCCTTTGAAGCGCATACAGGCGTGCATTAAGTAGCTATCGCCAGTCAGCTTTCAGCGATCAGCTTCACCGCAAAGAGCTGATCGCTGACAGTCAAAAGCCGATCGTCAAGACAAAGAAACGCAACTGCACCCGTAAAGCTCTCGATATAAATCCCCCCAGGTGTCTGCTGTAAACTCGTTGGCTGCTCGGCACCTCGGGCGCTGCCGCAGAATTACGAACCAACCCAGTTGCTTGCGAGTATACTGCGGGAAATTTATATTGAATCATTTTGCTTCACAATGAACAGAATTTTGACCCGTATTTTTTCGGCCCCGAGATTCTTCGAAGTATGCCGCTCGCGCAATCTCGTGTTCGTGCCGTTTCTGGTCGCAGCCGCGATCCTCTCTGGTCTTTCTTGCGGCCGCTCCAAATCCACAAAGATGGAAGCGGCACCTGCGCAATATAGAGTTCTGCTCCAGACGACCAAGGGCGATATAGTCCTGCTGGTGCACCGCGATTGGTCCCCCCTCGGCGCGGACCATTTCTATGAACTGACGAAAATGGGTTTCTATAATAAGAACGCGTTTTTTCGTGTACTGCCCGGATTTGTCGTGCAGTGGGGTGTGAACGGCGATCCGGACTTGAACAAGCGCTGGAACGCAATTTCCATTCAGGACGATCCACCCAAGGTTCCGAATAAGATTGGAACGGTGGTGTTCGCGAAAACGGCGGAGCCTAACTCGCGCACAACCCAGGTCTTCATCAACCTAGGCGATAATTCGGCGGCGCTCGATGCGCAGGGCTTCACGCCCTTTGGCGAAGTTATCCAGGGCATGGATCACGTCATGCAGTTGTATGGCGGTTACGGGGAGGGGGCGCCCAGCGGCACCGGGCCGAATCAAGCTGCTATCGCTGATATTGGGAACCCATACCTGGAAGAGCACTTTCCGAAGCTCGACTACGTAAAGAAGGCGTCTGTCATTCCCTAGGGCTGGCGTAGATAGAACGTATTCGCACCGGTCGCTTCGGCCATTGGGTTTTCCGTTCATGGCGGCTGCCCGAGACACGTGCGCTAACGTAGTGACTACCACGTACTTGTCTCAGGAGGGTCTCGCCAGATGCGATGGTCTGTATCCGGATTGGCTAAATGCCTTATCGCCGCTGCCGTGCTTTGCGCCGCGGCCTATGCACAGAAAACGCCCGCGCTTCCCGCCGGCGTCGTGAAAGGAGCGTCTGTCGAAGGCATCACCGAGTACGATTACCCGAACGGCCTGCGCGTCCTGCTGTTTCCGGATCCCACCAAGACCACCACGACGGTGAACATGACATATCTGGTGGGCTCGCGAAATGAGAATTACGGGGAGACCGGCATGGCCCACCTGTTAGAGCACATGCTGTTTAAGGGATCGCCGAAGCATACGAATATTCCGCAAGAGCTGACGGCGCACGGCGCCCGCCCGAACGGATCGACGTCTTTTGACCGGACGAATTATTTCGAGACGTTTGAGGCGACCGGCGAGAACCTGAAATGGGCTCTCGGCCTGGAAGCGGACCGCATGGTGAATTCATTCGTCGCGAAAAAGGATCTCGACAGCGAAATGACCGTAGTTCGCAACGAGTTCGAGATGGGTGAAAACAATCCCACCGGGATTCTGATGGAACGCGTTCTTGCGACCGCTTATCTTTGGCACAACTACGGAAAGACGACGATCGGCGCGCGTTCGGATATCGAGAACGTGCCGATCGAGCGGCTTCAGGCCTTTTACCGGAAGTACTATCAACCCGACAACGCGGTGTTGACCGTCGCCGGGCACGTGGATGTGGAAAAAACACTGGCGCTGATTACGCAGTATTTTGGCTCCATTCCCAAGCCGTCCCGGGTTCTCGAGACAACGTACACCGAAGAACCCGTGCAGGACGGCGAGCGCACCGTGACCCTGCGCCGTGTCGGGGACGCGAAAGTGGTAATCGTGGGGGTGCACGTGCCGGCGCTCGCGAGCCCGGATGGCGCTTATGGCGACGTGCTGGGGGATATCTTCACCAACGCGCCCGCAGGCCGTTTGTATAAAGCGCTGGTTGAGAGCAAAATGGCCGGCAGAGTTGCTGATTGGACGATGGATTCGCGCGAACCCGGCATGCTGCTTCTGTTTGCGGAGGCGCCCGCAACCGGCGATCTTAGCGCAATCGAGAAAACATTCGTGCAGGTTGTGGATGACGTCGAGAAAACGCCGCCGACAGAGGAAGAAGTGAACAGGAGCAAGACGAAGAACGCGACGCAGTTTGACCTTACGATCCGCGACTCCGAAAGGCTTGGTCTGTTTCTGAGCGAGTATATTGCGGCCGGCGACTGGCGGCTTGCCTTCATCACCCGGGACCGCATTCGAGACGCCTCTACGGCGGACATCGATAAATTCGCGCGTACATACCTGAAGCAGTCAAATCGCACCATTGGGTTATTTATTCCAACCGAGAGGCCCGACCGCTCAGAAGTGCCGCACGCGCCAG
>JAFAMM010000158.1 GCA_019233375.1 Acidobacteriaceae bacterium
GAAGATCAGCTTCTTCACGCAATTACGGAAGCGGTGCAGCGTGACTGCGACACTCGCCAACAACATGGCGAGATGAGCGAGATCCGAGCGCGCTACGAGTCCCTGAGTCCACGCGAGCAGCAGGTCATGCAGCAGGTCGTCTCCGGATTGCTGAATAAACAGGTTGCCGCTGAATTGGACATAACTGAATTCACCGTGAAAGTACATCGCGGGCACGTCATGCGGAAAATGCAGGCCGGCTCACTGGCCGAGCTGGTAAGAATGGCCGAGAAGCTTGGGATTCGTTCCTGAGAAATCCGCTAAACTCCCCTACATCAGAGTCATACGCGCGCTACTACCAAGGTGTAATAGACCGCGCCTTTCCTCGCTGCTAAACAAAGAAGAGATGGCTCCGCTTATTGCAGTGGTGGACGACGATGTTTCCGTCCGTGAATCGCTCGAAGGCTTGATGCGTTCCGCCGGACTCAGCGTGCGAGTGTTTGCTTCGGCGCAACAGTTCCTGAATTCGCCTCATTTGCACAAGACCGCGTGTCTCGTGCTGGATGTCCGGATGCCCGGGATGAATGGGACCGAACTTCACCATCATCTGCTTTCGGACGGCTGCAACGTTCCCGTCATCTTCATCACTGCGCATGCGTCGGATCAGGACACTCGAGCCCGAGCCTTATCGGATGGAGCGGTGGCTTATCTGATCAAACCATTTGAAGAGTCAGAATTGCTAGGCGCGGTTCAGAAGGCACTAATCTCTACCGCGAACAGCGAGTGTGGACAAGGAGGTTTGTCATGAGTAATGGCGGCGGTTTAGTTTACGTAGTGGACGACAACGCATCAGTGCGCGAAGGGGTCGCAAGCCTCATTGCGTCGGCCGGGCTGACGGCAAAACCTCTCGCGTCGGGGCAGGAGTTTCTGGCCCTGCCGCGGCCTGATGTTCCAAGTTGCCTGGTGCTTGATGTCGAACTGCCGGGGCTGAGTGGAATTGAGTTACAGCAGGAGCTGGTTAGATCCGGTATTCACATCCCGATCATATTTCTGACCGGTCACGGCGATATTGCAATGACGGTACGCGCGCTCAAAGCAGGCGCAACGGATTTTCTCACGAAACCCGTTGACGATGAAGAGTTATTGAATGCCATCCGGCAGTGCTTCGCCGGACGCCATGCGTGTCCTCATCTAAGTGAGATCGAAAGTGACCTGATCACGGACACGCTCTGCGCGGCGGAAGAGATTAGCAGCGAAATTCATTTCGGGGATATCGTCGGGAACAGCAAAGCCCTACGCCACGTGTTGCGAGAAATCGAGACAGTGGCGCCCGCCGACTCTACCGTATTGATCTATGGAGAGACGGGTACCGGGAAGGAACTGATTGCCCGCGCCGTACATAATCTGAGTGCGCGAAGATTGCGGCCCTTTGTCAAATTCAACTGTGCGGCCTTCCCGACGGGGTTGCTGGAGAGCGAGCTGTTCGGGCACGAAAAAGGCGCCTTCACCGGCGCGATCGCCCAGCGCATAGGACGCTTCGAGCTGGCTCACGGTGGAACAATATTCCTGGATGAAGTTGGGGAAATTCCACTGGAACTACAGCCGAAGCTCCTGCGTGTTCTGCAGGAGCGCGAATTCGAGCGATTGGGCAGCACACGAACCATTCACACAGATTCCCGTCTCATCGCAGCAACTAATCGCGATCTGAAGAGAATGGTCCAAGAGAAGAATTTTCGATCGGATTTGTACTACAGACTGAATGTTTTTCCAATCAGAGTTCCGGCATTACGCGAGCGCCCCGAAGACATTCCCCTGCTGGTAGGGTATTTCGCCCAGCAAATCAGCCGCCGCATCGGCCGCGCCATTGAGAGTATCCCTTCGGAGACGATGAACGCGCTGGTTCGTTATCATTGGCCCGGCAATATCCGAGAACTTCAAAACGTGATTGAGAGGGCCGTAATCGTGTCTAGAGGTCCGGTGTTGACCGTTGATGTGGCGGAACTCAACACTCACAACGACGCGCCATCTTGTGAGAGCAGCCACGATCACAAAAGCCTTGACAATCTCATGCACGAACAGGAACGGACTCAAATCCTACGTGCACTTGAACTGGCAGGTGGGGTCGTTTCAGGTCCAAACGGAGCGGCGGCCCGTTTGAGAATAAAGCGCTCCACGCTCGTGAGCCGCATGCACCGGCTCGGTATTCACATGTCGCGCGACTTCAATGGCTCTAATTCACCTGGACCAAATCGGGAAATTTATCGGGCTAGTGCCTTCGCGGGGCGAACATAAGCGATCGCTTGCCGACATCGGCGGCATCGTAATGGAGGCTTCCGTGTGTCTCGTTGGTGCTCTTCGGAGCCGCAGCTAAACAGCAGGCGTCCTTCATTGGCAATTGAAGCAATGGGTTAAAACAATCTTCGCGAGCGATCTAGATTGAGCTTAGGTGCTGGCTCATAGCTTCGGCCTGCATACTTCTCCCCTGTCTTCACATGTTTCAAAATTTTCGCAGCCTACGGTACTGGATCTAATATCCCTAAATCACGCTTGTCACACGGAAACGTTCGACAACATGTGACATCCACAAAGCGAAACGGTCAGTAAGTCAGGGCAAACGTCCGGGCCTGATCGTGCACGGAAAAAGCTACATAGCTGTTTACCTTTGCTAACTGAGAGTGTGCGCATACGCTTCGATTAACGGATGTAGGGCGCACGGGTGGGTCGACTCAGATTGTTTGAAAGGAAAGCGTTGTGCCGCGTTTATCTCTTCGCATAGTATTCACGCTGATCATACTGGGAGCAGCTTTATTCTTCACCACGCGGATTGGTCTAGGTTTTGCTTACGCCCAACTTAACCTTCCTGGTCT
>JAFAMM010000309.1 GCA_019233375.1 Acidobacteriaceae bacterium
GGGGAAACTGAGAGCCCAGAAGCGGCAGGCTGTTGCCGCCTGGCAGCAAGCGACGGCGCAGTACAAGCAAGCCGCACTTTCTGCTTTTCAAGATGTATCGAATGCTCTCATTTCGCGAGAGCAATATGAAGCGATCCGTGTTGAACAGGCCAAGGCCGTAGAAGCCAATCAAACGTCGATCAATCTCGCTAACAAACGTTATATGCAGGGATTGTCCAGTTACTACGAAGTGCTGAATGCCGAAGAGCAGATGTATCCCAGCGAGGTTCAGCTCGCGCAGACAGAAACGAACCAGCGGCTGGTGATCGTTCAGTTGTATAAGGCACTGGGCGGCGGCTGGAACCTGACAGATCAGCAATGGACAACTGCGAGTGCGCAGACGGGCGCTTCGAATCCAGCCACGGGCCAGAAGGCGTTGAGCGCGAGAAACGGGGCACCATCCGCTGCACACTGAGCCGGGAGGTCGAACGGCAAGTTAAATCAACGCCGTTGACCCGTCCCGGCGGATTCCCGGAGATGCGAACTGCCGTGGAACGCTTGAAAGGCGCGCGCGGATGCTGCGCCCATCTGCGGGCGAACCCAGGACCATGATGTTCGGGTCTCGTGCAGCACCGGGTCGCTTGCTTCCGAAAATTGGCGTAGTGTAAGCCTCCATTTGCTTGATGTGGAATTCCGGGCGGCGCCCGGCCGACACCTTTTGTGAGAGACTCAAAACACATGAGGGGGTTCCATGTTTGTGAATTGGACCAGCCGTTCCTTCAATGCCTGGCGCCGCGTTGCGCTGTGGGTAGCGTTGCTGTTCTGTATGCAGGCCATGATGCTTGCGCAACACGGGGGCGGAGCGCCGGGTGGCGGCGGCGGAGGAACCGGCGCCGGAGCGGGTAACGCGGGATCGCTTGGCGGAGCGGGAACACGCGGAACCACGGGTTCGATTCCAGGACTTCCCGGGACAGGCGTTGGGAGTACAGCGCCGAATACCGGACCGCCCTACACACGACCTATTTTTTTGAGCGGCAAAGTGGTGTTCGATGACGGGAGTCCGGTAAACGCAAACATCCGCATTGAACGCGTATGCGGGGGCAATGTGCGACTCGAGGCACACACGGACTCGAAGGGCCGGTTCTCGTTTCAGGTGGGGCAGAATCAGGCCATCGATACAGATGCTTCAGATGACGCGCCCAGCATGCGCGGAATTACGGGTAACAGCACACTGAATTCGCCGGACACGACAGGACTGGGGCGCACGGGCATCGGCGCGAACCCTTTGTGGAATTGTGAACTGCGCGCCTCGTACCCGGGTTACCTTTCAGACATGGTTGATCTCTCGACGCGCCGGTCGCTGGATGACCCAAATGTGGGGACCATCATTCTCCGCCGGGCAGCAAACGTGAAGGGGTCGACCGTCAGCCTGGTTTCCGCCGAGGCTCCGAAGAAGGCGCAGAAGAATTTTGAGAAGGGCGTTCAGTCGGCGCAGAAGGGCGACCTGGAGCAGGCGGAAAAACATTTACAGGACGCGGTCGACATTTACCCGAAGTATGCGGCGGCATGGTTCGCGCTCGGCCAGGTGAAAGAGCGCGCTAATGACCTGCCGGACGCTCGCAAGGCCTACATCGAGGCGGCCACGGCGGATGATAAATATGTGAGCCCGTTGGACCGGCTGGCGCTGCTTTCCGCTAAGGAGGAAAAATGGCAGGACACAGCCGACTACAGCAAACGCGTGATCGATCTGAATCCGGTCGAATTTCCCAGCGCGTTCTGGTACAGCGCGATCGCGAACTTCAATCTCAAGAACATTGACGAAGCACAGAAGAGTGCAACGGCGCTGGTGAAGCTGGATACGCAGCATAAGTATCCGGAAGCTGAACGCATGCTGGCGCAAATCGCTCTGAGCAAGGACGATTATGCGGGCGCAGCCGCTCATTTGCGTTCCTATCTGTCAGAAAATCCGGGCGCCAAGGACGCTGACTCGCTCAAGCAGACGCTGCTGAAGATTGACGAAGCGAGCGCAGCGGCGAAGAAGTAGACGCGGGGACTGAAATCCTGCGCGGGTCAAACCCGCCCTGCTAAGCGCTGCGGAGCATGGCGACCACATCGTCGACAGTGATGACACCGATGAGTTCATCGTTGTCGTCGACGACCGGGAGTGCAAGGAGATTGTACTTGTCGAACATCTCGGCAATACGGTCCCACTTCTCACTGGTATGGACAGTCAAAAGAGTGTCGCTGGCCAGATCCTTGAGCGGCGTCTCGCTGGAGGCAAACAGCAGTTTTGCGAGGGGAACTTCGAAACGCAGATGGTTTCCGGCATCCACCAGGAATACGTTGTGCAGGTCCTCAAGAACATCTTCGTTCTTCTTCAGTTCCTCCATGGCTTGGGCCACGGTCGCGTCCTCGGGTAGCGCGAGGTAGCCCGTGTCCATCATGCCGCCGGCGGTATCGTCGCGAAAGTCAAGCAGCTCCTCTACTTCTTCGGCATCCTGCGGTTCCATTTCTTCGAGGATCTCTTCGGAGCGTTCCTCTTCGAGTTCATTGAGAACGTCTGCAGCCTCGGACGGTTCCATCTCTTCGAGAATCTCGGCGGCCTTGTCAGGCTCGAGCGCCTCGATGATGCGCGGCTGCAATTCAGGATCGACTTCCGTCAGGAGTTCCGCGGCGGTCTCGCTGTCCATGGTCTGAAAGAGCGCGGCACGATCCTCGTGGCCCAGGTGCTCTACGATATCCGCCAGATCCGCCGGATGCATGTGTTCGAGGAGTTTGTTGGAGATGTTGAGCCGAACGCGGCGCTGCGGGTCGGCTTCGAGGATGTTGCAAAACTCCCAGCGAATAGAGTGCGTCGGGATGCGGCTTTGTATTTTGCGGATGACGGCAGGGGACACAATACCGCGAAGCAGGCGCCGCACAATAGAGCGCACACCGATATCGACTTCAAGGATATGCAGAACCTCATCGCCTCCCTCGCATTCCTTCAGGAAGGTGATGTCGTTTACGCGGACGACCTTGCGGCCTTCAGTATCGATGATCTGCTGATCAAGAAGATCGCGGACCATGCGTAGCATGTACTCGTCGGAGTGATAGGGGGTCAGGCGCTCGTCTTTCAGGTGAATGCCTTGCGGAGTGATGGTCTTGATCTGGTCATAACGAATACTGAGCCAGCCCGGGCCTGCGCCCGCCAGGTAACGGTCCAAGCGGACGGGGTCAATGAGAGGGACGAGGGCGGCGTCGCGGAGAGTGCCGATGTTCCGGCCTTTGAGGTCGTAGACCGGGATACCGAGCAGCTCCGTCAAGTAGAGAATCTCTTCCGCCATCGTGCACAAGGGTGCGCAAGGGATACGCCCTATTTGAGAATAACCGGGACGTTCAATTGCGAGGCGTTTACAGGAGTGGGGATGGCGGTTGACGCGTTTGCGATCGACTGCTGCGATACAATTACGCGCGGGACGGACACCACCGATTGACACTTGGACCCGTTGACTACCTATGTCTGGCCATCTACTTTGCATTCGTTCTCGGAATCGGGTGGATGGCGAAAAGAAAAATCACTACCAGCGAAGACTTCCTTACCTCGCGCCATTCCGTTCCGGTCTGGATTACCAGCCTGGCTTTCATCGCGGCGAACCTGGGTGCTCAGGAAATGATCGGGATGTGCGCTTCCGGAGCGAAGTACGGCCTGATGACCGCGCATTTCTACTGGCTGGGCGCGGTGCCGGCCATGGTTTTCGTGGGCGTGTTCATGATGCCCTTCTATTACGGAAGCCGCGCGCGCAGCGTGCCGGAATACCTAAAGCTGCGCTTCGATGAGAAGACGCGCGGCTTGAATGCGATCACGTTCGCGATCATGACCATCTTTTCTTCCGGGATCAGTATGTACGCGCTGGGGCTACTGTTCGAGCTCGTTCTCGGCTGGAGCTTCACGAACTCCGTGCTGCTCTCGGCTGCGATCGTCCTTATATATACGCTGCTCGGCGGGCTGACGAGCGCGATTTACAACGAAGTGGTGCAGTTCTTTTTGATCGTGCTCGGGTTCGCGCCGCTCTCGTACTTCGCTATCGAGAAAGCAGGCGGATGGGGTGGAATCAAATCACATTTGCAGCCCGTAATGACGCATACCTGGAAGTACGCCACGCACGCAACGGAGAATCCGATGGGAGTGGAGATCTTCGGCCTCGTCGCCGGCCTCGGGTTCGTGCTCTCATTTGGCTATTGGTGCACGAACTTTCTGGTCGTTCAGCGGGCGATGGCCGCGGAAACGATTCATGGCGCGCGACAGACGCCTCTGTTCGCTGCTTTCCCCAAAATCCTAATGCCCTTTGTGGTCGTGTTTCCAGGCATTGCGGCTGTTGCGCTGATGAGCATGTCGAGCGGCTATACGTTGCCATTGAAGCCCGCGGGCGGCTACGACTATGACCAGGTGCTCACGACGTTGATGGCGAAGTTCTACCCGTCGGGCATGCTGGGCATCGGTCTCACAGCACTGATGGCGTCCTTTATGTCAGGCATGGCCGGCAATGTGACGGCATTCAACACGGTATTTACTTATGACATCTATCAGAGCTACATCAAACGCGGAGCGCCCGATTCCCACTATCTTTGGGTAGGCCGCGTGACTACCGTCGCGGGCGTCGTGCTGTCCATCGGCACAGCGTATGTTGCAACGAAGTTCAACAACATTATGGACTTCCTGCAGCTCGTGTTCGCCTTCGTCAACGCACCGCTATTTGCGACTTTTCTGCTGGGCATGTTTTGGAAGCGAACCACCGGTCACGCCGCCTTTACCGGCCTGATCTTCGGAACGCTTGGCGCCGCCCTGACCCATGGCCTTACCGTTGCGGAAGGAAAAGGCGGATGGATCACGAACCTTCACACCTTTCCGTCAACGATGGCACAGAATTACTGGATCGCAATTATCTCCTGGATCACCTGCCTCATCATTACGATTGTGATCAGCCTGTTCACTACGCCCAAGGCGGAGAACGATCTGCACAACCTGGTGTACGGCGTCACGGAGCTGCCGCACGAGACCGGCGTTCCGTGGTACAAGCGGCCTGGCCCGCTGGCCCTGGTTGTGATCGGGGTGCTGATCATCATGAACATCATCTACTGGTAAGCGAACATGGACGACTTGCGCCGGCCCATTGGAGTCCTTTTTGCAGTCCTCGGACTGATACTGCTGCTGTACGGGTTGATCAGTCCGGCGGTGCGCGCGCCGCTGGATGCCGAGACCAATGTGAATCTGTGGTGCGGCCTCATGCTGCTGATTTTCGGGGGATGTCTACTTTGGCTATCGTTCCGCGCGAAATCATAACGGCGTTCCGCGAGTATTTCAGGAGCGAAGCAAAACCTCAGGTATACCGGGCGCCCGGCCGAGTGAACCTGATTGGAGAGCACACCGATTACAATCTGGGCTTTGTCTTTCCGATCGCGCTTGAGATGGCATGCTATGTTGCGATCGCGCCTGTACCGAACGAAACGGTTCGTATCTATTCACGCGATTCCGATGACGAAGTTACGGTTGCGGTGGACGCGCTGCCCTCCGCCGTCCGAGCCGGAAAATGGAGCGATTACGTGATCGGCGTAGCCCGGGAGCTGATCGCGGCAGGGACACAACTTGCAGGCTGTAATGTATATATCGCGAGCGATGTTCCTCTCGGCTCGGGCCTGAGCTCGTCAGCCGCGTTGGAAATCGCGAGTGCTTGCGCGTTGCTCGGACCGCGACATATGGATCCTATCGACATCGCTCTCCTGGGGCAGCGCGCTGAATCGCAATTTGCCGGCATGCCGTGCGGCATCATGGATCAGTACGCATCGGTCTTCGGCCGAGAAGGGTCAGCGATTCAGATCGACTGCCGCAGTCTGGAACACGATTATGTGCCTCTTCCGCAGGACGTCGACATTGTGGCTGTGAACTCGATGGTGAAGCATGAGCTTGGCACTTCGGCTTATCGAGACCGGGTAGCCGAATGCGCCGCGGCCGTAGAGGCCGTCCGGCACACCGGTCACGACGTAAAGAGCCTGCGCGACGTTTCTTTGACCCTGTTCGAACGTATTCAGGACAGCGTACCCGTTGTACCGCGACGCCGAGCCCGGCACGTCGTTTCTGAGAATCAGCGCGTGCTTGACTTCGCCTCAGCAGCCCGGGACCACAATCTGCGCGAGATGGGACGGCTCTTTGTGGCTTCGCACCGCAGCATGCAATACGACTACGAGATCAGCTCTGAAGAGATCGACTTTCTGGTGGATACAGCCATCAAGCATCCAGGCGTGTACGGGTCGCGCATGACGGGCGGTGGCTTTGGTGGTTGCACCGTCAACCTGGTTGCGCCCCATGCGGTTGAAGATTTGCGCAACGAACTCACGAGGGCATATCAGGCACGCTTCGGCAAGACGCCCGCTTTTTATGACTGCAAGCCGGCCGCGGGTGCAGGGCGCGTAAACGCGTAAGGGCGAGCCGGTCTCAGGCCTTGTCTTTGATCATCCGCACTACCGCGTCCGTGAAGTCCTCGGTTGACGAAGTTCCGCCCACATCGCCGGTAAGGTGTTTCCCTTCGCGATAGACAGCCTCGATCGCGTGCTGCAGCTTGTGTGCCGCTTCGGTTTCAGCCAGATGAATGAGAAGCATGACAGAGGAGAGCATCAGTGCAGTTGGGTTGGCTTTTCCCTGGCCGGCGATATCCGGCGCGCTGCCGTGCACCGCTTCAAAGACGGCGTGCGTTTCGCCCATATTCGCGCCAGGCACAATTCCGAGGCCGCCGACCAGCCCGGCAGCAAGATCCGAGACGATATCGCCATAAAGATTCGGCAATAACAGCACGTCGAAGCTCTCGGGGCGAATGACGAGCTGCATCGACGCATTATCGACGATCAGTTCTTTGTACTGAATCTCCGGAAACTGCGCCGCCGTTTCGCGGCAGCAGCGCAGGAAAAGCCCGTCTGCAAGCTTCATGATATTCGCCTTGTGAATGGCCGCTACCTGTTTGCGGCCATTCTTCTTCGCGTAGTTAAAGGCGTAACGCGCGATGCGCTCGGACGCTGTCCTGGTGATTACTTTCAGGCTTGTGACGACATCCTTAACGATCTCGTGCTCCAGACCTGAATAAAGATCTTCCGTGTTCTCGCGAAAGATGACCATATCGATCCGGACATCTTCAAAACGCGTCTTAATGCCGGGCAGGGTGCGAACCGGCCGCACATTGGCAAACAGATCCAGCGTCTTGCGAAGCGCCACATTCACGCTCTGAAAACCGCCGGCGACCGGAGTGGTTACGGGACCTTTCAGACCAACTCGCGTGTCGTTCAGCGAGTCGAGCAGATACTGCGGTAATGTTTTGCCCGCTTCGAGGATGATGGCTTCGTTCAACTCGGCCCGGCGCCACACGATATCGGCGCCGGTTGCTTCGACCGCGCGCACAGCAGCCTGGGCCACTTCGGGGCCGATACCATCTCCCGGAATCAGAGTGCAGTAATGAGGCACATTCCGATTCTAGTTAGTCAAAAAGCGCGGCTGAAGCCGCGCGCGGCCTGAAGGCCACCCTCCAACGTGTTGCTCTGTGACAATGGACGTTTATGGCGAAGATTGAGCGCGCGCTGTTGAGCGTGACAGATAAAACGGGACTGTTGCCGTTTGCAAAACGGTTGCACGAACTTGGAGTGGAGTTGATCTCTACGGGTGGAACTGCGAAACTGCTGCGCGAGAACCTGATCCCGGTCCGCGAAGTCTCCGATATCACCGAATTTCCCGAGATGCTTGACGGCCGCGTGAAAACGATTCATCCGCGCATCGCAGGCGGGATTCTGGCGGTTCGCGCCAACCCGGAACACATGCGCTCGCTCGTGTCGCATCGTTTGCCGCAGATCGATATGGTCGTGGTCAACCTGTATGCTTTCGAAAAGTTCGCGGACAAGCCCGGCGTGACCCGGCAGGAGCTGATTGAGAATATCGATATCGGCGGCCCGACTCTCATTCGAGCGGCGGCCAAGAACTTCCAGGATGTGGCGGTTGTTGTATCACCGGATCAGTACGGTGCGATCTCGCGCGAACTGAACGAACACGGGGGCCTGAACGCGGAAACGCATTGGAAGCTTGCTCAAACGGCATTCCTGCACACTGCGGCTTACGATCGGGCGATCTCAACGCGGCTTGCGCGGGTGGATGCGGAGGGGAATACAACACATGAGGCATTGCCGCCGTATCTAAACATTGGCGCTGAGCGCGCCGCTACCCTACGCTACGGTGAAAACCCGCACCAACAGGCCGCGTTGTACCGGATGAGCGCTACCGGGATCGCAGCAGCCGAGCAACTGCACGGGAAGGAACTCTCATACAACAACCTGGTTGATCTGGACGCGGCCTGGCAGCTGATTCAGGAGTTCGAATCACCCGCCGCGGCAATCATCAAGCATACGAACCCGTGCGGATGTGCGGAACAAAGTACGCCGTTCGAGGCTTACCAAAAGGCGCTCGAGGCGGACCCGGTCTCAGCGTTCGGCGGCGTGCTTGCGTTCAATCGGGAACTGGACGGCGATACGGCTGCAGAAGTGGCTAAGTTGTTTGTGGAGGCGGTCGCTGCCCCGTCTTACTCGAACGAAGCACTTACATTACTAACTGCCAAAAAGAACTTGCGGCTGGTGCGAGTGCGGCCCGAAGAGAAGCCCGAGCTGGTAATCAAGTCGATCTCGGGAGGCTTGCTCGCGCAAACTGCCGATACAGTAACGCTCGACGCGGCCGCGCTGCGCGTTGTTACGACACGCCATCCATCCGATGAGGAGATGAACGCGCTGCGCTTCGGCTGGAAGGTAGCGAAGCACGT
>JAFAMM010000370.1 GCA_019233375.1 Acidobacteriaceae bacterium
GATTCCGCTCGGTCAGGCGATGGACATGGTAGCGCAGCGCGTGAAGAAAGCGCGCGACGATAACTGGGAAGAACAAAACGAAAAGGGCGAGCCTACCAGACGCACAATGGCGATCGCGCACCTGGGGGGAGCAACGCTCGACAACGAAGAAAACTACCTCATCAAAAAACTGTTCAGCACGCTCGGAATTGTTCAGATAGAGAACCAGGCCCGTATTTGACACTCCGCGACGGTCCCCAGTTTGGGGACCTCGTTTGGCCGAGGCGGTGCGACGGATTACCCGGCAGATTTGTCGAACTCCGACGTGATCGTCATTCAAGGCTCAAATATGGCGGAGTGCCACCCGGTGGCGTTTCGCTGGGTTATGAAGGCCCGTGAGCGCGGCGCAACCGTCATTCATGTCGATCCACGCTTCACGCGAACCAGTGCGGTCGCGAGCATGCATGTCCCACTTCGCGCTGGTACAGACATCGCGTTTTTAGGCGGGATTATCCGCTACATCATCGAAAATGACCGGATCTTCCGAGAGTATGTGGTCAATTACACCAACGCGCCGGCCATCATCAACGACGACTTCAAGGATACGGAAGACCTGGATGGTGTGTTCAGCGGTTGGGATAAAGAGAAGGGCAAGTACGAAATCCGCAGCTGGATGTACGAAGGTGTCGAGCCGGAACCGGCCGGCGGAACACGAGAAGGAAGCGGAGCGAAGGAAGGCGAGCCACTGCAAAAGAATCCGGTTCAGGCGGAACATACCGATCCGACGCTGCAACATCCTCGCTGCGTGTACCAGATCCTGAAAAAACACTACGCGCGTTACACGCCGGAGATGGTGGAAGAAATTTGCGGCGTTCCCCAGGATCTGTTCCTGAAGGTGGCAGAGACGCTTTGCGAGAACTCAGGCCGGGAGCGAACCGCGGCGTTCGTGTATGCGGTGGGCTGGACACAGCATACGGTCGGCGTCCAGTACATTCGCTCGGCGGCCATTATTCAGTTGCTGCTCGGAAATATGGGGCGTCCGGGCGGCGGGATCGTTGCGCTGCGCGGCCACGCCTCCATCCAAGGTTCTACGGATATACCGACCCTCTACGATCTGCTGCCCGGCTATCTTCCGATGCCCAAGGCAGCGCACGATAAAGATTTCGAAACCTGGGTTCGATTGAACACTGCACCTTCTGGCTGGTGGGGCGAGTTTCCGAAATATGCCGTGTCTTTATTAAAAGCGTGGTACGGCGAAGCGGCAACGAAAGAGAACGACTGGTGCTATGACTACCTTCCAACTCTGACCGGCGACCACTCGCACATGAACACTGTTGCCGATATGGTGGATGGCAAAGTGAAGGGCTACTTCGTCATGGGCGAAAACCCGGTGGTGGGCTCTATGAACGGGCCGCTGCAACGGAAGGGTCTCCGGGCTTTGGAGTGGCTGGTCGTGCGCGATTTCCAAATCACGGAAACGGCCGACTTCTGGCGGGACGCACCGGAAATCGCGCGTGGGGACGTGAAGACAAAAAATATCGCGACTGAAGTATTCTTCTTCCCGGCCGCATCACACACCGAAAAAGACGGCAGTTTCACCAACACGCAACGGCTATTGCAATGGCACCACAAAGCGGTTGAACCCAAAGGCGACACGCGCAGCGAACTCGATTTCGTTTTCAAGCTTGGTCAGCGGCTGAAGAAGCTCTACGAAAACGAGTACGATCAGAAGCGCAACTGGCCTATTCGCGATTTGACCTGGGATTATCCGACGCACGGGATCACCAATGAGCCGAGTGCGGAAGCTGTGCTGAGGGAGTACAACGGGTACAGGGTCGCGGATGGCAAGCCGTTGGAAGGCTTCACGTCGTTAAAGGACGACGGTTCGACGGCGTGCGGTTGTTGGATTTATTCGGGAGCCTACCGGGACGGCATCAATATGACCGCGCGGCGGACACCGTATTGGGAGCAAAACTATATTGCAGCGGCTTGGGGCTGGGCTTGGCCGCATAATCGCCGAATCCTGTACAACCGCGCTTCCGCTGATCCGGGCGGGAAACCCTGGTCTGAGCGGAAGAAGCTCGTCTGGTGGGATGAAGAGAAACAGAAATGGACAGGCGAAGATACTCCGGACTTTATCGTGGAACGCCCGCCGTGGTACCGGCCGTCCAAAGACGCTCGCGGCAAAGACACCATTTCGGGCATTGATCCGTTTGTGATGCAGTCGGACGGCAAAGGCTGGCTCTTTGCCCCATCGGGTCTGGCCGATGGACCGCTGCCGGCGCACTACGAACCCGAAGAGTCCGTGACTCACAATCTCCTCTATGGGCAGCAGTGCAATCCGCTGCGTATGGAGTGGCGGCGCAAAGACAATCCATACCATCAGCCTTACGACGACCCGCGGTTCCCTTATGTGCTGACTACCTACAGGCTGACGGAGCATCATACGGCGGGCGGTATGAGCCGGTGGCTGACATGGCTCGCTGAGCTGCAACCGGAGATGTTCTGTGAAGTATCGCCTGAACTGGCGGAAGAGCGCGGGCTCACGAATGCCGGCTGGGCCACCATTCGTACCATGCGCGGCGAGATCGAGGCGCGCGTGCTTGTCACCCAACGCATACGCCCGCTGAAAATCAAGGGCAGGCTCGTGCATCAGATCGGGTTGCCGTACCACTGGTCGAGCAAAGGCTTGATTCGCGGCGATGCCGCGAACGACTTGATCGGATTCGTTGCAGATCCTAATGTTTCCATTCAGGAATCGAAGGCATTTACCGGGAATATTGAGCCTGGCCGCACAAGCGGGCAGCGGCGGCACGCGACTACGGGCTGGTTCACGAAGAAAGTTCCGCCCCGCATGGAAGACCGCGACCTGCCGATAGTGCGCGGCAAGCCGGAGAGCAGGCACGGATTCAAGGCGGCCTCTACCAAGGAAGGAAACGAGTAACAGTGCCGGATACCAAAGGGTTCTTCACCGACACAACGTTGTGCATCGGCTGTAAGGCATGTGAAGTGGCATGTAAGCAATGGAACCAATTGCCGGACGACGGTTTCCTCTTCACCGGAATGTCGTATGACAATACCATTCACCTGGGAGCTTCGACGTGGCGGCACGTCGCTTTTATCGAACGCCCGGCACCCTTAACCCCGCAACACGATGGCGCTTTCTCGTGGCTTTTCTCATCGGACGTCTGTAAGCACTGCGCCCGCGCCGGATGTCTGGAGAGCTGCCCCACCGGCGCCATCATTCGCAACGAGTACGGCGCTGTCTATGTGCAGCCCGATGTGTGCAACGGATGCGGCTATTGCATCGTAAATTGCCCGTTCGGTGTTATCGACCGGCGTGAGGAAGATGGCCGCGCCTGGAAGTGCACCCTCTGCTATGACCGTTTGCGATCTGACCTGATTCCGGCGTGCGCAAAATCGTGCCCGACTGAGTCAATTCACTTTGGCAACCTTGAAGATCTAACGAAAATGGCCAAGGATCGCGTGCAGGAACTCCATGAGAAAGGCATGACGGAGGCTTACTTATACGGCGCGACGGAAGAAGATCAGCCCGGTACGGAAGGCCTACATGCTTTCTTTCTATTAGTCGATAAGCCGGAAGCGTATAACCTGCCGCCCGACCCTGTTGTCCCTACTAAGAAGGTGGGCGACGCCTGGCGGACTATGGGTGCGACCGCTGCCGGGATGCTTCTTGCCGGGTTGGCGAGCGTATTCTTCGGCGGGAGAACAAGAACGTCATGAGCGGGACAGTTCTGCATAAAGGCACTCCGAACGCGGTTTCAACTGATGGGCGGGATATTGATCAGAACGTGGGCAAGCTGTCCGGCGAGGCCGCTGAGCAACGCGCGTCCGGCGCCGCCGAGAAACACATAAAGAGCTATGCCCAGAACTGGAAAAGCCTGCCCGATGAAGACACGAGCGACACGACTTACTATGACCGGCCGATGCTCAACGACCCTGTTTGGGAATGGGCGATACCGACCTACTATTATGTCGGCGGACTGACGGGCGCATCTTTGGCTTTGGCCGCGGCGTCACAAATAGGGGACGCGAGCAGCAGAGAAGGCCTCATCCGGCGGGGCCATACGATTGGACTGATCGGGGCGTGCGTCAGCGGCGGCCTGTTGATTTACGATCTTGGGGTCCCATCGCGCTTCTATAACATGCTTCGAGTCTTTCGCCCGACTTCGGCGATGAACATGGGGGCCTGGATCCTCTCAGG
>JAFAMM010000448.1 GCA_019233375.1 Acidobacteriaceae bacterium
TTCCGCGATGCGCTGGCTGAGTTCGAACTCGCTGTCGAGCGCATCGGCCGGGAACGGCAGCATGCCGCAGGCATGTAAGCGCGGACCTCGAACGGCGTTATCGCGTAACAAACGCCTAACGCCGGTTACGCCTGCTTCAGTTGGCGCTCCACCATCCTCGCCGCGCGATGGCTGATCAGATCGGCGACTTTGTCGAGCAACCCGGGTACATCCTCCGGCTTGATGAGAACCGGCTGCCGCACGTCGGGACGTTTGTTGCGGTACGTCGTCAGAATCGCGGTCGCCGGCTTGTAATCCATCAGCCGGGCATGCGCCAGCACCTTCAATCCGGCTTCGGGCGACTCCATCCGCAAGTCACTCAAAACCAGCTCATATTGGCGTTCATCCAATTTGCCTACCGCCTCAGCCGCGGAAGCCGCCGGGTCCACGAAATATCCGCCCGCCTCCAGAACGGCCTGCAGTGTGAGCCGGGACGCAAGGTCATCATCCACCAGCAAGACACGCGCCAGCTCCACTTCCCTAGCCGGAGATTTCCGCACAGCTGCATTCATACAATCAGGACGGCTATCGCCCGCGTATAGTTTAATCGAAATCGGGAAATAACTCTAACGAAATCGTGCAAAGGTCATTAAAGTGCTCAGGAAATGCCGCTTTCGAACACTCGCCGGAAAATCGCGCCAACATGTGTGAGCTGCCGTTCTAGTGAAAAAGTGTTAACCAGGCGGTCCGGCGTAAGATACCGCCGGATCTGTGCATCCGCTTCAATCGCCGCTCGAAAATCCGTGCCCGCCTCCCAGGCCTGCATCGCGTGGCCCTGTACTAGCCGGTACGCATCCTCGCGCAGCATGCCTGCCGCCGCCAGGTCCAGCAGCAACTGGCCGGAGAAAATCAGCCCTCGCGTCAAGTCGATATTGCGGCGCATGCGCCCGCTGTCCACCCGCAAACCGCTGATCAGCCACGTTGTCTTTGCCAGCAGGTAGTCGACAAGGATCGTCGAATCAGGCAGAATCACGCGCTCGACGGACGAATGCGAAATGTCACGCTCATGCCACAGCGCCACATTCTCGAAAGCCGCCTGCGCATTGGCGCGCACGATCCGTGCCAGGCCGCAGATCTGCTCGCAGGTGACCGGATTGCGTTTATGCGGCATGGCCGAAGAGCCTTTCTGCCCCGGCGCGAACGGTTCCTCCGCTTCACGCACTTCCGTACGCTGCAGGTGACGGATCTCGAGCGCGATCTTGTCGAGAGTCGAAGCGATCCCGGCGAGCGTGGCCACGTAATTGGCATGCAGATCGCGCGAGAGCACTTGCGACGTAATGGGCGCAGCGCGCAGGCCCAGGCGGGCGCAGATCTGTTCTTCTGCCGCAGGCCCGATGTGGGCAAACGTCCCGACCGCGCCGGAGATTTTGCCGACCCGCATCTCCTCCGCCGCAGCCGCGAACCGTTTTCGGTGCCGTTCCATTTCATCCCACCAGCCCGCTACTTTCAAACCAAAGGTGATGGGCTCGGCATGAATGCCGTGCGTCCGGCCGATTTGCAGGGTGTGCTTGTGCTCAAACGCCAGCTTCTTCAGCGCGTCTGATAGCTCCCCGAGATCTTGCCGGATCAGTTGCGAAGCCTCGCGAATCTGCAAAGCCTGCGCGGTATCGACGACATCATTCGACGTCAGCCCGAAGTGCAGCCAGCGCGAAGCTTCGGCATGGCCCATCGCCTTCATCGATTCGGCAACAGCCGTTGTGAACGCGATCACATCGTGCCTGACTTCGCGCTCAATCTCCTGGATACGCGCCAGATTGAAAGCGGCATGCGCGCGCAGAGCGCGGGCGGCTTCCAGCGGTACATCCCCCAACTCGCCCAGTACTTCGGACGCCGCGAGTTCCACTTCCAGCCAGCATTCGTACTTATGCTGGTCACTCCAGATCGCGCCCATCTCGGCGCGCGTGTAGCGTGCGATCATTCAACACTATTGTCAGGGACCGTCTGTTTTGTTAAACCGCCCAAATGCGGACTGAAGCGCCATCAACGTTCATGTATGTCGCCCGCAAGCGGTTCAAATCGAAACCGGGCAACAAGCCGGAAAAGGCAACGCTGACGCACTCGCGACGAATGCTTGAACGAACTCTGTGCAGCGATAGTAGCGGGAGGCGCTAATAACAGAAAACTTCCGACTGCATGCCCGGCTCCGCCACCACTAAGCGCGTAAATAGCTCGCGCCCCCGCAACGCTTTAGAGGCCAGATTGCGAACCAGTTCCGGATGATTGTTGTGTTCGCTAATGTGGCCCAGAACCAGCGTCGAAACGCGCGTATCCAGATCATTGCGAATGAAATCGGCGGCTACCTCGTTTGAAAGATGGCCCCGCCGGCTCATCACACGCTGCTTTACCGGCCAGGGATACGGTCCCACGCGCAGCATCTCGAGATCGTGATTCGATTCGAGCACCACCATATCCGCGCCCCGCAGATGCACTCGCAGCGAATCGGTCACGTAGCCGAGATCCGTCACGATCGCAACCTTGATTCCCTCCGCCGTGAGCGTGTACCCTACCGGATCGGCGGCGTCATGCGGGATCGTGAAGCTCGCGATATCGAAATCGCCTACCGTGAACCCGCGCCCGGCCTGAAACGATTCGACTGGCGGAGCGCACTCGCCCCAGTCCACGAAGCGCGCCGTTCCACAACTGAGGTACACGGGAAGCGACCGCCCTTCTGCCCCTCTTACCAGCGCGGATAATCCGTTCGTGTGGTCGCTGTGTTCATGGGTCACGAGCACTGCGTCAATATTCGCAATATCTTCGCCTATCGCCGCAAGACGCTTCTTCAACTCGCGCCGGCTGAGCCCGGCATCGATCAGCAGACGAGTTCGCTCCGTCGCGATAAAAGCGGAGTTTCCGGCACTACTGCTTGCGAGAATGCAAATCTTTACGATGAGACCAACTCCAGCAAGCGCTTTCAACAACGGATACCCTGTCCACCGCGCTGCGCTTTCATCGTTTATACCAAACAATTTTGCAGAATTTGTTTTCGCCTCAAAATTTTTTCCATGCATGTAAACCCGGCCAGCAACGAAGGCCAAGCGGAGAACGGGCGGGAACGCCATAATAAGAGTTCTATGCGGGCGCGCGTTTACGTTTCCATGAAGCCGACGGTACTGGATCCCCAGGGCCAGACCATCTGCTCCGCCCTGAACGGCATGGGGCATAAGGAAATTGCCTCCGTCCGGCAGGGAAAATATTTTGAGATCGGCGTGGCATCCGGAGCCGAGCGTGATTCGGCCACCCGCATGCTCGATGAGATTGCGCGCGACGTTCTATCAAACCCTGTCATCGAAGACTATCGCGTCGAGATTCTCGACGATGGTGACGATAGCTATCAGCCGTTAACGATCAGCGATCAGGTAACACTAAGAGCTGACGGCTAAGTGCTGAATGCACACAGCTAAAAGCCAGGAGCTATTCTATGTGCGGAATTGTTGGTTATGTGGGCAGCCGTGAAGCGGTGCCGGTAATTGTAGATGGCTTGCGGCGGCTCGAGTACCGCGGCTATGATTCGGCCGGCGTCGCCGTGCTAAATGGAAACAACACGCTCGAAGTGCGGCGCGCTTCGGGCAAGTTGCGGAACCTCGAAGAAGTGATCCGCAACAAACCCTTGCACGGTTCATACGGCATCGGGCACACACGCTGGGCGACGCACGGCCGGCCGACAGAAGAGAACGCTCACCCGCATCGCGATTGCACAGGCAAAATCGTCGTTGTGCACAACGGCATCGTCGAAAACTACATGCCCCTGCGCAAGCAGCTCGCTCAGGAAGGCCACGATTTCCAGACCGAAACCGATACGGAAGTCATCGCTCACCTGGTCGAAAAATATCTCGACAAAGGTCTGGAAAACGCGGTGCGCACCGCTCTGAAGCAGGTTGCGGGCGTGTTCGCCATAAGCGTCATCTCGAGCACGGAGCCGAACACAATTGTGGCCGCACGCTCCGGCCCGCCGGTGGTCATCGGCCTCGGACAGGATGAGTTCTTCGTCGCCTCTGACGTGCCCGCCATCTTGAACCACACTCGCGACATGATCTTTCTAAACGATGGCGATGTGGCAGTGCTGACGCCACAAGGCGTGAAGCTGACTGACTTTGACGGCCGTATCGTGCGGCGGCAGCAATCACGCATCCTCTGGGATCCGGTGATGGCCGAAAAGGGCGGCTACAAGCACTTCATGCTCAAAGAAATCTTCGAGCAGCCGCGTGCCATTCGTGACACCATGCTGGGGCGCGTGGGCCAGGAAAGCGGGCGCGTGTTCCTTGACGAAGTAAACATCTCGGAAGCCGATTTCCGCAGCTTCGAACAGGTGAAGATTGTCGCGTGCGGGACCAGCTGGCATGCCGGCCTGGCCGGCAAATTTATCATTGAGCGCCTGGCGCGTGTGCCGGTGGAAGTGGACTACGGCAGCGAGTTCCGCTACCGCGATCCGATCATTCTTCCCAATACACTGACCATCGTGATCTCCCAATCGGGAGAAACCGCCGATACGCTCGCGGCGCAGCGCGAAGCCAAGCAAAAGGGCTCGAAAACGTTGGCCATCTGCAACGTGGTCGGCTCCATGATCACGCGCGAAGCCGACGGCACATTGATTACGCATGCCGGGCCGGAGATCGGCGTTGCCTCCACTAAGGCGTTCACATCACAGCTGACCGCTCTGATTATTCTCGGAATGTATTTGGGCCAGGTGCGCGGTACACTGAACGCTCAAGCTTCCGCGGCGCTCATGCTCGAGCTGACCCAGATTCCCGGCAAGCTCGACCATGTTCTCGCGCAGACTGAAGTCTACGACGAACTCGTGAAGCATCTGTTCCGTGCGCAGGATTTCCTCTATCTCGGCCGCGGCATTCATTTTCCCATCGCGCTCGAAGGCGCTCTGAAGCTCAAAGAGATCTCTTATATCCATGCCGAGGGCTACGCGGCAGGCGAGATGAAGCACGGCCCCAATGCGCTCATTGATGAGAATCTTCCGGTGGTAGTGCTGGCCACGCGCGATCCGCTCTCGCAAGAAAGCCAGGTGCACTACGAAAAAACGCTTTCAAACATTCAGGAAGTGAAAGCGCGCAGCGGGCGCGTCGTCGCCGTTGCATGCGAAGGCGATGAAGAAGTGGCCCGCATGGCGGACCATGTCATCACCATTCCGGTCACACGCGAATTGCTGCTGCCGCTGCTCGAGATGATCCCGCTGCAACTGCTCGCATACCATGTGGCAGTGCGGCGTGGCTGCGATGTAGACCAGCCTCGAAACTTGGCAAAGAGCGTTACCGTCGAGTAGGTTCTCGACTAAACCTGCCCGAACAGATCAATTACGGGCAGCTCAATACGCCCGCGACGCAGCACCGCCTCCTTCGATTCGGACAGACCCTGTTCGGCATACACGAAAGCCTGTTTCGTGTACGGATTCAGAATCCAGGTTTCCGGCACCCCGAGCGAAAAATAATCCCCGGCCCGCATGACCAGATCAGGCATGCGGTCATCGGGCGAGACAACCTCGATGCAGAGCAGTGGCGCCTGCTCGATTACGGGCGTACGCGGCGCGTCTTCGGAAAGAACCATCACATCCGGAATGCGGTACTTACGATTGCGAATCTTCAGCCGGCATTCGGGCAGGACACAGATCTGCCAGTCCTTTTCGCGCTGGAAAAGAATCGCCAGAATCAACATTTGCAGGCGTGCGTGCTCGTACTGCCCCAAGTTTCTCTCCAGAACGAACCCATCGACGTAATCGCGGTCCGGCCGATAGGTTGTGTGCAGATACTCCTCGACGCTGACCAGGTTTAAAGCTGACACTCTGTTACGCGTTGTAGCACTTGAGGAAGGCATCTTTGAACTTCGCCATATCTGCGGGCGTCCCAACCGTAACGCGCACCCAGTCCGGCCATACCGGCCAGCTGCGGCCGACATAGACCTTCTGCGCCGTCATCGCGGTCCAGAACTCACGCCCGGGGCGCTTGACGTTCACCATGAAGCAGTTCGTCTCAGACGGCACGAATTCGACGTTCCGCGCCGAGAGCCACGTGAATACCTCTTCGCGCGTATCGCCGATTGTTTTTCTCCGGTCAGGCACGAGAGTTTTCACCTTCAGACTGGCCGTCGCTCCCACCATCGCGGTGATCGGCATTGCGCCCGCACTGAACCCGCTAATCCTTCCCAGCAGATCGGGGCGTGCAATCGCCGCTCCAGCGCGTAGACCCGCCATCCCGTAGATCTTCGAAAATGTTCGCAGCACGACAACATCCTTGCCCGCTGCCGCCATATCCGTACACGGCACGGCGTTTTTCGCTAAGTGGATATACGCTTCGTCGATCATCACCACCGAGCCCTTCGGCTTGTTAGCCACCAGATACTCGATATCGGCCCGGCTGGTGAGCGTACCGGTCGGATTGTTGGGATTGCAGATATAAAAAAGTCCCGCATTGGGTGCGGCCGCCAGCATGCCCCTTACGTCGTGGTCCCAGGTGCCCTTCCGCAACGGCACGTTCACCACTTCGGCGCCAATGAACTTCGCCGCCCGCGGGCCCGCTTCATAGCCGGGGTCGGCTGTCACCAACGGCCGGTCCTTGCTCGTAAACGCGAGTACGGCCTGATGTAAAGGCGCGCTCGAACCCGCGTAGATCTGGATGTAACTCTCCTCGGCTTTGTAACTGAACTTGACCTGCTCGATTTCGGCCATTGTCTGCGCAAGTTCATCTGTATAGGCATACATGTAGCGGCCGCCGTGGCGTATGACGTTGTGAATTGCGTCTGCAGCCTCCGGGCACGGACCCATCGGATTCTCGTTCGCGTCAATCTTGGTCGCGTCCGCCGGAATGTTGCGCACTCTCGAAAGCTGCGCCAAAGCCGGCTCATTATAGAAAGGCAGCGCTGCCCCCGCGGTTAGTAGCGTTGCGATCCGGCCGAAACTGCGCCGGCTATAACCACGCCGCAGCAGATCAACAGCCTGTTCTGAAGGGAGTACTTGGGGCATTTTATCTCCTCAAATGAGTAAACGCCTGGGCTCACAAACCGGGAGAATCCCGGCTTACTGGATCTTACTGCAAATCAACCGACGGCGACCGGCGGGCGATTGTTCCCCTCGCCGAAGTGCCCCACCTGCCCCTTTTGCGAGTAGGGAGATCGCGCTTCAACTGGAAGTCGATCTGCAAACCCCGCGCCAGCAAGCATTCAGCTTCCTCGCGCATCCCCTCGACCGGGACACCATGCGAATAAATGGGCACCGCGCTCAGTTCAGAGCGTCGAACCTGGCAGTGACTCGTCACACATCGTTAACCGTCGATACGCACGGAAAGGGCCTGTACAGTTTTACGGAGGCGGTGCAGGCCTGGCTCAGCAGCCAGCAGCTTTCAAGCGGGTTGCTGACCATCTTTATTCAGCACACTTCGTGCTCACTTGTAATTCAAGAGAATGCCGATCCCGACGTCGTGCTCGATATGCGGGACTTCTTCGAAACCCTGGTACCGGAGAAGCATCACAATTACCGTCACACGGCCGAAGGACCCGATGACATGACATCCCATATCCGCGCTGCACTAACGAGCACATCACTGACCATTCCGGTCATCGACGGCCGGCTCGCACTCGGCACCTGGCAGGGACTTTATGTATTCGAACATCGCACGCGTCCGCATCGCCGCAAAGTGGTTCTGCAATTTCTTGGCGATTGAAGCCCTTAGTACTGGTACCGAATTCCCGGCAATCTTCTTAACATGGCTCAAACGCGCGCCTCTCCCGACAGTACTCTCTATTGAGAGGAAACCATTCAGCCGTTATCGGCGTAAGGAGGCGACGTGAGACTCACCTTTCTGCTTTTGCTGTTGTGCACCCCCATCGTTGTGGGCACGGAAATTCCGATCCCGCCCCGAGTGGCCGCAAGTCCATTCCGGCACATAGTCGTGATCGTTCAGGAGAATCGCACGCCTGATAATCTTTTCCAGGGCCTGTGCGCGCCGCCATACGGCAGCCCCGATGCGTGCAGCGCATCCGGCGGCGATTCTAAATACGACATACAGACCAACGCCTGGCTCGACGAACGTTCACCAACTGGAACGACCGAGCCCACACCCATCCCTCTCGCCAACGGTTATGATCTCGACCATTCGAATGCCGCATTCACTGCCATGTGCGACGCCGACCCGTTCACCGGCTTCTGCCTAATGGACGGGGCAGGCGCGGTAACGTGCCTCGGTAACTGCGTGAAGCATCCACAGTTCCGCTACGTGGAAAATACCGCGGGCCGGGTAACGCCATATCTCGAGTTGGCTACCCAATACGGCTGGGCGAATTACATGTTCCAGACGAACCGCGGGCCCAGCTTTCCGGCGCACCAATTCTTGTTCGGCGGAACATCTGCACCCTCCGCTGCCGACGACAGTATCGGAGTTTTCGCCTCTGAAAACGTGTCGCCGGGTGGACCGGCGGGCATTGCCGGTTGCTTCGCCCCGGCCGATACAACAGTCCAGCTAATCGGGCCCGACGGATACGAGCTCCCCGGAGCGAAAGTCTACCCCTGCTTCGAGCATGAAACTCTTCCCGACGTCCTGCCAGGCTCCGTGACTTGGAGGTATTACACTCCGTCTTCGGGATCTATCTGGACCGCGCCGAATGCGATCCAGCACATCTGTGAATCAAGCGGCCCCGGCGGCGAGTGCCAGGGCAAGGAGTGGGCGCGCAATGTGGATTTGAAGCCCGCCGATATCTTGCGAGACATTGGCAGTTGCAACCTGCGCTCGGTAAGTTGGGTCGTTCCATCGGGCGCAAATTCGGATCACCCTCGCGTCACCGACGGCCGCGGCCCTGCCTGGGTGGCGGCCATCGTAAACGCAATCGGCATGAGTTCGAAATGCGATAGCGGCCGTGGATACTGGCGGGACACCGCGATCCTGATCACTTGGGACGACTGGGGTGGCTGGTACGACCACGAGCCGCCTCCCACGCTCGACTACCCGCAAGGTGGTTATCAGTACGGGTTCCGCGTGCCTCTCCTGGTCGTTTCAGCCTACACGCCCCGGCACACGATCAATAATGCCAAGCACGATTTCGGCAGCATCCTTCGCTTCATTGAGAGCAACTTCGGAGTCGAAGAAGGCGCTCTTCACTTCGCCGACGCGCGCGCCAACAATGATTTGCTCGGCTTTTTTGATTTCCAGCTGAAAGCGCGGCCCTATACTGCCATTGCCGCCCCCACCACGGCGGAGTTCTTCCTGAATGATCCCAGGCCGCCGTCCGATCCGGATGATCAGTAAGTAAAACGCTCACCAAAGCGGAAGGCGCCGCTGCCGAGGTCACATGACCGCCGCAGTGGCGCCTTATCGAGGTGTCGAATTGATGGTTACTGAACCATTCGCCGTTGCTTTCGCAGAATCGCCGGCATGTCGTAATCATCCATGGGATGTGGTTCGTCGGGTACCGGCTCGGCTTCCGCAATCTGCGCCGGAGCGGGTTCGGGCTCCGGCTGCGGAAGCGGTGCGATCGGCGGAGCGTATTCCGGCGCGCTCGCCGCTGTAAACGGAAAATGCGCGCTGCGCCGGTCGATCTCGGGCAGCGTATCGCGCTGAAAACCGGTGGCGATCACCGTTACTTTCACCTTGTCGCCCATCTTCTCGTCCATCACAATGCCGAAGTTGATCTGCACATCGTCATTCCTCGTCGCCGCGCGGATCAGATTGCATGCTTCGTTCACATCGTGAATGCCAAGCTGGCTGGACGCTGTAATGTTGATGAGCACGCCGCGCGCGCCGAGTACGCCGCCTTCCTCCATTAGAGGACTATCGATGGCCTTTTGTGCCGCTTCCACGGGCGCATTAACGCCAGAAGAAATCGCGGTTCCCATCATCGCGTAGCCCATCCCGAGCATGATCGTCCTGATGTCGGAGAAATCGCGGTTGATCAGCCCGGGCGTGGTAATGATGTCGGCGATTCCTTGCACCGCCTGCCGCAGGATATCGTCCGCCATGCGGAAAGAATCGACGAAGCTGGTGCCTTTGGGTGCAAGCCCGAGCAGCTTCTCGTTCGGGATGCTGATCACGGTGTCGCAGCTTCCAGCAAGTTCGGCCAGTCCTCGCTCGGCCTGCCGCATGCGCCGTGGCCCTTCAAATGCAAACGGCTTCGTGACCACCGCGACCGTAAGCGCATTCAGTTCCTTCGCGAGTGACGCGACGACAGGAGCGGCGCCGGTGCCCGTCCCTCCCCCAAGCCCGGCCGTCACAAACACCATGTCCGCGCCTTCCAGAATCTCGATAATCTGCTCCGTATCTTCAAGCGCGGCCTGACGCCCCACCGAGGGATCAGCTCCTGCGCCGAGTCCGCTCGTCAGCTTCTTGCCGATCGCCAATTTATTCGCCACCGGAGAAGCCGCTAGCGCCTGTTTGTCCGTGTTCAGAATGAAAAAGTCAATCCCGTTCAAACCTTCCTGCAGCATGCGGGTCACCGCGTTCGAGCCCCCGCCGCCCACACCCACCACCTTGATGCGAGTGCCCAGTTGCACTTCGTCTTCAATTAGAAATTTCAAATCGTCCGCCATCTGTCCCCTTTTATTTGCGGTCGTGCCGCCACTTGCCTACTTCGCAGCCATACCAGCCACACCCGCCGACGCGCGTTTCCAGTCGCGCTTGAGCTTCAGGCGGCCGGAGTACATCGCGAGGCCGGCTGCCGTCGTCCAGACCGGATTATCCAGCTCGCGCGGCCAGTTTTCTATGCCGCTGGCCAATCCATTCCTCGCCTGGCAATTCAACACTCTTTCCGCTACGTCGCACATCCCCGCGAGTCGCGCGCCGCCCCCCGTCAGCACGGCTCCCTCGAGCAGTGATTGCTCCATGCCCACTCGTAAAATCTCCGCGTAGACCCGCTCGAACAGCTCCTCGGCGCGCGCTTCGAGTATTTCATTCAGCTGCTTCCGTGGCGCCTCACGCATGCCTCGCCCTTCCGCTGAAGGAATCTCGACCAGACTGTTGTCCGCCGCCGAGCCCGTAATCGCGCACCCATACTCGCGCTTCAAATTCTCGGCGTCTTCATAGTTCACCTTGAGCAGCCACGAAGTGTCGCGCGTGAAATGATCTCCGCCGACCGGAATGGTTGTAGCCAGCACCAGCGCATCCGCATCATAGAGCGCTACGTGAGTGGACTGAGCACCGATATCGATCAGCACCACGCCGCGTGCCCGGTCCTCCGGCATGATCGCGCCGTAAGCCGCCGCGAACGCCTCGAAAACCGACTCCTCCACCGCCAGGTGCGCCTGGTGGATGGCGGAAATCATCCCCTGGTGGTCCTGCATGGAGACCGTCACGACATGTACATTCGCCTCCAGCCGCGCACACAGAATGCCCTTCGGATTGCGATAGCCCGCGCGCCCGTCGAGCGTAAAGTCCTGCGGGCAGATCTGCAGCACCTGCCGGTCCTCTTCGAGACGAACGCGCGCCGCCAGTTCCACGGCATACCGCAGATCGTCGCCCTCAATGTCGCGCCGCCGCCCGAATTCGTAGAGGCCCCGGCTGTTGATGCCCGCCACCGACCCGCCTACCCCGAACACGGCGGATTCAGGCGAGACCTGAGCCCGCATCTCCGCCTCATGCAAGGCAAAGCGGATACTCTGCGACAGCGCTTCCTGGTCGGAGAGCCGTCCTCGGTTCCATGCATTCACCGGCGCCTCTCCGTACCCCAAGAAGCGCAGCGATTCATTTTCGAGGGCGCAGATCACGATACGCGTGCTGCTGCTGCCGAGATCCAACCCAACTGCCAGTTTTGGTTTATTACCCACCCTGATCGTCTCCTACCGCGGTAATTACGCCATCCACGCGCAGATCCAGTATCTTCGCATCCGGGCGTTTCTCTCGTATCTCTCCATAGTTGGCCAGGAAATTCTGCAGCCGTTCCGTATAGTTCTCATCGCCGAGCATCAGCTTTACTACCGCTTTGTCGACATGCTCTTCAACGATCAGATCGTTTGGATCGGCGACATTGATCTCCGAAATCTGCGACGCGAGCGCTCCGATCTCCTGCAGCATTCCGAGCACGCGCCGCACACGCGCCCGGCGGTCTTCAAGCGGCTCCGTTTCACGGATGCCCGCAATCACCGGCAACGTAAACTTCGCGGCCACGCGCGGCCGCAGAATGTAGCCATCGCGATCGACCAAAGCGAAACGCGACATGCCGTCGCGATGGTTTGGCGGCAGCCGCACGAACGCCACCGGCGAACGCTCGTGAACGCCCACCTTCACCGTGTTCGGCCAGATCTTCGAAACCGTCGCGTCTTCCACCCAATCAATCGCCAGCAGCTGTTGACGCCGTTTCTGGATCGGGACCAGGTACAGGCTCCGGCCATAGTCTTCCGCGAAAATGTGACGGACCTGGGAAGGCGACGCATGATGTACTCCCTCCACAACGAGATTCGGGCTCTGCCCGGCAAAATCATCCGCCTCCGTAATCCGGAAGCGGTCATCCTTGATCAGGAACTCTTCCGAGAAACGCCAGGCGAACAGCACTGCCACCATCAACACGATTCCGGCAACCAGCCAGACGGCAAAGCGCACCCATGGCACGCGCTCCGCCTGCTCCGGCTCGGCCTCGCGGCGCGGCATCTACACTCTCCCTCGCAGCTTGTCCAGAATCTTCTCCGCGGCTTGCGACACGCTGCCCGCGCCGAGCGTGATCACCAGATCGCCGGGCCGCGCGGCTTTCGCAATGGCGTCGATTCCAGCTTCCATGGTGGGCACGTACTCCACCGCGCGATGCCCGTACGAGCGAATTTTCTCCGCCAGCGCCTCACCGCTCACCCCTTCGATTTCGGGCTCCGACGCCGAATAAATATCGAGCAGATACAGATCATCCGCCTGGTGAAATGCCGTTCCAAAGTCCTCGAGCAGATGCTTTGTTCGCGAAAAGCGGTGTGGCTGGAACAGCACATGGATCTGCCGGTACGGCGAGAGCCGCGCAGCCGCGAGCGTAGCTTTCACCTCCGTCGGATGGTGCCCATAGTCATCCACCACCGTCACGCCGCCTTCTACGCCTCGCACCGAGAAGCGCCGGTCCACGCCGCTGAAAGCTGCCAGGCCTTCGCGAATCTGCGCCAGCGGCACGTCCATCTCCAGCCCGACGCCTATCGCCGCCGTCGCATTCAGAACGTTATGCTCGCCGGGAACATTCAGCTGAAAGCTACCCAGCTCTGCGCCGCGATGCCGGACTGAAAAGCAGCTGCCTTCGGGCATCAGCTCCACGTTCTGAATCTCCAGGTCCACCTGAGCGGAACGGCCGTACGTGATCGTTCGCCGGCGGATGGACGGGAAAATCTGTTGAATGTTTTCATCCTCCATGCAGAGAACCGCTGCGCCGTAAAACGGCACCTTGTTGACGAAGTCCGTGAAAGCGGCCTGTATTTCCTCGAGCGAGGCGTAATGATCGAGATGCTCGCGATCAATGTTCGTCACTACCGCGAGAATGGGCGCGAGCTTTAGAAACGAGCCATCGCTCTCGTCGGATTCAACCACCAGAATCGTACTTTTGCCGACTCGCGCATTCGACCCCTGCAAGCCCGCCGCCCGTCCTCCCACCACCACTGTCGGGTCCATGTTGGCCGCGTTCAGAATGGAAGCAACCATCGAGGTGGTGGTCGTCTTGCCATGGCTGCCGGCGATCGCGATCCCGAACTTCAGCCGCATCAGTTCAGCCAGCAGTTCCCCGCGCGGAATCACTGGAATTTGCAGCCGTCGCGCCTCAGCCACCTCCGGGTTCGCTGGGTCGAGCGCCGAGGTCACCACCACCGCCTTCGCTTCAGCCACGTTTTCAGCCCGGTGGCCGATCGAGATCTTCGCTCCCAGCCGGGCAAGCCTGTCGGTAATGGCGGTCGCGCGGATATCGGATCCGGATACTTCGTAACCCAAAGTGAGCAGGACTTCCGCGATACCGCTCATCCCAATGCCCCCGATACCCACGAAATGCACATGCTGGGGCTTAAAAAACATTCTTAAAGGGTATTGTTTCGGCTTTCGGCGGGTGTGTCAATGCGTTTCTTGGCAAAAATGTCTACCGCGCCCTCTTCGCCGCTTCTTCCATCAGGTCTGCCGCCCGGTCGGCGGCCCCCGGATGCGCAAACTGCCGCACTCGCTCACGCATATGCACTCGCGTCTCAGGAGCCTGCCTCAACACTTCTACTTCTTTGAAGAGGCGTTCACCCGTCATCTCCACGTCGGCCACCATGCGTGCCGCGCCGGCGTGCGCCAGCATCTCGGCGTTTCGCTTCTGGTGGTCATCCGCCGCAAACGGAAAGGGAACCAGCACCGACGGCATCCCGGCCGCTGCGATTTCATTCACCGCGCCCGCGCCCGAACGCCCCACTACCAGGTCCGCTGCCGCGAACGCGTCCGCCATGCTCGCAATGAACGGAACCACCTCGCCTTCGAGCCCGCTTCCGGCAAACTCGTTCGCGAGCGCTTTGTGCTCCACCGCCCCGCTCTGATGAATGATGCGGATATCGCTGCCCGCATCCCGGAACAATTGCCAGCTCTCGCGCGACGCCCGGTTCAGCGTACGCGACCCGCGGCTCCCGCCCGTGATCAACACAGTAAACACGCCCTGCTGCTTCGGTTTCACGGCGAAAAACTCCGGCCGCACGGGCAGCCCCGTCACTTCACACCTGTCATTCGGAAACCACCGCCGCGTCGATTCGAAGCCCAGCAGCGCGCGGTATACCCGCCGCGCCACGCGCCTGTTCGCAAACCCGGGAATGGCATTGGGCTCCATGACGATCAGCGGAATTCGCCGCAACAAAGCTCCGAGCATCACTGGCCCGGCGACGTAACCGCCCATGCTGAATACCGCCTGCGCACGGCAATGCCGCAGCACGGCTGAAGCCCCGGCGATACTTCCAGGCAACTGCATCGCGGTTTGCACCTGTTGCCGCAAGCCCACCCGGTTCAGCCCGCTGCTGCGGATGTATTCCATCCGGTAGCCGGCATCCCCAACCAGCCGCGCCTCTATCCCTTCACGCGTCCCAACGAACAGCACTTCATGGCCCCGTTCGCGAAGCACCGAAGCTACCGCTAAAGCCGGGAACACGTGCCCCCCTGTCCCGCCGCCCGTCAGTACAAAGGAATACGGCAACTCGCTCCTACGCGGTGTGCTCGCTGACGCTCAAAAGCATCCCCATCAGCAGCAGTGAACTCAGCAGCGAACTACCGCCGTAGCTGATAAACGGCAGCGGAATGCCCTTATTGGGCGCCAATCCGAGCACCACGCTGATATTGATCAGCGCCTGAACCACCGTGCACACCGTTACACTCAGCGCCAGATAGCGCCCGAACGTGTCTGTCGCTCTGAGGTACGTTCGCAATCCGCGCCACAGCACCACCAAGAATCCCGCCAGCAGCAGCACCGAGCCCAGAAGCCCCGTCTCCTCGCCAATGACGCCGTAAATGAAGTCCGTGTGCGCCTCCGGCAGATAGAGAAGCTTCTGCTTGCTTTCCATCAGCCCGGCCCCGGTTAAACCGCCCGAACCGACCGCGATCTTTGATTGCAACTGCTGATATCCGGGATCGCTGGTCGAGGCTGTCTGATGCGCGTACGCAAGTATGCGCCCGCCCGGATCCACCTTGTTGAGAATTTTGTGATCCTTGTCCGCGAACTCAATGAATCGTGCCAGCCGGTACGGCTTCATCGCGATGAACCCTAGTCCGAGCAGCACGCCCAGCACCGCGCAGATCACCAGGTACCGGTATTCAATGCCCGCGACGAAAACAACGGCAACGGTCGTCACCACGAGCACCACCGCCGTGCCGAAATCCGCGACTGCGACGGAGAGGGCCATAACCGATATGGCAACCGTAATCGGCCCGAGCGTATGTTTCTCATTCACCGCCCCCATGCGCCGGCACAGAAAAAAGGAAAGAAACAGCGCCAGAGCGGGTTTCGCCAGCTCCGAGGGCTGCAGCGACAAGGGACCCGCCCGCAACCAGCGGTGGCTTGCCGAGTCCGAAGCGTATACGGCAACCAGCAGTAACATCACCACGCCAAGCGCGGCGAACGCCACCTTCGGATCGTTCCACTGCCGGTAATCGCGGCGCATGCAATACAGCAATACGAAAAACGACACCGCCGCCCACCCTAGCTGTCGCAGGAAAAAATACGTCGTCGAAACGTGATACTTCAGTTCGGCGATAAACGACGACGCGCTGTAGACCATCACGAGTCCGAAGCAGACCAGTGTCAGTACGGTCAGAAAGAGAATCCAGTCTGTTTTCAGCCGCTGTGCCATTATCTCGGTTAAAACAATTCTGCCACTACTTGTTTGAAATGTAGCCCACGCTCTTCAAAATTCTTAAACTGATCGAAGCTCGCGCAGGCCGGAGCGAGCAGGACCACATCTCCGGCACTGGCGTGCGATCGCGCATAACGCACCGCGCCCGCGACATCCCCGGATTCAACCAGCGGCACAGCAGAATCAAGAGCCTGCGCAATCAGCGGGGCCGCCGCACCGATCAATAATGCCGCCTTCGCCTTCTGCCGCAAAGGCTCCCTCAAAGGAACATAATCGCTGCCCTTGTCCTTTCCGCCCAGAATGATCCACAGGTTTCCCGGAAACGCCTCAACAGCCTTCAAAACCGCATCCACATTGGTCGCTTTCGAGTCGTTGAAGTAATCCACTCCATCAAGCGTCCGCACAAACTCTATGCGGTGTTCCACGCCGGGAAAGCTCTCCACAGCCGGCCCTAAATCGGCGAGTTTGGCCCCCGCCAGATGCGCCATCAGTGCCGCCGCCATCACGTTTTCGAGGTTATGTATGCCTCGCAGCCTGATCTGCCGGCGTTTCATGAATGGTTGTCCGGCAAAGCACATCTCCTCTCTATCGGCAGACACACCTCTCGGCACGGATTGCGAAGAACTGAACCAGAAAACCTGCGCCGCCGTGTGCAGGGCAAACTCGCGGCACGTCTCATCCTCATAGTTCAGGACCGCGAAATCGCCTTTTTTCTGTGTTTCGAACAGCCGCCTTTTCGCGGCCGCATAATTTTCGAATGTGTGGTGCCGGTCCAGATGATCCGGCGTGACGTTCAGGCACCCTGCAATCCGAGCCCGAAACTGCTCAATCGACTCGAGCTGAAAACTCGAAAGCTCGAGCACGTTCCACTGCTCCGGTGTCGACGAATCGATCAGTGACGTCACAGCCCTCCCGATATTTCCGCCCACTTGTGATGCAATTCCGCACTCGCGCAGCAGATGACCGGTCAGCGCCGTAGTGGTTGTCTTGCCGTTTGATCCTGTAATCCCGATGATGGGTCCCTTCAAGAAGTACGCTGCCATTTCGACTTCTCCAATAACCGGCACACCCCGCCGCCGCGCGTCCGCCAGCATGGGCAAGTCATAAGGAACGCCCGGCGAAATTACGATCACGTCTGCCGTTAGGTTCTCCGGGCTTTGCTTCACTACCGGCACGCCGAGCGCATCAAACCGCGCCTGTTCTTCGGCCGGCAATACTTCCGAATCCATCACGCGAACACGCGCTCCCTGCTTCACAAGCAGTTCCGCCCCCGCCAAGCCGGAGCGTTTCGCCCCGATCACCACCACGCTCTTTCGAGTGAAGTCCAAACCTTCCGCTCACCTCAGCTTCAACGTGGTCAAGGCAAACAGAGCCATCACCAGACCCGCGATCCAGAACCGCACAATCACCTTCGATTCCGGCCAGCCAAGCGCCTCAAAGTGGTGGTGAATCGGCGCCATTTTAAAAATGCGTTTTCCTCCGCGCAGCTTGTAACTCCCGACCTGCAAAATCACCGAAAGCGCCTCAACCACATAAACTCCGCCGATGAAAATCAGCAGAATCTCCTGTTTGATCAGCACCGCCACAATGCCGAGCCCGCCGCCGAGCGCGAGCGATCCCACATCCCCCATGAATACCTGCGCCGGGTGACAGTTATAGACCAGAAATCCCAGACTGGCGCCCGTCATCGAAGCACAGAAGATTGTCAGCTCCTGAGAATTCGCCAGGTGCGCCAGATCCAGATAGTTCGCAAACGCCGTGTTGCTGGAAACATACGTAAGCGCCGTCATCGCGCCCGAAGCGATGATCATCAGGCCGATCGCCAAGCCATCCAACCCATCCGTCAGATTGACCGCGTTCGATGACCCGACCATCACGAAGACGATGAAGGCGTAAAACAGCACGAATGCGAGCGGGTACGTCCAGAAACTCTTGGTCCAGGGTTCGATTAACAGGTCCGGCTTAAATTGCTTGAAAAACGGCACGTTCACGGCCGTCGAATATTTCTGATCGGCATGCAGCAGCAGCAGGAAGAAGCCGATCAGCATGGCGATGAGCACCTGCGCCCAGAACTTTTGCCGCGCCGTTAGACCCAGATTGCGTTTTTTGGCGATTTTCGCGTAGTCATCCATAAACCCGACGAAGCCGAAGCCGATCAGCCCCAGCAGCGCCAGCCAGATGTATTCGTTTCGCAGGTCCGCCCATAGCAACGTCGGCACGACGATCGCCGTCACAATCAGCAGGCCCCCCATCGTCGGAGTACCTGCCTTCTTGCGATGCGATTGCGGCCCCTCCTCTCGGATATGCTGTCCGAAACTCCACTCGCGCAGCTTGCGGATCATCCACGGGCCCAGAATCAGCGCGATGGCAAGCGCGCTCAGGCTGGCCAGCGCCACTCGCGTCGTGATATATCCGAATACGCGCAACGCCGGCACGTATCGCCGGAGAACTTGAAAGAGCAGCCAGTACAGCATCTACCGAACCTCCATGGCGGCCAATGCTCTTTCCACGTGCGTCCCGCGCGACCCCTTGAACAAAATGGCGTCTCCCGGACGAACAAACTCCCGCAGAAAAGATCCGGCGCTTTCCGGGTCTTCAAAGAAGAGCGCTTCTTCGTCTCTCAGGCCGGCCTTCCGCGCCTGATTCACCATCTCACGGCTGGCGCCGCGCACCCCGATGAGCAGATCCAGGCCCGAGTTCGCTGCGTACGCCCCCAGGTCCGCATGCAACTGCCCAGCCATATGCCCGAGTTCCAGCATCTCTCCCAGGACCGCGATCCGCCGTTGCGCCGGTTCCTGCTTCAACGTATCCAGCATGCTGCGCGCCGCCTCAGGATTCGAATTGTATGAATCATCGAGCACCATCGCGCCGCGCCAGCGGTGCCGTTCTCCGCGCATCTTTCCCGGCTTCAGGCCCGCGATGCAATCCGTCAGTTCTGACAATTCGATTCCGAAACAATCCGCCACGGCAATGCCCGCGAGTATGTTCGAAATCGCATGAGCGCCGGTCAGGGTTGTCTCAAAGCGAACGCCGCGGACCGCGAAAACAGTGCTGGCCGGGCACCTCTGCATATATTCAGCCCGGATCTCAGCACCGGGTGAGACGCCATACGTGACGGTTCGCCCCCTATGCGTCTCGCGAAAGCGCACCACGCGTGCATCATCCGCGTTCAAAACCGCCACGCCGTCCTCTGGCAGCGCTTCAATCAGTTCGCGCTTCGCCGCGGCAATTCCCTCGATGGAAGAGAAATTCTCGATATGCGCATATCCGACGTTTGTCACCACGCCGATCTGCGGCCTCGCGATAGTAGCCAGATGCCGGATCTCACCGGCGTGGTTCATCCCGAGTTCCAGCACGGCGGCGTCGCAATCGGCCGGGATCCGCAAGAGCGACAGCGGAAGCCCCAGGTGGTTATTAAAATTCCCGGATGTCTTCCCCACTCGGAGCCGCACGCCCAGCAGCTCCGCGACAATATCTTTCGTACTTGTCTTCCCCGCGCTGCCCGTGACTCCTACCAGCGGCTTCGGCCAGCGGTTGCGGGCGTACCGCGCCACATCCTGCAACGCAACCACCGTATCCGCCACCCTGAGCCGCAACCCGGTCGCGCTGACGGGTTCGCTGACAACGGCCGCTACGGCGCCGCGTTGTAATGCTGCCGCTACAAAGTCGTGGCCGTCGAGGTGTTCGCCTTTGATTGCAAAGAAAAGATCGCCTGCCTCAACCGAGCGCGAATCGATGCTCCATCCGCGCACCCGCACCTCGCCGCTGGCCGGCGTGTGCTGCTCATTCCCGAGTAGTTGCGCTCCGGTTGCCTGCTGAACCTGCGCAACGGAAAACTCCATCTTCGGTTATACAGTCTCCTGGTTTCTAGCCGCGCGCGACCCCTTCGCCCGTGCGGCCGTAGCCAAATGATCGCAAAACGCGCCGCGCCACTTCCCGGTCGTCAAACGGAATCGGTCCGTCGCGCAGAATCTGGTATGTTTCGTGCCCCTTGCCGGCCAAAATCACGACATCACCCGGGCCCGCCGTTTCGATCGCTTTCCTGATCGCGCGTTCGCGGTCGGGTTCCGCCGTGTGCGGCGTATCATAGCGGCTCAGCCCCACCATTGCATCGTTCATGATGGCCAGCGGATCCTCGCTCCGTGGATTGTCTGACGTCAGCACGACATAATCGCTCAGCTCTCCGGCAGCCATTCCCATCAACGGCCGTTTCGAGCGGTCCCGGTCGCCCCCGCATCCGAACAACGTAATGATGCGTTTCGGCCTCATCCCCCGCGCAACCGAAATCACATTCCGCAGCGCATCATCGGTATGCGCGTAATCTACCACCACCATGAACGGCTGACCTTCCTCTACCCGTTCGAATCGTCCCGGAACCCGTTCCAACTCAGCCAATCCTTTCTGAATGTCTTCTTCGCTCAGTCCCAGCGTGAGCGCCGTCGCGCACGCCAGCAGAATGTTGTACACATTGATGTGTCCCACCAGCGGCGATTCCACTCGAAAACGCCGCTCACCCGCTGCGATCACAAAGCGCAGCCCCTCAAACGTAGACTCCACCAATTCGCTGCGCAGCCACATCCGGCTCGCCTTCCCCTTCGGCGGCTCCTGTTGCATGCTGTACCACCACAGTTCGGTTTCGGGCGAGACTTCCACCCCGCGCACCCATTCGTCATCCGCGTTCAAGACGGCGAACTTCGGCGGACGCCCGCTGCGCGGCCTAAATAGCAGCTGCTTGGCCGCGAAGTAGTCCTCCATGGTCTGGTGATAGTCGAGATGATCGCGCGTGAAGTTGGTAAAACCGGCGGTATGGAAGTTCATCGCGAAAATCCGCCCAAGGTCGAGCGCGTGCGATGAGGCTTCCAGGGTGCCGTGCGTTCCGCCCGCTTCTTCCAGCTCATGAAACATGCGGAAAAGGTCCAGCGATTCCGGCGTCGTGTTCACCGCCGGCAGCACCTTTCCCGCCAAGTGATACTCAATGGTTCCGATCAGCGCCGTGATTTTTCCCGCTGCGCGCAGGATCGAGTCAATCAACAGTGTGCTGGTCGTTTTTCCATTGGTACCGGTGATCGCGGTAAGCACCAGGCGTTCGTCCGGGCGCTTGAAAAAATTGCGGGAGGCAGAGGCAAGCGCCTCCCGCCCATGCGCCACCTGAAGCCATGGCCCATTAAATCCTCCCGGGCTCGGCCGGTCGCTGATCACTGCCAGCGCGCCCTGCTGCAAAGCCGCGCTCGCGTACTGGGCGCCATCGGTCTTTGCGCCTGCGAAGGCAAAAAATAGATAACCCGGCGCAACCTTGCGGCTATCGTACGCCAGCCCTCGCACGTCTGCAGTTGCGGCGGGCGCCCGCGTCTTCCTAACCACCGGCACGCCTTCCAGCACACGACTGAGTTCCATGCCTAGCTTGCCCGGGGGATGGGCTTCAGCCCTCGTCGGCCTTCAGTCGCGCCTGTGTTTTGGAAACCCCGCACATCCCGCCTCATCTCGCAAACACCACCCGGATATGCTCGCCTGGTGCCAGCAGCGCGCCTGCTGCCGGCTGCTGCGTGCGCGCCAGACCGCTGCCCAGCAGGTCCACTTCAATGCCGCCCGCCGCCGCCTCCTGCATAACGTCCTTGACGGTCTTCCCCACAAAATCCGGCACTTTGGGAGCGTTTGGGTCCACATTTTCCGCCGCTTCGGCGCCCTCCGGCTCACCCCGCGCCGCCTTCATCTCGTCCTCGGTTAACGGATCGCTCAGCGCCGCTACATCCACGTCTTCAGACGCATCGTCTTTGCCCCTGGATGCAGCCTTTTCCTTTGCTAGCAGCTCTTCAATATCCTCCGGCACGTCCCGTACAACGCCCGCCCGCCGCAGCGCGGTCGACATCACTTTCTCAAAAACCGGCCCGGCTGCCGACGCGCCGAATCCCGCTTCACCGGTGGTTCCGGAAATCGTCACCACCACGATCACGGCCGGGTTTTGCACCGGCCCAAACCCCATAAAAGACGCATTGTAGCGATGTGTGTAGACGTGGTGCGCAAAATCGAAGATCTGCGCCGTACCCGTCTTTCCCGCGATCGAGTAGCCCGGCACATGCAGACGCTGCGCCGTCCCTCCGGGCATCAGAACACGATGCATCAGCATCCGCATCGTCATTACGGTCGCCGGCCGCAGCACCCGCGGCTCCGGCGCGTTATACGCCATCACCTGTTTCGGCTCGCCCGGCGCCTGCTCCCACGCAACCAGGTGCGGATGCACCAGGTAACCGCCATTTGCAATCACGCTCCCGAGTTGCGCAAGCTGCAGCGACGTCACACTGATCTCGTGCCCCATCGGCACCGAACCGATCGAAGTCGGCTGCCAGCGCCGTAGCGGCCGCACCAGCCCCGGCGCTTCGGCGGGAAGCTCAATCCCGGTCCTGTGCCCGAAACCGAAGCGCTTGATGTAGTCGTACAAATTCTGCGGCCCAACTACCTGCCCGATGTGAATGGCCCCGATGTTGCTCGATTTCGCCAGCACGTCCGCCATCGACAACGCGCCATACGGGTGCGAGTCATGGATCACGCGCCCAAAAAGAGTTGTCACCCCGCCGCCGCAGTTGATGATCGTATCCGGCGTGAGCCTTGTTGTCTCGAGCGCCGCCGAAACCGTCACCACCTTGAACACGGATCCCGGCTCAAACGGCGCGACAACCGCCAGGTCCTCCCGCCCTACCGGCCTCTCGCCCGGCAGTAAATGCTCGTTCAAGTCATACGTCGGATAATTTTCAAGCGCCAACACTTCGCCCGTATTCGGGTTCATCGCGATCAGGCTGCCATGGTCCGCATGGTTCTTGATCACGGCTTCCTGCAGAGCTTCCTTGGCGACGAACTGTATCTCGCGATCGATTGTTAAGCCGATGTTTTTCCCCGGCTCAGCCTGCTTCACGACCTCTGATGCGTAGGAGGTCTCCTTGCCGTCCCGCTCGACCCGTGTCTCGCCCGGGATGCCGGCCAGCTCGTGATTCAACTTCAGCTCGATGCCGGCCGCACCTTTGCCCTCCCCGTCGACATTACCGACCACATGCGCCGCCAGATCTCCGTTCGGATACGAGCGCACGCTTCCTTCCCGGATCTCGAGCCAGTCGAGATTCATAGCGCGCAAAGTCGACACCTGTTCATCTGTCAAATGCGGCGCGACCACGAAATACCCGCTGTGGTGCTTAGACGCCGCCGCCACCTCGAGCGACGTCTCGAGCCTTTTCGCATCGATCTGCAACACTCCCGCGAGCAGCGCGGCAGCAATATCTTTGTTCGGGATGCGCTTCGGATTAACGACCGCAAACTGTGAAGCTGAGCTGATCGCCAGCACGTTTCCATTGCGGTCGTAGATGGAACCGCGCTGCGCGTCCACCGGCACCAGCCGTTCCTGCTGCCTGCGCGCGCGCTTGGCCAGCAAGTCGTGCGAAAGCACCTGCAAGTCAAAAAGCCTGAAAACAATAAGAAGGGACCATCCCAGCAGGATGATCCCGACGATTAGTGCACGCTCGGTGGATTTTTCAGTAGCGTAAAGGGCGTGGATGGAGCGCCCCGAGTCAGGCGAGAAACCCTCTCCACTTTGCGGGGCGCGCCTGACGCCGCGACCGTTTTGCGCGAGTTCCTTAATAACGTCGAGCGGCGGGCGTTCCATATTCATGACCGACGGTGGGCTCGAAGCCCGCACGGGGCTTTCGCTCCGCCGGACTACGGAAGAAGTCGCGGCTCAGACTAAGGGATCAGTTCCCCCGTCGCGCCCGGCATTCTATTGCGTGCTTCTGTTTTCGTCTTGCCTTCCAGCGTTTCCACTTGCAGCGGCGTGGGTTCGGCCATCTTCAGTGTCTTCGCCAGCTTCTGCAGCCGGTCCATACTCACCAGCTGCGCCTCGGCCGTTTCCAGCTTCGCCCTTTCCACCTTCAGCCGCGACTGCTCTGCGCGCAGGTGCTGCACCGTGAAGCCGGCCGTCGTGTTATATGCCGTCGGCACCAGACCCGCGATCACCAACATCGCCGCCACAAAGCCCGTGATCATCGAACGGCCGCGGGCGGTCCGTGCCGCTGGATCCGCCGCTCTGACCACCGCGCTGTTATCAATCCGCTTTACAAACAGGTACACATCTTCGTTTGCGAGAGGCCGCAAACGCACTGTCTCTGTCCGCGTCCAAACGGCGGGCGGGGCGTCCGCCAGTTCGCCCACACCCACAAAACGATTTACAAATGTTGCCAGTGACGCCATCCCTTAGTCCCTTCTCAGTTCTGTGAGCCTTCGCCTCGCTGAAAAGCGCGGGCTCATTCAATTCGCTCCAGCGCCCGCAGCTTTGCGCTCCGCGACGCCGGGTTACGCACAACCTCTTCTTCCGTTGGCCGCACTACATGTTTGGTCAAAATCTTCGCTCGGCCTGACTTGGCCAGCCCCTGAAACGCCCGTTTCACTATCCGGTCCTCGGTCGACATAAACGTCAGCACCACGAACCGCCCCCCCGCCTTCAAATGCTCCGGCACCACGCCAAGCATCTCCTCCAACTCCTCCAACTCACCATTCACCTTCAGCCGCAGAGCCATAAACGTCTGCGTCGCCGGGTGAATTCTCCCCGTTCGCGGCGCGGCCTCCTCCACCACCTGTGCTAACCGCCTGGTTGTCAAAATCGGCCGCGCGCGAACGATTGCTCTGGAGATTCTTCGCGACCTCCTTTCTTCACCGAGCTGATAAATCAAATCGGCGAGCGCCTTCTCAGGCAAGTGATTTACAAGATCGGCGGCAGTAAGATCCTGGCTGCGATCCATGCGCATATCCAAGGGCCCGTCTTCCATCAGCGAAAAGCCGCGCTCCGCGCTGCTCAGCTGGTACCGGCTGACCCCCAGATCGGCCAGCACACCGTCCACTGCCACAATCCCGCTCGCCGCCAGGGCGTCAGGCAATTTTGAAAATGGTCCGCGATAAAAACGGATCCGCTGCCCCGCCCTGGCGGTATTGGCTCGCGCTAGCTCCAACGACTCCGCATCCCGGTCGCACGCAATCACGAATCCGCCCACCAAACGGTCCGCAATCGCTCCGGCATGCCCGCCCAAGCCGGCTGTCATATCGACATACACCCCGTCCGGCCGAATCGCCAGATATTCCAGCGACTCCCGCAACAGCACCGGATGGTGCCAACGCCCGCCTTCGATCTCTGCGCCATCCATACATGGCGACTATCGCAATCCTTTTCGCTCGAGCGCCTTCAACTTCTCGCTCAGGCCGCTCTTCGCCAGCTCCAGCCGCTCGGCGTATACCTTGCTGCCAATTACTTCAATCCGCTGCTTGAAACACAGCAGGTGCACGTCATCGCGCTCCAGCTCCAGGTCGCGCCGCAACGTCGTCGGCAGCAGCACCCGTCCCTGCGCATCAATGTCGCTGTCTTCGCCGTAGTGGTTGGCAATGAACGCTACATCGGCCCGCAGGTCAGCGTCCTCGCCGGCCTCCTGCAGCATCGCCTCTGTTCCCCTCCACACCGAAATCGGGTAGATTAGGGCTGTCGAGGTGTTCAGCGTCGTGACAAAGACTTTTCGTTCCCCGAACCCATCCAGATACTGCGCGATCGCCGCTGGAAGTTTCAGCCGGCCTTTTTCATCGACACGACCGCTGAGAGTGCCGCGAGGGGCCTCCAGTGCCTTCGGCGTGCTGATCTTACCGGCTTCGTCCACTTCCAACCACTTTTGACCAATTTAGACCACTGATCGATACTCCCACGCCTCCGGAGTGAATGCAATACATTTGTTTGAAGAATTTTCTGTAAGTTGTTGTGTTCGCCTTTCTTACGCCACTCACCCATAGACGAATGGGGTAACAAGGACGGCGCGTTCCTGCTCCATCAGGACGTGAGCGTACCTTTGACGCGCCGCTCTGCTCTGCTGACCGCGGCCGGTTGGCCGTTGCTTGTGGCCGCGGGACGCAAAAACGCGACCATCGACCTGGACGGCCGAAGGATTTCGATTGATTACGATGCGCTGACCCTTGGCACGGCTCGGTTCGGCCGTACGCTGGCCCCGTTCGGAAAGGTATGGCGCTTCGGTGAAGAAGCGCCGCGCATTACCGTGAATGCCTATACGCTCACCGTGCTCTTCGAACTGCTTCCGGGATCTTATTCGCTTTTTGCAATTCCGCACCCGGACCACTGGACCCTCATTCCGAGTACGGCCACAAGCGGCCGCGTATATAACCCCTCGAAGGACGTGGGAAGATTCGACGTGCCGGTGAAAACACTGCCGGCGCCGATTCGACAACTGACATTCACGCTTACCCGCCAGGTATCGAATGTTGCCCGGCTCAATATTTCAATAGATCAGGCGTTAGTCTCTACGGATTTGAAGGTGCTGTAAGGTCCAGGCTGCGCGGCTGAGAGGTTTCTACCAAAGACAGTCGGGGATACTTGCTGGACCGGCACGGACCGGCTCAGCAAAAAAATCTGAGATGAGCAGGGGCCCAGCTCATCTCGCTTCATCGCTTCAGGAGCTTTTCCCCTCAACAATAAGGTTGTTCGTGACGCTGAACACGTTCGGAACAGTGTTGGCACGAACGTTGATCAGGTTCTTGTCGAACTGATTTGCGACCACACCCTCGAGCGTCACGTGTCCGTTGTCTACGATGATGTGAACTGGCGGTAGGGCCTGATGTCCATACCGGTCGCCGATCTGGGGATCTCATAGATAGTGCGGAACATCGCTCGCCGAATCTGCCAGTCCATCGGTGAGACCGGAAGGACTTTGATC
>JAFAMM010000132.1 GCA_019233375.1 Acidobacteriaceae bacterium
TTGAGTATGCGCGCGCCGCCGAATATACGGGACCCGGTCCGTCTCTGCCTCCGGCCACCCGCACGCAACTGCAGGACTTCTTTAACAAAGCGTACCAGGGTTATCACGGCGGGACGGATGGTGCCGACCAGATCCTGAATCAAGCGAAGACCGATGCCCTGCCCCCCGCCGGCTTTAACATCGTCAGCGCCAACCAGGCGGCCCAGGGCGAAGCCGACAAGCTGAACGCGAGAATACAGTCCGACCCGGGATTCAAGATTTGGTACGCCGTCGAACAGAGTCTGCAGCAGAAAGGCGATGCGTTCTTCAATAGCGACGTGAAAGACGCCGAGATTCCCGGGGGCGCGCAGGGCGTGAAGTGGTTCAAGGGAACAGTGATCTCGCTCGATCCGCCCGATGCACCCACTAAAGTCGTCCTCGGCGTACAAGACGAGAAGACGCCGGACGCAACGCTTCTCTTCTCGAAGCCGTTGACGCCCGACGCCCTGAACACGATTAAGCCAGGCAGCCAGATCGAATTTTCGGGAGTGGCCGATAGCTACACTGCGAACCCGTACATGCTGACATTCAAAGACCCAAGCGTGAACGGTGTGCAGACGGCCGCGCCACCCAAAAAAGGCACAACGCGGCGTCACAAGTGAACTGAAATACGAAGGCCCGGGTGCAAAGCCCGGGCCTTGGTGTGTGTGGCGGCAGCGAATTCGCTGCGCTACATTTTGTAGCGGCCGAGATCCTCGTCATTAAGGTTTTCGAGCCACTTCCGCAGCTCCTCGTTGTTCACCTTCTCGGAAACACTGGCTGAGTTGCGCGAAGACTGCAAAACGCGATCATCAACAAAAATTGGGCAATCGTGTCTCAACGCCAGCGCCAGGGCGTCGCTCGGCCGCGAATCGACGCTGATCAGCTTGCCATCGCGTTCCAGCCAGATCAGGGCGTAGAAAGTATCGTCCTTCAGCTCGTTTACGACAACCTTCTTAATCGAAGTATCCAGACCCATCAACACTACTTTCATCAGATCGTGGGTCATCGGTCTCGGAGTGGTTACTTTCTCGATTTCGAGGGCAATAGCATTCGCTTCGTAAATCCCGACCCAGATCGGCAGCACCGAATCGCCAGCAAGATCCTTCAGTACGACGATGGGCATGTTCGTCATGGGATCCATCATCAACCCCCGAATCTTCATTTCTACTTCCATGCTTGCCTCCTTCCCAACAAGCTTTACGGCCGGACGCGCTCGCCCGCTAGGCTGTTTGGACCCGCGCGGGTCACCAGCACATCCGTGAACTGACCGGCTAAGGTGTTGTCTCCCGACGGCGACGGCAGTTCCGGATCCACAAAATTCAGCGTCTTGTTCTGGCTCGTCCGTCCGATCCACTGCTGTGTAGCCATGTTATAGCCTTCCACGTGAACCTGCTCCCTCGAGCCTACGCACCGGGCGTTGCGGCGAATCTGGATAGCCCGCTGCCGCTCCTGCAGCACCATGAAGCGGCGCGTCTTCTCTTCCTCCGGGATATGATCCTCGTACTGCAATGCGGGCGTGTTGGGCCGCTTTGAGTATTTGAAAATGAACATGGAATCGTACTCGACTTCGTCCGCCAAATGCAGCGTTTCATTGAAGTCGGCTTCCGTTTCGCCGGGAAAACCCACAATGATGTCCGTAGTGATCGCTATCTCCCGTCGCGCGTTCTTCATCCATTCGATGCGCCGCATGTAATCATCTCTTGAATACAGACGCTGCATGCGGTTGAGAACGTTCGTTGAACCGGACTGCACAGGCAAGTGGACGTGGTTACAGAGCACGGGATTGGACTCGATCGCGTCTACAATGCCTTTCCCGAAATCGCGCGGATGGGAAGTTGTAAAGCGCACACGCCGGATACCAGCGATCTCCCCGGTGGCCGCCAGTAGGCGCGCGAAGTCCCACCCGGCAGGAGACGGATCGCGGTAGCTATTCACGTTCTGCCCTAGCAGCTGGACTTCGGCGTAGCCAAAATCGGCGAGCGTGCGAGCCTCGCGCATCACGCTCTCGCTTGTCCGGCTGCGCTCCGGCCCGCGCGTCATCGGAACCACGCAATAAGCGCACGCCTTATCGCAGCCTTCGATAATCGTGATGTAAGCGCGATGCGGGTTCTCACGCCTGGTAAATGGGGTATCGAAGGTTTCTTCAGTATCAAGCTTTAGGCCCGTCACGCGGCGATTGCCGGCCTCTAATTGCACCAGCATTTCCGGGAGACGAGTGTAACTCGCGGATCCAGCAACGAGGCTCACATGCGGGGCACGCTCAAAAATGGCTTCGCCTTCCTGCTGTGCAACGCACCCCAGCACCCCGAACACTTTGCCCTTCCCTGCCTCATGTTTGAATTGCTGCAGCCGGCTAAAGACCTTTTGTTCTGCCTTATCCCGGATGCTGCACGTATTGTAGAGAACAAGGTCCGCCTGCGCAGGAGCCCCGACCTGGCTATATCCGCTCTGAAGAAGTGTGCCGACGACCTTCTCCGAGTCGTGCGCATTCATCTGGCAGCCGAAGGTCTCTATATAAAATGTCTTCATTTCAACGCGAGAAGCGCCCAGCCGTTCGTCAACCGTGCAACAGCTTCATAAACCAGCCAATACAGAAGAGCGCGGCCATAAAGCAACCGAAACAATACAGACCGTAGCGTATGCGCTCGCGATCCGTCCGTTTTGTTACGAGTCCGAGAACCGCGCTCGCCAAAATCGCGAACAGAACAGACACTTCAAAATGATCGAGATTCCACATCCGTGTTTCCTCCTATTCTTTTTGGCGGGTGGCGATTTCATACGCATCCACCATGGCGAGAAGGTTCAGCAAACCGGCAAGCACGATGAACTTCGAGCCATAATCGGCATTGTGGCTCGCTTGATCCGGAGGCGCATAGCCGGACCACACCGCCAATAAGTACATCAGGCCGCTCGAGAGATCACCGATAAAGCCACCGATCTGAATAATCCGTGACAGGACGTCACCCTGGGCGCCGTCCGGCTGAAAGAGCGGACCGTGCATCATCACGCCCGTGATAAACGCCACCAGCACCGCGACAAACAGGATGGCGGCGCGGACTTTCCGGCCGAGTAGAAAGTGTCCCAGTCCGGGAACCAGCCACGCAGCCGCGACCGTGAGGAAAGGAGACCGAATGGGCGCGCGCGTACCCGCGCCAGTAGAAATGGCTGGCATCGCTTTAATTTTAGCTTTAACGTCAAAAGGGGACGCGCTGCGCCGCCATCACAGCCGGAGCGCGCTGCGGCGGCTCGCTGACCAGTGCGGCGATCAAGGCTCGAATACCCTCGATTTCATCCGGCTTCAAAATCAGATAACGGCAATTACCAGAAGGGTCCGGCGTGAACTCGGTCGTGTTATCCGGCCCCAGTTTCACGCGTCCGGGCTGTGAAACATCAAAATAGCCGCGGTCCGGACGAATCGCTTCGAGGACCGCCGTTGAGTCCCAGTTCGGATGGTCTTCTGGCTTGCCGACGTAGAGCCGGTACGCGTCCACCACCGGGTTAGAGTTCGTCCAATTGAAATCCTTTTCGATGCTCCGGAAGGGGTATGTGATTTTAAGGCCTATCTCGAAGCCGCTGAAGATCATTGGAGTGGGCCATTCTTCAAACAACGTGCGGGCTGCGTCGGGATCGGTCATCACATTAAACTCCGGCTTTGCATCCGGGCCGCTGAATGCGCCAGCCATTAGGGAAAGGAGCCGCACTTTTGTCTTGACGAGCAGGAGACCGCCCGGCGAGCGCAGCAGGCGTGCAAGGTTGGTGCTGAAACCAATCTGCGCAATCGTGACGGAGTGGTCGGGCTGCTGGCTCAGGATTCTGGTGAGCAACTCGACCGCGTCCGGAGCCTGCGAACCGCTGGTCAGGCGATGTGAGTAAACCAAGTGTCCGGAGGTATCCCGTTTTTCGGCCGGAACTGTGAGCATGGGAGCGTCCGCCGGGGTTTTTCCGTTATGAACAACGCCGATGGGAATATCGGGACGGCCATAGAATGTGTCGACTAGGTCCACAAACGGCGCCGCATAACGGTTGTCCTTGGTAATGGTCACGGCCAGCAATTGAACCTCAGCTCGGCTTTCGAGGGCGTGAATCATGGCGAGCGCCAAGGCGTCATCGACGTCGTTTCCGATATCGGTATCAAGGATCAATCGCACTGGCTCGGCGGCGGACCAGACGGGCCTCACGAGCGCCAGCAGGGCAAGGGCAAGAACAACAAGAGCACGTTGCATCACTTGCGCGTGATCGTAACACGGCTGGATTACAATAAGGGAATCCACTTCACCTGCGGATGTGGCGGAATTGGCAGACGCGCATGATTCAGGTTCATGTGCCAGTAATGGCGTGGAGGTTCAAGTCCTCTCATCCGCACCAATTCGGTGACATCAGCTGACTTCGAATGGGTTAGCCAGTGCCGATTTGTTATCGGTGAAACTCCGCATTTTGCAGACCAGGGGACGAGGACTCATTGGTTGCTCCGGGGCGGGCGGCCAGTTCCCCACGTGCAAGAGGATTAATAAATGGTAGGCCGTATTTCGCGATCTATGCAGGTCTCAAACGCTTCTATGCCAGTTGGGTATAAACGAAACATCCCGATCACCGCATGCTGGATAGAGTTTCTCCATGGCCATTTCTCTAATGTCTT
>JAFAMM010000169.1 GCA_019233375.1 Acidobacteriaceae bacterium
CCGCAAGCGCGCGTTGCAGATTCTATTTGAATGGGACATGCGCGGCGAGTCAGTCGACGCCGCAATCGCTCACTTCTACGACACCCTCTATTCGGAGGAGAGTACCGCCAAGCCAAAACCCGACAAGTTCATGGAGGAACTTGTGCGCGGCACTGTTGCCGGCGCCAAAGAGATCGATCAGATAATCGAGAAGCGGGCCCAAAACTGGCGCCTGGCGAGGATGCCGGTGGTGGATCGTAACATTCTCCGCCTGGCGATCTATGAGCTTGGCCTCGACTCCACGCCCGCGCCCATCATCATTGACGAGGCGCTCGAACTCGCTCGCCAATTCTCAAACGATGAAGCCGTTTCCTTCATCAACGGAATCCTGGACGCCATCTATCGCCAGTCTCGCGCGGCGGGACAAGCTCTTCCGTAACAAAATTCGGTTCCGGCGAAATAGGTATCATTCAGCCGGAACCGATCGCAGGACTTACAAACCCGTATCGACGTCTCTTATCTGCCGCCGAACGTAAAATCAACGCCCGCCAGATAGCGGAAGCTGTTCTGGTTTTGCGTGGAAATGTTCGGCAGACCTGTACTCGGTGCGGGCTGGTAGTTCGACCCGAAACGGGTCAGCACATAGTCGCACTCAGCCGGACGGACCGTCAGCGTGGGGTTGATTCTGAAATCCAGCCCGCCGCCCACAACCATCGCAAATCCGTTGTTGTTGGGCGATTTCGATACAAAGAGATCGTTCGCCTGCCCGGCGTGAAAGAGGTTGCGGTAAGCATTTGAGTGCGCTGCGCCGAAAAGGACCTCGCCGAACGGTTGAAACATGCCCGTGTGTTTCTTTATAACGGGGCCGAATGTATAAGTGAAGAGATTTCCCGTAAAGTTATATTTGGTCGTACCCGTAGTTACCGTCCCGTTCGGAAGCGTCGTGCCGGCAGGTATGGTGTAGTTGTAAGTGTGGCTGCCATAGCCCTGCAGGTCTCCTTTGATCCCAAACCAGTCGCCAATGTTGAACGTGAACGCGCCGCCCCCGCCGTTTATGTTCCGGGTTTGGAACACATTCCGGCCCGGATTAAAGTGGAAAAACGTGTAGTCCACCGAAGCTTCGAACCGTGGAGTCTCGCTGCTGCTTCCTGTGCTGTTTTTGTCTTTGTCATTGGCATTATCATTGGCGTTGTCCGCCATCGCCGTGAATGCCAGCAATGCTGCCATTCCTGACAGTGCGATAAATTTTTTGATCATAGTTGCCTGTTCTCCGTATCCTTCTCCGTTTGGTCACTTGTTGAGAGCCGTTGTGAATTACACGGCCATCTCAAACGTCGGGAGTTATTTTTCTTCGACTTATACAGGCCGGGCCGCGCTTTAGCTAATAGCTAATGACCCCCTGAACCTCTATATCAAGCCTCCCTGCAACTCATGATGGCGATTTCCTGAACCGGACTCAAAATCTCGACTAAATTTCAGACTCGTTTAGGTAAGCGCGATCAGGATTTGCGGTCTGGGGTACGTAAGGAATGTTACCAGGGGATCCGTTAGGGAAGCGCAGCTCAGGCTACGCCGCGATGTTGTCGGCGAGTTACGGCAAGGCGTTGAAGGGTGGGCTTCAGCCCGCGTGCGGCTTTAGCCGCGCCCGGCGGTTCCGTAGGCGAACGCCCGCGTGCGTTACCTCATGGCGCAGCGCAGCTAAAATTTGAATAGTCATTCGGGTCGCCCGAACCGCGGTATTTCGCCTGCTGCGGAAAAGGGCAGAGCGGGCGCGTCATCTCGACCTTGCCTTTCGGATCATCGTTCTCGTATTTGGTTGCGATGATGTCCCCGGGTGCAGTTCCCTGCTCCACCCACGCCTCGAGCGCATCGTAAATCCCGTATTTCGGGCCCTTCGCAGTCGCTGCGCCAAGCTGTCCGAACCAGCTCGGGCCGGGCCCGCCGATGCAGTGACCGACGCCCGGCGCCATGTATAAACGAATCCCGTTCGCGGCAGTGCTCTTCCCAATCGTTGTGATCACGGATTGGTAATAGCGAATCGAGTTCAGCGGTGAAATGGCCGCATCATTCCAGCCGTGATATACGATCAGCTTGCCGCCGTGCGCGATGAAGTCGCCGATGCCGGGCTGATCTGAGTTGAGCGCTCGGGCGGTATTCTTGTCCGCCTCTGACATGACTTGATCAATGTTCGCCGTCAGTGGATTCCAGGTCGGATCCTCGAGCACCATGTAGCGAAAATAGCCGCTTAGAAAACCGCTGCCGAGACTCTGGCCGGGAGCCTGACCTGTCACCCACAGCTCCCAGCCGTCTTCGCTGCCCGGCATTAAGCCGGGAAACACGAGGTCGCCTTTTGAATCGCGGCCGCCGCCGTAAATCGCTTTTACGGACTCCACCTGAGGAGCCGTCAGGCAATCGCGCGTCTCCTCGCCGTGGCAAAGCAGCGTGGCGGGATCGAAATGACACTTGCGCGGGTCATCGATGATGCCGTCTTTCAGGCCATCTTGCGCATCGCAGGAATCGAGTACCGCGCGCTTCAGCGATGGCAGCTTCAGCTGCGAGATGTAACCGTCCGGGTGAACAGAGAGCGCCTGGTTTGCGGCAAGACCAGCGGACAACAGATGCGTCCAAAGATTCGCCGGCGCACCCGCCAGGATCCCGTCGTAATCCTGCGGATAGCGCTGGGCCTCCATCAGAGCCTCGCGTCCACCGTCCGAGCATGCGTCGAAATACGAATGCTGCGGCATGGCATCGTAAAAGGCTTTGATGACAGCCTTGCCGTTTTCTGCTGTGAGATGCACGGCGCGATATCCGAAGTCCTTCACCTTTTCGGGGTGGTGGTAGGCCCAGCTTGCATCCAGGAAGTTGGCCTCGTGGCCTGTATCTGTCCCCGATGCTGCGTAGTTCCTCCGCACGGAATTCGCTAACCCGTCATAATCGATGTGCCCGGCAAAACCTCCATTCCCCATCCCGCGGTACTTATGATTCCAGTTTCTGATGGGTAGCCAGACTTCGAACCGGATGTTCGAATCGGAGCTGGGTTTGATCACCCCCACTACACGACAGAACTCGGGCAGATCGGTGAGCGGCTTTCCATCCCCCGGCGTGAATGTTTTGTCCGTGACACGTTGTGCCAGCGTGATCGTCGTGTCCGGCAATTTGAGATTCGACAGACTCTCACAATCGGCCGCGCGGCACTGATTCGCGAGGGAGAGCAGAGCGGCGAGCGAACATAGAATGAGTGGCGCTTTTGTTGAATGCACAGGGCCTCAGTCAATCGTATGGGGCTGTTCCGCTGTTTCGCAATATCTCGTTGAACGTCTCTGATAACGAGAGGCTCGGTCTTATCGGCCCCAATGGGAGCGGCAAATCCACACTGTTGGAAATCCTGACCGGCCGAAAGGAGCCCGATGCCGGTGAAGTGGCGCTTCGCAAAAACATCCGGTTGGCGTTCGTAGCACAGGTCTCATCGTTTACGCCCCGCGAGACCGTCAGCGCCGTCGTTCGCCGGGCGCTCGAACGCTCAAAGGTAGCGCGCGACGAGCACAACGGGCGGGCCGCCGAAACGCTGGGGCGAGCAGGATTCACAGATTTCAATGCAGAGGCCGCCACCCTTTCCGGCGGCTGGCGCAAGCGGCTCGCCATCGCCGAAGCCTTGGTGGCCGATCCCGATCTGCTCCTGCTCGATGAGCCAACCAACCACCTGGACCTGGCCGGTATCGAATGGCTTGAAAAACTGCTGCTCAATTCTTCCTTCGCGTCGCTGGTCGTCAGCCACGACCGGTACTTTCTTGAGAACGCAGCTACCGGCATGCTGGAACTGAATCGCATGTACCCGGACGGCCTGTTGCGTGTCAATGGAAACTACAGCACCTTTCTTCAGGCCAAGGATGATTTCCTTCTGTCGCAGGCAAAGCGGCAGGAAGCGCTCGAAAACCGGGTTCGAACGGAGCTCGCCTGGCTCCGGCGCGGACCGAAAGCGCGTGCCACCAAGGCAAAAGCGCGCATCGACAACGCGCACCAGTTAATCGGCGAACTCAATGACCTGAATGCACGCACGCGCACCGCCACCGCCGATATTGATTTCACCGCTACAGACCGCAAGACCAAGCGTCTGATCCAGCTCGAAAATCTCACCTGCGCCTTTGACGGCCGCACTGTTCTGCGTAACTTGAGCTTCGCCTTAACGGCCGGAGTGCGGGTCGGCCTCGTGGGGCCGAATGGCAGCGGCAAGACCACCCTCTTGCGTTTGCTGCGAGGAGAGCTTCAGCCGCAGGCAGG
>JAFAMM010000303.1 GCA_019233375.1 Acidobacteriaceae bacterium
AGCAGCGCGGCCGCATCTGTGCCCGCTGATCACGTCTTGGCCGTTACCTGTTTTAGCGGGCGCCTGGACGGCGAGGCCGGCATTCGATCGGCTGTCCAAAGCCTGTTTCCCAACACAGCGGCGAACGTGGTGCAGGCCATCCGCGACCCGGCCAACAATGACAGTATGTGCGAGGCCACCGGCCAGCCCTCGGCGCAGGCCGCCGGCGATGGACAGGTACTCGTTATGAACCAGCAGCGCGCCGTGGCGGTGACTTCGAGAGAACTGGTATTTACCGGCCTGCAACTGTCTTTCGGAAGCTATCTGGATGATGCGCATGAGGCCGTGATGCGCTTGCAGCGCGCAGCCTCCGCCTTCGGAGCCGTGAGCGCACCCGTGCAGGTGAATGTTTTTGCGCTTGACGCGCCGGCGGGCTCGGCCTTACGTAAAACAACGTCGGTTCCGTTGAGCATCTTCACGGTTCAAACCGTGGAGGGCATGCCGGCTATGGATGCCACCGCCGGGGTGGAAGCGATTTTCGCACCGGGCATCACGATGCCGCTCGAACGCTGAGCGGGCGCGACACCCGTTTTACAATTCCCAAGGATGACACCGCTGATCGCCTCCTTCGGCGAAATCATGTTACGCCTGACTCCGCCCGGCTTTGAACGCCTGCTACAGTCGCCCGAGTTGATTGCCACCTTCGGCGGCGGCGAGGCCAACGTGGCCGTCGCGCTCGCTCAATTTGGCGCTCGCAGCAGGTACGTAACCGTGATTCCCCCGGCGCACGCGATCGCCGATGCATTCCTCGGCGAAATGAGACGCTTCGGCGTGGACGATAGCCGGGTCGTTCGCCGGCCGGGCCGGCTGGGCATTTACTTTGTGGAAGCGGGCGCCAACCAGCGGCCTTCGAAGGTTCTCTACGATCGCGCCTACAGCTCAATCGCACTATCCGGGCCTGGCGCCATTGACTGGAATGCGGCGCTCGAAAACGCGCACTGGTTCCACGTGACCGGCATCACGCCGGCCATTAGCGCTTGCGCCGCCGAATTGACGCTCGAAGGGGTTCGCCGCGCAAAAGAACTCGGCATGCAGGTCTCCTGTGACCTGAACTTTCGCAAGAACCTCTGGAAATGGGGGAAGCAGGCCTCAGAAGTGATGCCGGAGTTTGCGCGCCTGGCCGACGTGTGTATCGCGAACGAGGAGGATTGCCAGCACTGCTTGAGCGTGCACCTCGACATTGATGTCGAATCCGGCAGCCTGGAACGGCAGAAATATGCCGAACTGAGCGAGCGTGTGCTCGCCACTTACCCCAACCTGAAAATGCTTGCCATTACGCTGCGTGAATCGAAGAGCGCCTCCCACAACGGCTGGTCGGCGTGTCTGCATACCCGCGAGGAGTTTCTTTTGAGCCGCCATTATGACATCACGCATATCGTGGATCGCGTGGGAGGGGGAGACGCGTTTGCCGCAGGGCTGATCTTCGGCCTGACGCATCTCGGTTCGCACGGCGATGCACTCGAATTTGGGGTAGCCGCGTCCTGTCTGAAACACTCCGTGCCGGGCGACTTCAGCCGGTTCAGTCGCGAGGAAGTGGAAACGCTGGTGCGCGGCGGCGGATCCGGGCGGGTCCAGCGCTAGCCTGCGGGTATAATTTGCCATAGGCACCCCCCACATGCAGTTTTGTAGGCCGATGATGGTTGCGGCTTGGCTCGTCGCAGCATGCTGTCTGGTGACGGCGCAGGCAACGCAACAGAACCCGCCGGCTCCTGCTTCGCCGCCGAAAGCGGACGCCCCGGCTGCGGGACCCGCGAAGCCGCAGGCGGCCAGTGAGGGAGACACGTCCGTCCCGGCCGAAGGCGGCGATAAGGGCGATTCCGCCTCCATTCACATATCCGTCAACGAGGTCATTGTGCCGGTAACCGTAACGGATGAAAAAGGGCGCTTTGTCTCCGATCTCGACAAAAAAGACTTCACTATCTTCGAAGACAACAAGCCGCAGAACATTCGTTTTTTCACGCGCGAGCGCAGCCAGCCCGTGGTGATCGGTTTCCTGCTCGATATGAGCAATGCCAGCAAGATTCATTGGAAGAACTTCCAGGACGCTGCCATCGAGCTGATCCAGACGCTCATGCCCGGCGACCCGAAATACTCGGGCTATCTCATCGACTTCGCCCAGGACGCCGAGGTGGCGGTCGATACCACCAATGATCCCGAGCCGCTGGTTGAGAAGATTCGCAAGCTGAAACCGGGCGGAGGCGCGGCGCTGTACGATGCGGTCTACCTGGCCTGCACTAGCCGCCGGCTCGTGCACGGAGAGCCGGTCGAACCACGGCGCGTAATCGTCATCATCGGAGATGGACATGATGACGCGAGCAAACACTCGCTGAACCAGGTGATTGAACTCGCGCAGCGGAACCTGGTTACGATTTATTGCATCAGCACGCAGGCTTTCGGCTTCACGAACGAGAGTGACGCCAACCTGGTCCGGCTGGCGAGCGAGACAGGAGGCCGCGTGGTGTATCCGCTCGGCGATGTGTATAAGGACACGGACGGCTATCTCTCGCACCCCTCCGATGACGGGAACTACGCCCTCACGGTAGGGACGGGCGCCTATCGTTCAGCGGTAGACGGCCGCATGTATCACGCCGTGGCCGATATCGCCGGCGAGGTCACGATGCAGTACATCTTGCGCTATGTGTCTGATAACCCAGGCGCGAAGTCATATCGAAACGTAAAAGTGGTGGTCGACCTGGGCAACGTCAAAGTGCGGGCGCGCCACGGCTACTACGCAAGTACTGCAACCCCTTAGCACTGCACGCTCAGTACGGCCAATTCAGCAATCTTCCCGTAAGCGATATGCTGATGGGTGGCTTCGCCGCAGGAATGTCCGCACGCGTTTTACGATTCAGTGATTACACGAGCACCGGGCAATACGCGCTGCTTCTGTGCGAGTTGCCGGGCCGCGGCGTGGAAACGCTGGGTGTGTTGCTGCTGGACCCGGGAAACGACACCTTGTACGCGCGGCTGCGGCGCGACCTCGGGCGCATTGCTTCGCAAGAGGACGCCGAAGTATTGGAACAACTCGAAGACGACTTGCTTGTGAAGGGGCAGGAATGGGGCGCGGAAGCGACACTGGCGTGGCTCGAAGAGCATGCTTCGCTCGCCATCCGCACTTCGGAGCGCGAAGCGGTCACGGTGCGGGATTTTGACCGGGCTCTCGGCGATCTCTATCGCCGCCATGTACCTTCCTCCGTGATCCCCTTTGAAACGCACCTGCCGCTCTATTCACTGGCCGTAGCGGCGGGACCATTCCTGACCAATCCGGAGGACGTGCACGCCGAAGACTGGCTGGAGGCGCCGCCGGATCTAAAGCTGGGTCCGGACCTTTTCGTCGCGCGCATACAGGGCCACTCGATGGAACCAAAGATCCCGGATGGCAGCTTGTGCGTGTTCCGGCGGAACGTGGTGGGTTCAAGAATGGGCCGCCTGGTACTGGTCCGAAACTCGGAACTGGCCGATGACAACCAGTACACCGTGAAGCGCTATCGAAGCCAAAAGATCGAAACGCAGGATGGCTTCGAGCAGACGCGCATCCGGCTGGAGAGCCTGAATCCGGCGTATCCCTCCTGGGATCTCGATGAAGATCCGGAGAAATATCAGATCGTTGCTGAATTCGTCCGCGTACTCGAGTAACCCGCTCAGGCGCGGCTGCGCTTCTTCTTTCCCTTCCCCATCTCAACGGCAACTGCAAACTGCAGTTTGCGTTCTACCGGATCGGCGCGGTCCAGCCAGACGCGCAGCCGGTCGCCGATTGAGTAGGCCTTGCGCGTTCGATCCCCGATAATTTTGCGCTCGTTCTCGTGGTAGCGGTAGCGATCGCCCGGGAGCGTCTCAATCGGCACCAGGCCCTCGACGAAAAGCTCCGTCAACTCCACGAAGAAGCCGAATTTGGTGGTGCTGATGATGAGCGCATCGAACTCCTCGCCGAGGCGAGCCTGCATAAACTGCACTTTTTTCCATTCGATAAGTTCGCGCTCCGCCTCCGCCGCGCGCCTTTCGGTGAAGGATGTATCTTCGCCGAGCTCACGCAGGGCTTGCTCATCAAGGAGGGGCTGGCCCGTGTCCAGCAGGTGAACCAGCAGCCGGTGCACGATGAGATCCGGGTAGCGGCGAATCGGCGAGGTGAAGTGGGTATAGGCGGGCGCGGCCAGCGCAAAGTGGCCTTCGTTCACGTTGCTGTAGCGCGCCTGCTTGAGGGACCGCAGCATGAGATAGCTGAGGATGCGTTCCTCGGGCTTGCCCGCGATCTTTGTAATGAGCCGCTGATAATTGCGCGATGAGATATTGAAGTCTTCATGCGCCAGCACGATGTCCTTGCGCGTTTTCCGCCCGTCGCGATGCCTCGTGGTAGACGCAAACTTCTTGACCGGAATCGCCCCGATGCCGAGCGAGTAGCCGAAATGTACGGCAATCTCCTCGAAGTCGAGGACGCGCTTTGCTTCGGGGCGCTCATGGATGCGGTACAGCGCCGGAATGGCGGCCGTCTCCAGATGCCCGGCAACCGCCTCGTTGGCGGCGAGCATAAACTCCTCAATGATGCGGTGCGCGATATTCCGCTCGGAGCGTGTCACCCCGATCATCTGGCCGGACATATCCAGCTCAATATTGGCCTCCGGCATGTCGAAATCAATCGAGCCGCGCCGCGCGCGCTTGCGGTTCAGGATGAGCGCCAGCTCGCGCATCATCTCGAAGCGGTCCACCAGGCCCTGGTACTGCTCCCGTAGCCCCGGATCGCCTTCAAGAACCCGGAACACATTTGTGTAGGTCATCCGCTCCGCGCTGCGGATTACCCCGCGGGTAAATTCCTGTGAAACCACATCCCCCTGCCGGTCGAGTTCGAGCAGCGCGGAAATGACGAGTCGATCTTCGCGCGGCCGCAGCGAACAGGTATCGGTTGACAGCTCGACCGGCAGCATCGGCACGGCGCGGTCCGGGAAATACACGCTGGTGCCGCGCAGCTGTGCCTCCTGATCAATGGGCGTGCCGGCATGCACGTAATGGCCGACATCGGCGATGTGGACCTGCAGCGCGAAATGGCCGTTCGGCAGCCTGTCCACCCACACGGCGTCATCGAAGTCGCGCGCGGTCTCGCCGTCGATAGTGACGATGTCGAGCGAGCGAAAGTCCCGCCGGCCGCGAAGTTCCCGCGGAGCGATGGCCGCGGGAATGTTCCTCGCCTGCGCAATCACCTCGGGCGGAAATTCATGCGGCAGATGGTGCTTGCGGATCATGATTTCGACATCCACGCCGAAATCATCCGGGTAGCCGAGCACTTCAATTACGCGCGCCACGCCATGCGCACCGTCCTCGGGAAAGTCGAGCACCTCGGCGTTCACGACCATGCCGTCCAGATCTTCTACCGACCCGATTTCGCGGGCCGCCGCTCCCACGCGATGCTGCGCGGCGGCGCTGCGCGCAGGCATCTCCATGCCTTCGGGAACCTCCAGCCATTGCCGGATCCGGTCATCCGAGGGCACGATAAAGTTCCCGCGTTTGCGAACCCGAAACTCGCCGACAACCGTCAGGTGAGCGCGCCGCAGAATGCGGACTATTTCGCCCTCCGCCCGGCCATCGCTCCCGACGCGAGTCACGTGCACCAGCGCGCGGTCCCCATGCATGCCCTTGGCTGCCTCGTCCGGCGGGAGAAAGATGTCCCCCTGCGCGTATTCAAGGGCGGGATCGGGTATCAGAAAACCGAACCCGTCGCGATGAACCGACAGCCGGCCGGCCACGTATTCCAGGTTGGCCCCGACCGCCACGAAGTGGCCCGAGCGCGGTTCTGCAAGCTGTCCCTTGTCCACCAGCCTTTCGAGCGCCGCTTCCAGCTCATCACGGCTTTCACCGTGAAGCCGCAGTTCTTTTACCAGCTGTTTGAAGGTCGCACGCGCGTGCGGCAACTTGCGTACATGTTCGAGCAAGCTGGCATCGCTCACATGCCGGGACACACCGCAATTATAGGAGGCCACCCGGTATAGTGACCAACATGGAACTCAAAGCCGTACGCCTGACGATACCGGAGAACGGAAACATCATCGTGGGGCAAAGCCACTTCATCAAGACCGTCGAAGATATCTATGAGGCCATGATGAACACGTCGCCGCATCTGCAGTTCGGCATCGCGTTCAACGAAGCATCGGGCGATTGCCTTACGCGCTGGGACGGGAACGACGACGAACTCACCCAGAACGCCATCCGCAACGCAAGCGAGATCGCTGCCGGTCATGTCTTCGTGGTGGCTCTGCGCAACGGCTTTCCGATCAATGTCCTCGGCCGCATCCAGGCCGTGCCGGAGGTGGTGAATATTTACTGTGCGACGGCCAACCCGGTCGAGCTGATCGTGGCCGAAACAGAGCAGGGCCGCGGCGTACTAGGCGTTATCGACGGCAGTTCCCCCAAGGGAGTTGAGACCGAGTCGCACGTGAGGCAACGCGTAGAACTTCTGCAAAAATTCGGTTACAAGCGCTAGACATACCCAGAACTGTCGTATACTTAAAGTTCACGGGTCTTATGCTCCTCCTCATTCAGGGCGGCATTCTCATTAGCCTGGCCATTCATGGCCCCGCTTGAGACCTCGTGCACAGTACGAATTTTTCGAGGCCACCGGCGGGGAACCCCAACCGGTGGCCTTTTGATTTTGGAGTTGTTTTTTTGCCGCGAGACATAAACCGGCACTTCAAGGCAGTGACTTTATGAAGATCTTTTCCTTCGATACCACGCTGCGCGACGGCACACAGGGCGAATCTGTCTCCTTTTCGGTAGACGACAAACTGCTTGTCTGCCAGAAGCTGGACGAACTCGGTGTCGACTATATCGAAGGGGGCTGGCCGGGCTCCAACCCGCGCGATAAAGAGTTCTTTGACCGCGCCCGCGCTTTGAACCTGAAGCATGCCAGGCTTTCGGCGTTTGGCGCCACGCGGTTCGCCAAGAACACCGTCGAGAGTGATGCCAATGTGGCCGCGCTCCTCAAGGCCGAGACACCGGTCGTCTCGATTTTTGGCAAAACCTGGGATTTTCATGTGAGGCGCGCGCTCGGCATTACAGAAGTGGAGAACCTGGCGCTGATCTCGGATACCGTTGCCTACCTGAAAAAACGCGGCCGCGAAGTGGTGTACGATGCCGAGCACTTCTTCGACGGCTACAAGGCCAACCCAGAGTACGCCATGGAAACGGTGGCGGCGGCCAGCGCGGCCGGAGCCGATGTGCTGTGCCTGTGCGACACCAACGGCGGCACTCTTCCCGCGCAGATAAGCGAAATCGTGGCCGCGGTTCGCAAGCGCTTTTCCGGCGTGATCGGAATTCACTGTCACAACGATTCCGACGTCGCTGTCGCGAATACGCTCGCGGCAGTGCAGGCGGGCGCTACGCACGTGCAAGGCTGCATGAACGGCTACGGCGAGCGCTGCGGCAACGCCAATCTGTGCTCGATCCTGTCGAATCTCGAATTAAAACTTGGCTACGACACGATCGGCCGCGAGAATCTGAAAAAACTCACGCACACGGCGATGTACGTGGCCGAGATGGCCAACTTGCCGCTCCGGCGCGACGAGCCGTTCGTCGGACCCAGCGCGTTCGCTCACAAAGGCGGCGTCCATGTGAGCGCCGTGCTCAAAGACGCATCCACCTACGAGCACGTCCAGCCTGAACTGGTCGGCAACAGGCAGCGGGTGTTGCTGAGCGACCTTTCCGGCCGCGGCAACATCGCTTACAAGCTGAAGGAGCTGGGCTTCAAAGATTCCATCATTGAGTCGGCCGGCCGCGAGATCCTGCAGCGCATCAAGCAGATGGAACACGAAGGATACGACTTTGAGTCCTCGGAGGGGACCTTCGAACTTCTGGTGCGCGAAGCGGCGCATCCCGAGTTTCATCCGTTCGAGGTCGTCAGTTACGAGGTAACCACCAAACTGCGCGGCGGCGGAGCCGAGACCATCACCACCGCGAGCGTCACGCTGCGTGTGGGCGATAGCGTTCACTCCTCGACCGCGACCGGGCACGGGCCCGTCCACGCACTCGATGTCTGCCTGCGCGAATGTCTCGCGGCGATTTATCCGGCGATCGCCAGCGTTCACCTTACCGACTACAAGGTTCGAGTTCTGGACGGCAAAGGCGGAACGGAATCGCGCGTGCGTGTGCTTGTGGAATGGACCGATCATCGCCGGAGCTGGGCAACCGTCGGCATCTCCGATAATGTCATCGACGCCAGCTGGCGGGCTCTTGTAGATGCGCTGCGGCTGGAGCTGATGCGCCTGCTCGAGACCGACGAGCCCGCTACCGCCAACGTTCGCGACTATAGCTGGGCCGTTTAGTCCGGCGGCGGTGCGGTCCCATCGTAGAATTCCTACATGAAGGCCGTCGTTGCAGATCCCGTCGGTGGACCTGAGAATCTCATATGCATGGAGTTTCCGGCGCCGCAGCCCAGCGACGGTGAGGCTCTCATCAAGCTGGAGGCGAGCGGGGTCAACTACATCGACGTCTATTTCCGCAACGGCTTTTACAAGGCGCCCGAGACCCCGGTCAAGCTGGGCATGGAAGGAGCGGGCACGGTTGCCGCCGCCGGCAAAGGAGTCGACCTGCGGCCCGGACAGCGCGTAGCGTACGCCATGGCGCGCGGCTCTTATGCCGAGTACGCCCTGGTTCCGTCCCGCCTTCTGGTGCCTCTTCCCGATGCGGTCAGCTTTGAAGATGCGGCGGCCGTGATGCTGCAGGGCATGACCGCGCACTATCTCACCCGTTCTACATTCGCCCTCAAACCCGGACACACCTGCCTCATCCACGCTGCCGCGGGGGGAGCCGGCCTGATGGCCGTGCAGATGGCGAAGATCGCCGGAGCCACCGTGATCGGCACTTGTTCTACCCGGGAAAAAGCACGCATTGCGACGGAAAACGGCGCCGATCACGTGATCCTGTATGAACAGCAGGACTTCGTCGCGGAGGTGAAGCGGCTCACCGGCAACGCGGGCGCAGATGTGGTCTACGACTCGGTCGGGAAGACCACTTTTCACCGCAGCCTGGATTGCCTGAGGCCGCGCGGCATGCTGGTATCCTTCGGGCAGTCCAGCGGCGCTGCCGGCGAGATCGACCCCTTGCTCCTCA
>JAFAMM010000413.1 GCA_019233375.1 Acidobacteriaceae bacterium
GCGGTCACCAGACCGGAAACGGGTAAACTCACGGCGATGTTCTCTGACCGCGCTTCCACGAGACCAACTGCGGCTACCTCATTGCCATAGGCGGCAACCGGCGGAGTCGCCGGAGGTGCAACCTGTTTTCGAACAGGCTGGCTGCGAACGATGGAAATGATGGCCATCATCAGCAGAAGCGCCGCGAACGAAGGCAATCCGAACTTCAACATGAGGTCAATTCTCCTTCCACCTATTCAACTCACTCAACTCACCGCGGCGATTGATTTCTTAGTCACCTCTACGCGCGTAATCACACCATCCTCCATGTATGCGATCCGATCAGCGAATTCGAACACGCGCGCGTCATGCGTTACTACAATGACCGCCCGGTCCTCGCGAACGGCCATGCGCTTCAGCAGTTCCATGACGGCATGCCCGGTTTCATGATCAAGTGCCGATGTCGGCTCATCGCAGACAATTAGTCGAGGCGAATGGATGAGCGCACGCGCCAGCGCCACACGCTGTTGCTGGCCGCCGGAGAGCTGCGCGGGACGGGCATGGCGGCGCTGCTCCAGGCCCAGACTGGCCAGCAGCTCGCCTGCTCGCTCCACCGCATGGTTGCGCCGCATACCACCCGCGAGCAGGGGTACCGCGGCGTTCTCCGCGGCCGTCAGCGCGGGTAGCAGATTGTATTGCTGGAACACAAAACCCAGATTTCGCCGCCGGAACACAACCGCGTCGCCTTTAGGCAAGCGGCTCATATCTCGCCCCAAAACCTCAAGTTCGCCGCCGGTCGCATTGAGCAGGCCGGCAATGACCGAGATCAGGGTCGTCTTGCCGCAGCCGCTCGGCCCCACCAACAGCGTAAGTTCGCCATAGTGGACCTTAAGATCCACTCCTCGCAGAACCAGATTGCGGTTATCGGCCGCGCCGAACTCTTTCGTGATCTTGTGGCAGATCACAGCCTCTGATTGCGTCATACATGCGCTCCGTCAGCCGCGGAAGACAATCGCCGGTTCTAAAACCAGCACTCGCCGAATTGACATCGCGCTTGCCAGCACGATGATGATCAGCACCGCCACGGCGGTTCCCGTTGCGATCTGCCAGGGAAGGAAGAACCCGCGCAGATCAATGTTGTTCTTCGTGATCTCAAAAAACGCGGCAGTCATCGTGATGCCGATGGAATAGCCCACTGCCGCGACCAGCAGCGCCTGCAGGAGAATCATTCCCATAATTCGCCAGTTCGTGACGCCAATCGCCTTCAATGCGCCAAACTGCTTCAGGTTTTCGAGCGTGAAGATGTAAAAGGTCTGCCCGGCGACCAGCGTGCCCACCAGCAACGCTATAGCGATGGTGATTCCGAAGTTAATCGGAATGCCGGTGTGCGCAATGTAGTAGTCAATGGTCTGCCAGCCAAAGTCCAGGTCAGTTCGCGCCGTCAGCCCTGTCGACGCGCGGATGCGACGACACACTTCCTCATCGCTCAGCCCCGGATGCGCTTTTACGAGCACGAACGACATCATGTTGCGTTCGCGCCCCTGATAGCGGATGGCGTTACTGTAACGCGCATAGAAGACCGGGAAATTCGTAAACGGCGCAGAGGACTCGAAGATGCCGACCACTTTCACGCGATGATCATTCATCTCGAAAGCTTTGCCCGTGCTGAGCGGCTGATTGGGAAAAAAGAAGCTGTACGCGGCGCGATCCATCAGAACCGAGTCAGGCTGCCGCAAATCGGCGATATCGCCCGCCAGCAACCTGCGTGGCGCACCCGCCAGCGAGTTATCGTCCACGCTCATCAGCAGGACGGTCCGGAAGTCCCCGTTGATCGCTCGCGCGGTTGGCAGGCCCTTATACATCGGTACGGCCCATTCAACGCCGGGCACGCCGCGAACACGATAGAGCACATTGTCATTGAGCGCTTTCACCTCATCGAAGTACTGTGTCTTCGGATCCATGACCCAAATGGAGGCGTCCTGTACGTCTTGAATTTGGCTTCGCGTGCGGTTCATTACGCCGGAAAAAATCGAGCTCTGGTGGGACATAAGGAAGGTCGAGAATGCGACCGCCATCACCAGGCCGATGTACTTGGCCCGGTCTCCCAGCAGCATCTGCAATGCGACAAAGTTCATAAGAATCGCCTCCACTGAACTAAACTCATTCGCTGAATACTGTTCATAACAAGGCCAAAAAAATTAGCCGGACTTCTTCCGGACGCCCTCGACCGCCATATCCACTACTCGCTCGATCAGCCTCGACCGCTCGATAAACGGAAACCCGCACTGTGTAATCAGCAGAGTCGAAACCCCGTGCACGGCCGCCCATAATGCCTGGCTGATTTCGTCGATATCCTCACCTTGCAATTGGTCTGCCTCCCGGCACTGCTGAACAATCAATCGCATCTGATTGAAGCAATTCACACCTGCCGTTTGGATTCGCGCATCCTCCGGCTTGATCCCTTTTTCTTTATGGCCGGCAATAAATGTAATTTGATAATGATGGGGATAATGCAGCGCGAAATCCACGTATGCGCGTCCCGCTCGCCGCAGCTTTTCAATCGGATCACATGAGTCGTCCGCGATTGCTTTTAAGCGCCGCGCGAGCTTGCTGAAAGTCTCCTCGCACAGTGTATTGAAGATGTCCGCCTTGTCGCGGAAATATAGGTAGATGGTGCCTGGCGAGTATTCGATCTGATCGGCGATCTTCCGAACGGAAACATTCTCGAAGCCATTCTTCAGAAAGAGCGTGCGCGCGGCGTCAAGGATCTCCTGCCGCAGGTTCTCTCGTTCCCGAGCGCGTCTTTGCTGAACAGCCATGAACACTGTTCAGTATACGAACACTGTTATGGGGCTGTCAAGCAGTCAAATTTCTGGCCCAGTTGAATCGAGTTGGGCGAGTCAGCAGACACTCACGCAGTTGTTTTGGCAAAGGCCGTGGAAGCCGGTGCGCGTTACTCATAGCGCAGTGCCAGGATCGGATCAATCCGGCTGGCTCGGCGGGCTGGAATCAGCCCCGCTATCGCCGCGACCGCAACCAGGGTAACCATGCTGAACGCCGCGATTTCAGGATCGCTCGCCTTGATGCCGTAAAGCTGTGTGGCGATAAACCTGCCGAGCGCTAAGGCCGCCGGTACGCCGATCGCTAATCCGATCGCAAGCAGCACGACAACCTCCCGCATGACCAGCCAGATCACCGCGCCCGCATTGGCTCCGAGCGCCATACGCACGCCCATCTCTTTCGTGCGCCGCGTCACCACGAACGCCATGACCCCATACAGGCCAATGGCAGCCAGCAGTGTCGCCAGTAAGCCAAAGCCGGCAGAGAGCAGCGCAACCAGGCGCTCGGTCAACAACGTTTCATCCAGCTGTCTGCCCAACGTCTTTAGCTGGTACATCGGCATAGATGGATCCAGCTTCTTCAGTTCCTGCTTGAGCGCCGGGTACATCGAACCGGCGGCCCTCTCAGTCCGCACATAGAACGCCGCGCTTTGATTGCCCCAGTTCGGCACAAAAACCTGCCGGTGTACACCTTCCCGGGGGCCCTCAAACAAGGAATCGCCCACTACTCCGACGATCTCGATATCAATCTTCGTGCCAGGGCCCATTCCTCTCCCGATGTGGCGCCCGATCGCGCTTTTATTTCCAAAGAAGTGCCGGGCAAAACGCTCGTTCACAATCGCAACTTTTGCGTTGTCCTTCATATCCCGCCGGTCGAAGTCTCTTCCGGCCATCAGCGGAATACCCATGGTTTCGAAATATCCGGGCGAGATTGCGTTCATGAATGCCTGCATATCTTCGCCGTCCTTGGCCTGATGGCCTTCGACGGATGTGGTGCTATCCCATTCATCACCACTCAGCAGCGGATCGGTGGCCAAACCCACCGCCTTCACCCCAGGTATCGCACGAATATTCGTCAGAAGCTCATCATAAAGATACACAGTGCGCTCGGCACCATATCCGTTGAGTGCGGGTGAAAGCTGGAACGTCACGAGGTTATCTATATCGCGAAACCCCGTCGGCGTCCCTCTCAAATTTTGTAGGCTCCGCACAAACAGACCGGCGCCAAACAACAGCAGAAAACTCAAAGCCACCTGCGTGGCGACCAGTCCCTTTCGCAGAAACAGCGATCCGCCCGATGCGGCAATCGATCCAGCCGCGTCTTTCAGCGTAGTCCAAAGATCGGGCTGGCTCGCTCGCACCGCCGGAACCAACCCGAATATCAGGCCGGTGAGAAAGGTCAGGGCCAGGGTGAACAGCAAAATACGCAGGTCGGGATAGGGCTGTATGAGCAAAGGAGTTTCCTGCGCCGGCATCAGCGCCAGCAGGCTTCTTGTCATTACGACCGCCAGGCCGATGCCCGCCGCGCCCCCGGCGAACGAAAGAACCATACTTTCAACGAGTAATTGGTGTATAAGCTGGGCGCGCGAAGCGCCGATTGATAGGCGCACGGCCACCTCTTTCTGCCGCGCGAACGCCCGCGCTATGAGCAGATTGGCAACATTGGCGCATGCGATCAGAAGCACCAGGCCCACCATGCACATGAGTACTATCAGCGCGGTGGAAAAGCTATTTCGCAGATCCGAGTACCCGGCCTTTGCTTTTTCCAGCTGTATGGTCCCTTTGAGAAACTCCCGTTTCTCAAAAGCGGACCAATCTTTCGCCGCGGGCAACGTGCATTCGTACTCCCTGATCTGGTGAAACAGCACTTGCAGGGGCGGTTGTGCGGATTCGATCGTGTAGCCTGGCTTAAGCCGCCCAAACATCTGTACCCAGCGCGTTCGACGGTCGCCCATGCTGAACCAGAACCACTCTGGCGCCATGACAGGTTCCATCAGGATGGGCACCCGAATTTGCGGAGCACGCGCGGGATCGAATCCCAAAAACCCCCGTGCGGATACACCCACAACCGTCATCGGATAATTGTTGACGAGGATCTTCTCGCCGACCACCCTTGGATCGCGATCGAACCGGTTCACCCAGTAGTCGTAACTGAGCACTACCACCGGCTGCCCGGCGTACACGCGATCATCCAGATCCGACCGGAACAGCCGCCCTGCCGCAGGTCTTACGCCCAGCATGGTGAAATAATTTCCCGACACCATCTCGGCGCCGACTCGCTCCGTATGGTTGTGTATGCTGACGGAAGCCGAAATCAGCCGCCGGCATAGCACCTCGGAGAGCGGCGCGGCCCGTTTCTGAAAGTCCTGATAGATCGGATACGAGTTCATACGGTCGCCCATATTGCTCCCGTTGTGCGGCCCGTGCTGATAGAGCATCACAAGTTGACCGGGATTCTTCACTGGCAATTCCCGCAGCATGAGCTGATCCATCACCGTGAAGATTGCCGTATTAGCACCGATACCGAGCGCCAGCGACAGAATGGCGATTGAGGCGAACAGCGGGCTCCGGTGGATCGCGCGCAAAGAGTATCGCAGGTCCTGCACCAGGTTCATCATTCTTCGTTATACGTACGTTACATCTCACGGTTAGTCATTTCTTTGTTAAAACTGGCGGGCAGCTGACGGGCGGGGCCGTGCCTCTCGCTGTTGAATCATTTTGAGAGATCGCGCCATCATTTCGACAGATGTCGAAATACCGAGGCGAACAGTTCGCCGGAAAGTACAGGAAAAAAACATGGCTAAGCTAAAAGGGAAAGTCGCGGTTGTTACGGGTGCTTCCAAGGGTATTGGGGCGGCAATTGCAAAGCAGCTTGCGGCCGATGGGGCACAAGTGGTTGTAAACTATGCAACCAGCCGCGAAGGCGCCGACAAGGTTGTGTCAGAAATCACACAAGCCGGTGGAAAGGCAATAGCGGTTGGTGGCAGCGTTGCCAGTGAAGCGGATATTGACAAACTGTTCGCAGAAACGCAGACAGCGTACGGGAAAGTGGATATTCTGATAAATAATGCCGGTGTATACGGCTTCGCTCCGCTCGAGCAGGTGACGGCTGCGGAGTATAAACGCCAGTATGACACCAATGTGTTGGGTCTGCTACTGACCACCAAGGCAGCTCTGCCGTATTTCCCAACGGAGGGCGGGAGCGTGGTTAACATCAGTTCGATTGTGAGTACGCTCGCTCCGCCGGCCGCGTCCGTTTACTCCTCCACTAAAGGGGCCGTCGACACAATCACGAAGTCTTTGGCGAAAGAACTGGCGGCGCGCAAAATTCGCGTGAACGCAATCAATCCGGGATTTGTGGTTACGGAAGGGACACAGTCGGCGGGACTGGCTGATAGCGACTTTGAGAAGGACGCAGTGGCCCGAACGCCGCTAGGCCGCGTCGGAAACCCGCAAGACATTGCCTCTCCTGTTTCTTTCCTGGCGTCTGATGAGGCACGCTGGATTACAGGAGAAACGATCTTCGTTTCGGGCGGCGCCGCCATCTAAGTGTTCCGATCAGAACGCAGCAAATTCCAAAACAGCTACTTGCGCCCTCCGGTCAGGTCAGAGGGCGCAGGTTGCGCCAACCTCCCCCGGTTTCGTTAACTACGCTCCCGTCGCCCCGTTGCCCTCCGAGCCGGTAACATCAAGAGTTAACCAGAATCTTGAACTGATCGTGAATCTTGCGTGCCTCGTCAGCATCGTGTGATTCAAGCCGGCAACCGCGAGGAGCCGCAAACATGGGTGTCTTAGCGAATTTCAAAATCCGGACGACGGTGCTTCTGGCGCTGCTGCCGCTTGTGATTATGGTCCTTGCGGCCGCCTCGTATGCGTCGATCGAGATGAAGCGCATCGATACCAGCTACAGCGACCTTATCGACAAAAACATCAAAGCTCTTCAAAACCTGACAACCGCAAAGGCATTGAACAACCGCTTCGGTCAGCTTCTCTATAAGGAGATTGCCGAGATGGATTTGGATCGGATGCTCGTCATCGATGCGGATCTCGAGCAGGCGGCGGCGGAGCTTCACGAGTCTCTCGATGAAGCGAGACGCAATAGTCCTGGCATGGCTCCGGCGATCACTGACGCTGAGTCGTTGTTTGAGAAGGCAGTTGCCGACTCGCATCCCGTTAGGGCGGCAACTCAGGTCCAAAGCAACGACAAGGCCATGCAGCTTATGCGGCGAATTTCAGATCCCGAATTGGCGAAGAGCCGGCAAGCTCTTTTGAACCTGGAACATCAAATGCAGCGGAGCGTGGATCAGGAATCCGCAGACCTCACTTCTCGAACCCACCGCACCATTCTGATCACTTGGATTGTGATTCTGCTTGGCCTGCTTACTTCATTTGCGATCGCGCTCTCGATTGTGCAGTTTGAGGTGGTGGACGTCGTTCTCTCATTTCGTAGCCGGATTCTCGACGTCGCGCAAGGACGCCTTGATCGTCCCATCGCTTACCTCTCGAGGCCGAATGAAATCGGCGAGATGAGCCGCGCTCTGCAGACATTGCAGGTCGCCGCCCGTGAGCGCGAAACGCAAGGGTGGGTGAAAGCCGAAGTCGCCGCAATGACGGAGCAGTTGCAGTCGACAGAGGATTTCGCTGCCTTCGCGGCGAGCCTGCTCTCGCGCCTATCCAAGAACCTGGATCTACTATACGGGGCGCTGTACCTCTCCGACGATACTCATGCACGCTTTAGCCGTGTCGGCGCTTTCGCAACGGATGTATCAGTCGAGCCGCGAGAATTCGCGCTTGGCAACGGACTGGTCGGACAGGCGGCTGCCGAGCGAAGGATCCTGCGCATCAGTCCCAGTCTCGATGAACCCCTCAAAGTCTCTACCGGCCTGGGAAGTGTGGCCCCGGCGTGCATTCTCTTTATTCCCGTCGTTCACCAGGACAGCGTCCTGGCCGTCATAGAACTCGCGCCGTCGGCGGCGTTGTCCGAACGCCAGCAGACCCTGCTTGACGCTTTGCTGCCAACAGTGGCCCTGAACACAAAGATCCTTGCGAGCAATCTTGAAACCCGCAAGTTGCTCGAACAAACGCGCGAACAAGCTGGAGAACTCGCGGTAGCCAAAGAGGCGGCTGAAGCCGCTACCAAAGCCAAATCCGATTTCCTGGCCAACATGAGCCACGAAATTCGCACGCCCATGAACGCGATTATCGGCATGACCCACCTCGCGTTGAAGACGGAGCTGTCTGCAAAGCAGGCCGATTACCTGACCAAGGTGAAAAATGCGGCGCAGGCATTGCTCGGCATAATCAACGACATCCTCGATTTCTCAAAGATCGAGGCCGGCAAGCTTGACATCGAGAAGATCGATTTTCAGCTCGACAATGTACTTGACAATCTTTCGAACATTGTCTGTCAAAAGGCTCAGGACAAGAATCTCGAATTCCTCATCTCATCCCAGCACGATATTCCGCGGAACCTGCTTGGTGATCCGCTCCGCCTCGGCCAGATTCTCATCAACCTGGTTAACAACGCAATCAAATTCACGGAAAGGGGCGAGGTCATAGTTACCGTCACGCTAGAGGAACAACTCGAAGATCGCGCTAAGCTCAGATTCTCGGTTCGCGACAGTGGGATCGGAATGACGCCGGAGCAGAGTGCCCGCCTGTTTCAGGCGTTCTCTCAGGCCGATACCTCCACGACGCGCAAATACGGCGGTACGGGTCTCGGGCTCTCGATTTCAAAACGTCTTGTCGAGATGATGGACGGCAGAATCTGGGTGGAAAGTCAGCCGGGTGTCGGCAGTACCTTTCATTTCAACGCCTGGTTCGGTATAGGATGGGCGGAGAAAGGCAAGCGCTTCATCCCGGAACTTGCAGGAATCCGGGCTCTCGTCGTTGATGACAACGCCCAAGCGCGCGAGATCCTGACAGAGGCCGTCCAGGTGTTTGCACTGCGGGCCGAGTCCGTCTCTTCGGGTGAGGACGCTATACGCGAAATCGCGGCGGCGGATTCGACCGATCCGTACCGGTTGGTGTTGATGGATTGGCACATGCCCGGAATGGATGGTCTCGAGGCCAGCCGCATCATCAAGCGGAACGACCGCCTGAAACACGTACCGAAGATCGTTATGGTCACGGCTTTCGGCCGCGAAGACATCAGAGCTCAGTCCGAGCAGATCGGCATCGACGGTTATTTGCTCAAGCCGGTCAATTCTTCGCTGCTGTATGACACGCTGGTGGATCTATTTGGTGTTCTCGGGCCGGAAGAACGGCGTCCGCAAGCAACGAAGGACGACGATCGCGTGCCTGATGCGAGCGGAATACGCGTTCTCCTGGTTGAAGACAACGAAGTGAACCAGCAGGTCGCTACCGAACTCCTGCAGAGTGCCGGGGCGAGCGTGACGATCGGCAACAACGGCGCTGAAGCCGTGAAATTACTGACCGTGAGCGACCAGGCGCCACCCTTCGATGTCGTCTTTATGGATCTTCAGATGCCCGAGATGGACGGCATCACCGCAACCAAGCTGCTGCGCAGGGACCAACGGCTTCAGAAGCTTCCAATCATAGCTATGACGGCGCACGCGCTGGTCGAGGAGCGTCAGCGCTGCCTTGATGCCGGCATGAACGACCATGTGTCCAAGCCCATCGATCCGGATGCCCTGTTTGCCACGCTGCTGCGCTGGGCCAAGCCGAAGCCGAAAGCGCCGCAGGAACTCCGGGCCCCGGCTTCCCAGCCATCCAGTGATGGGCTGCTTCCTCAGATCGCAGGAATCCACCTGGAGGACGGCGTGAAACGCGTCGCGGGCAATCGCCGGCTCTATCGGGATCTCCTGTCACAGTTCGCGGCCAAGCAAAGCGATGCCGCAACCCAGATTTCGGCCGCTCTTCAAAGTGGTGACTCGAAGCTGGCCGAACGTATTGCGCACACGGTGAAAGGAGTGGCCGGCAATCTTGCGATCAACGAAGTGCATTCAGCGGCCCAGAACCTGGAAAAAGCCATTCGTGAACAGCAGCCTTCCGTTCCGTCGCTGCTCGAGCAATTCGCGATCATTTTGCGCAAACAAATAGCGTCAATCGATGAGGCGCTCGGTCAACCGGCATCTACAACGCCGGCCGAGGTGCCTGGGCCTCGTGTGAATGGAGCGAATGCGAGCGTCGCGATCGCCCGTTTGAAAGCTTTACTCGAGGCCAGTGACGCCGATGCTCAGGAGGCGTGGCGGAGTTTGCGGGAAGCGCTTGCAGGCTCGGTCGACAAGCCGCGCCTGGACGCGCTCAGTGATAACATCAGCGACTTCGATTTTGAGGCGGCACTCGCAAAGCTGGATGAAATCTCCCGCATTTGCGGGGCTGACCCGGAGGGGCACGATGAAAGAGCCTGATCAGAAAAAGACTGTTCTGGTGGTCGATGACGCCCCCTCGAACATTCAAGTCGTGAATTCGATCCTCAAGGATCACTACAAAGTTCGCATCGCTACGAACGGCACAAAGGCGTTGGAGATGGTGAGAGTGGCGCCGCCTCCGGATTTGATCCTGCTCGATGTCATGATGCCCGGCATGGACGGATACGAAGTCTGTACACATCTCAAAACAGACCCGGAGACGAAAGACATACCCGTCATCTTTCTTACCGGGCAGACGGACACAGAGGACGAAACACACGGCTTCGAGGTGGGAGCGGTCGATTATGTTCATAAGCCGTTTTCCCCCGCGGTCGTCAAGGCGCGCGTCAATACTCACCTGGTGTTACGAGGCGTTCGCCAGCAACTCGCTTTGCAATTGTTGGCGATACAGAAAGAGCTCGAAACAGCACGGCAGATACAGCTCTCGATCCTTCCCGAAGTGATCCCGAAAATCGAGGGGCTTGACATTGCAGCACGATACATTCCGATGAGTTCAGTAGCGGGCGATTTCTACGACTTTATTGTCGTTGACGAGAAGCACATAGGCATTCTCGTCGCGGACGTCTCTGGGCACGGCATGCCCGCGGCGCTCATTGCCTCCATGTTGAAGATCGCCCTGGCGGCCCAGGCGCCGCACGCAGCCGACCCCGCTCAGGTGCTGTTCGGCCTGAACCAGGCGCTGTGCGGAAAGTTCCAGCAGCACTATGTCACGGCAGCGTATATGTACCTGGATATGGTGAAACGAACACTCACGTATGCCGGGGCGGGGCACCCGCCGCTGCTCATGTGGGGGAAATCATCTTCCGGCGTGCGCGATGTACTTGAAAACGGTTTCTTCCTGGGCAAGTTCAAGATCGCGACGTATTCGTCGGTGGAACTGCCGCTCGCGGCGGGCGACTGGGCTTTGCTGTACACCGACGGAATCCCGGAAACCGCAAACCCCGAGGAAGTTGAATTTGGGACGGAGCGTTTCCGGCAGTTTCTCATTGCCCAGCAGGATTGCTCGGCCGATCAACTCGCCGACAACCTGTTACACGAGGTCTCACGCTGGTCAGGTCGCAGCGCGGGCGAGGACCTGGCCGACGATATCACGATCGTGGCCGTTCACGTCACAGGAGAGTAGCGCGACTGTTGGGAAAACCTGGCGCCCTCAGCCGGTTGAATCGATACGGACCGGCGACTAGGATCAAGGCATTCCGACATCACCAAACCACAGCGCAAGGCGCGCAAGCCTCGCCAACCCGGCTATTCATTGGCTTTCGCGAGAGAGGTACTCATGACGCGCTCCCGGACGTCAGCTGGAAGCGGTCTCGCCTTTCGCGTGGTGGTGTCGGTACACACGCCGGTTAAAACGGTACGTGCGGCGAGTTCTTGTGTCTCCTGATTGATCATTTCATGCAGCAGGACAATGGCTTTATCGCGCACATCCTTTATGGATGAGCGAATCGTCAGCAAGTCACCCGCGAGCAATTCACGCTTGTACTCTAGGTGCTGTTCAACCGCGACCATGCCAATTTTTTCATTGCGCAGCCGCGCGGGGGATAGGCCGATCGCTGCCAGCAACTGCCAGGTTGCCTCATCGAATTTCCCCACATACCACATCACGTTCATGTGGCCCATGTGATCGCAATGCCACGGATAAACGGCGCCGCGATAAGTAACAATCCATTCGGCCATCGTGAGTCCATTTTCAATCGGAACAGACCGGCACTGGGATGAGCCGGTCTTTTGATCTCATCCGATACGTTTCAATGTCCAGTCGTCGATAAAAGCCCACGAACCGTCGGCCAGGCGCTCCTCGTTAATGAAGCTGAACCGGTTGTTTCCGGACTTGGTCCACGTCATTCGCCACTCGGTATCAATTCCTATCATGGTCATTAGGCCGGAAAAAATGAGCTGCTCACCTTTCCAACCGTCGCGTGAGCGAAGCATGCCGTAAGAACCACGAATGAGTACAAAGATCCATTGTTCGCTGAAAGGGTCAAAGGTTATCTGCGGAGTTTCGTGCCCGTTGGGTGCAACAGAACAAATCCAACTGTCATCCTCAGACATCGAAAATCTGGAGATTCCCTCATCGGTGTACGCGGGATTGCGTTTGCTGGCGGGAACATGGTTTTCGTAGTGCCATTCGCCCGCCAGCCAGCGAAATTTCTCCATTTCCGCCGCGCGCCGCG
>JAFAMM010000436.1 GCA_019233375.1 Acidobacteriaceae bacterium
CGCGTACCGAATAGTCTGGAACTCGCCGAAAGCAGTGTGCAGCTCGCCTGTCGCTTCGCGAGAGACGAAGTGCTCGGTCTGCACGCGGTGCCGGATGAGGTCGGCAACCGAGATCATCTTCAGCCCGAATTTCTGGCAGAACTCGAGAAGCTGCGGGACGCGCGCCATGGTGCCATCCGGGTTCATGATTTCGCAGATCACGCCACCGCGCGACAGCCCTGCGAGAGTGGCGAGGTCGACCGCGGCCTCGGTCTGTCCGGAGCGGACCAGAACCCCGCCCGGACGTGCCCGCAGCGGAAATACATGGCCAGGGCGGGCGAGATCCTGAGGCCGGCTTTCTGGACGCATCGCCACCCGAATCGTGTGCGCGCGATCATATGCCGAAATGCCCGTGGTCACTCCTTCCGCGGCGTCGACCGCCTCGCAGAAAGCAGTTCCGAAGCGCGCCGTATTGACCAGCGACATCGGTTGCAGATCAAGCCGCTTGCAGATTTCCGCGTCGAGCGCGAGGCAGATCAGGCCACGCCCGTGAGTCGCCATAAAGTTGATGGCCTCCGGCGTGATCTTTTCCGCCGCTATCGTGAGATCGCCTTCGTTTTCGCGATCCTCATCGTCCACCACGATGAGCATGCGTCCCGAACGAAAATCTTCAATCGCTTCCGGTATGGAAGCGAAATGCATCTGAAGGTCCGCCGCCGGGCCGGGGCCGTTTGGGTGAGGTGGATGCACGCTTGCGACTTACGCGTGGGCCGCGACGCCCGCCTTGGCATGCCAGGGCTTAGCGGACTGAATCGCGGCGTTCACGGCTTCGATGTTCTTGACGCCCTCGTCTGACATCCATTTCTCTAGCCCCTTGGCGCCCTCTTTACCGTATACGCCGACGCCGTTTTTCCACGTAGCGCGGCCGCATAGCACGCCGGAGTAGTCGGTCCCGGATTCGGCGGCCATGTGGAGCGACTCTATGAACTGCGGGTTGGTGACGCCGGCGCTGAGATAGATGAAGGGCTTTTGTGCAACATCCGCCGCCTTGCGATAATATTCGAGGGCTTGTTTGCGGGAGTAGGCCGCCTGGCCCTTGAACACGCTGCTGCCTTCCACGAACTCGGCGTTCACCGGTACTTCCACCTTCAGAACGTCGATTTTGTATTGAGGCTTGCTGAATTCCTCCATCGATTTCGTGACCACTTCGGGTTTTTTCTTCGCATACTCAAATCCCTTTTCGTCACCGCCCTGCGGGTCATAGCCGACGAACTCGCAGAAGAAAGGAATGTCGTTGTCCTCGCACTCCGAGCCTACACGCTCAATAAAGGCGTGTTTGATGTCATTGACCTCGGGTTTTTCAAAGGGCGAGTAATAGAGTAGAATCTTCACTGCATCCGCGCCATGATCCTTGATGCGTTTTGCCGACAGGTGGGGAAGTAGATCCGGCAAACGTCCCGGCTTCGTGTTGTCGTACCCGCTTTCTTCATAGGCGAGCAACAGGCCGGCGTTCTTTGATCGTGCTTTTGCCGCGGGTAAACCGTACTCGGGGTCAAGCAAAATCGCGCTGGCATGCGGCGTGAGCACCTGGGTCACGATCGTTTTGAACTCGCTCAACATTTCATCTGTGACCTGCTCCTGCGGGACGCCTTTGGCTTGAGCGATCATCTTTCGCAGACTGCCGCGTTGGTCCATTGCGGCCGCCGCAATCACGCCGTCTTTATTCGAAAGTTTATTCAGATGCTTGATTTTTCCTTCGGAAAGCTGCATGGAAATGTCCTCCGGGCGGGTGAATTGGAACCCTCAGTATATCGAAGAAAGGGGCTGTAGCAGCTTCCGAGCATGCCGCCAGTAAGCCTTCGCACGGGCGACGTCTTTGAGGATCTGCTCCTTCAACTCGTCCGCATTTGGAAACTGCCGCTCGGGGCGCACAAAATGGCGAAAAGCCACTTCGATCTCGCGGGGCGTGTCGCCTTCCAGCGGATCAAGAAGAAAAGTCTCCACCGTGAATTCATCCCCGCCGAAAGTCGGACGGATCCCGGCATTGGTGATCGAAGTCCAACGGCGGCCGTCGTGCAAATCGCGTGTATGGGTCACAAACACACCTCTCGGCGCGATCTGATTTGCGGGCATCCGCAGATTCAAAGTCGGCACCGTCTGCCTGGACCCGATGCCGTGTCCGCTGACGACCTTACCCTCGAGCGAAAAACATCGGCCCAGTAGATGCGCCGCGTGCACCACCTTGCCCGCTGCGACATATCCCCGAACGGCTGTGCTCGAGACCACTTCGCCGCGAAACGTGACCGGGCGCATGAAACAAGTGGTGAATCCATATCGCTCGCCGAGCGCTCGAAATACCTCCGGCGTGCCGCTCTGCCGGTAGCCAAACCGGAAATTCTCTCCCACAAACACCGCCTTGGTGTTCAGCTTGTTCACCAGAACGTCCTCTACGAACTGTTCTGGCGAGAACGCAGCCAGTTCCGCGGTGAACGGCTGCACGAAGACCTGTTCGACGCCCGCTTGTTCCAACAGTTCGAGGCGCTGCCCAAGAGAACAGATTTGTGGAGGAACTTTGTCAGGCGCCAGCACAGCAGTCGGATGAGGGTCAAACGTCAGTGCCGCGGCCCGCAAGTTCTTGTCTGACGCATAGCGCACTACTTCGCGAATCAGCGCCTTGTGTCCGATGTGGACGCCATCGAAGTTGCCGATAGCGAGCGCGCATGGACCGAACTGCTCGCTCACACGCGGTCCTCCCTCCCGATCGGAATCTCAAGGCCGTCGTAGGCAAGGCGCACGTTCTTTGGCAGTCTTGCCTCCATCTGTGCGTGCAGAAGATCGTGCGAGATGTGCGTGAAGTATGCTCTCTTCGGCTCCAGCAATTCGACCATCCGGAGCGACTCTTCGACAGTCGAATGCGTTGGATGCGGATTGTGCCGAAGCGCGTCGAGGAACAACACGTCAAGCCCGATCAACTGCTGCTGGCTTTCCTCAGGGATCTCGCTGTGATCTGTCAGGTAAGCGCAATCACCGAAACGAAACCCGTAGACCGTCCCACTGCCGTGCAGCGCGCGAACGGGCTGGATAACTATGCCTGCCACGCAAATCGGATCAGTCTCGAAGATATGCCGCACCAGCCGCGGGCGGCTCGACTCCGATGGCTTGGCATCGAACACGTACTCAAATGTGCGTTCAATCGCTTCGAGCGTATCGGCCGATGCGTACATCGGGATCTCGCTTCTCTGCAGAAAATTGAATGGCCGGACGTCGTCGAGACCCAGGATATGATCCGCGTGCGCATGTGTAAATAGGATCGCGTCGAGCCGCTCGATGCCGAACCGGAGAGCCTGGCAACGAAAATCCGGCGTTGTGTCGATCAGCACCCGTTTGTCATTCAGCTTCAGCAGCACGGAAGGACGCAGGCGCTTGTCGCGCGGGTCCGGCGACGTGCAGACACGGCATCGGCAACCGATCATGGGTACGCCCACGCTGGTGCCCGATCCGAGCACTAGTATGGAAGCGTGCTCGAACTGTTCGAGCATTTATTCGGTTTTAGTTCCCTTGCCGCCGTCTGCGGTGATGATGAGCGGGCGGTCGTCCTCTTTCTTCGTTTCCGTTCCCGCCGCAGGGGAAGCTTGCCCTTTGCGCTTCACTTCATCGGCCACCTGAACATAGCGGAACCGAAGCTCTGTCAGCCCGTTCTCAATCAAGCGCTGCTCCTCCACTGTGAGATTGCCTCTGGTCTTCTGTTCCAGCATGGCCAGCATGTCGATTGAGTGGCGTGCAACGGGAAGGTTCGGCTCCGTTTTCTCCTCGCCCTCATGGAGATGGAACAGCCCGAGCTGGATCTGGGTCTGCATGAGGATCGACTCAACAAGGAAAGCGAAGCTTGCTGGAGGGAGCGGGAAATCCTGGAGAGTTTCAGTGCTGTCTGCCATACAACACCTCCATCTTACTTTGCGGCGTAGAGAGCCGGAAGCGCCATCCCGCCGCGCTGGCTGAGCCTCACGGATCCATCATGACGCCGGCTCTATCGATTCACATTGTGTTGTCAAGAGTTTTACATCACAGTCGAATCTCCTCTCTGATCCTCTCGTCCAAGCGAGTAGGACAGCTTGCGACCTAGGCCGGCCTGGCCCGCACAAAAACCGGAAAGGAGATTGGTTTTGAACTCAAGAATGAAGCGAGTGGCGAATCTCATCGCGCTCGCAGCTACTTTTTTCTTCAGCGCATTCGCGGCGCATGCGGAGCGCGCAACGTTTCGCCTGGCGCACGAGGTGCACTGGGGTTCGCTCATTTTGCAGCCCGGCGATTACGCCATTAACATACCTCTCGCACGATCTTGGCCCCAGGAAATCTCGCTCACGCTGAACGGCAAAACTCTATATCTCTTGCCGGTAACTGAGAGTGGTGGCGGCAATTTGGATCACAGCTATCTGCTGCTGATCGCGGTACGCAACACCTATTTCGTTAGTCAGTACAACTCCGGACCAACCGGCAAGCAATTTACCTTTCGCGTACCGAAAGAAGCGGAGCAACAGCGCAGCATCCAAACAGAGGTGGTTGCACATGAAGCGGGGGGACCGGGCGGTAATTAGCCGGTAACAGGGGATTAGAAGTGGAAGACGATCATATTACAGAAACTGCCTTTTGCAGGCACTGCGGGCGTAATGATTCTCAGGCCATGGCGGAAGCCGAAGCTCTCGGCTTCCAGGACGAGTTCCGGGATGGTCTCTATTCGTGCTGCGAAATCGTGCAGTGGGCCGAAGAACAGTGGCGCGCCTGGCTGGACGCGGCTAAAGAAGATGCACAAAACGGGCGCGAAGTGAAGAGACCTGGCGGCGGAGACCCAGAAGAGCTTTTCCTCCGTACACGCGTCAGACGCCCGAACGACCAGTGCGCTGAATAACGGCTGGAGCGTCCGGTTTCATCACCGCTCTGAAGCCGCCGTATAACCAGCCGCTATATTCGGAACGTGGAAGAGGAATTTCGAAGAGCAGGCCAGAAATTTGGCGAACTGGTGCAAATTATGGCTCGGTTGCGCGCACCCGACGGCTGCCCGTGGGACCTGAAGCAGACATTCGATACCATCAAACCGTATCTGCTCGAAGAGGCGTATGAGGTCATGGACGCCATTGACGAGCGTAACTGGCCCGGCCTCAGCGAAGAGTTAGGAGACCTGTTACTCCAGCCTGTTTTCTTTGCGCAGATGGCGCGCGAGCAGGGCCTATTCGAGATCAGCGACGCTCTCGATTCCATCAACCAGAAGCTGATCCGGCGTCACCCGCATGTGTTTGCGGACGGGTCTGCCAAAACGGCCGAGGACGTCAAGGTTCGCTGGGATGAGATCAAGACTCTGGAGAAAGCAGGCCAGGGAAGAGACATGCCTGCATCCATCTTGGCCGGTGTTCCCCGCAGCCTGCCTGCTCTGGTCGAGGCCGAGAAGATCAGCCACAAGGCCGCTAGCGCCGGTTTCGAGTGGCCGGACATCGGCGGGGTTGTTGAGAAGCTGCAAGAGGAAGCGGCTGAACTTTCTCGCGCGCGCGCCGGTGAGGATCCGGATCACGTCGAGGCGGAAATCGGAGACCTGCTTTTTACGCTGGTAAACCTGGCCCGCTTCCTGAAAGTCGATCCCGAACAAGCGCTGCGCAAAACCAATGCGCGATTCCGCAAACGCTTTGAACATGTAGAGCGCGAAATCGCCAACAGCGGCGGCACGCTCTCCGAAACGCCGCTCGCGCGTATGGAGGAACTCTGGCAGGAAGCTAAACGCTTCGAGAACGAATGACTGGGGCGCTTACTTCGATTCGCGCTGGATTTCAGCCGCAACTTTCTCTACCTGCCGCATCAGCCGCAAGGTGTTTCCGCCATAGATCTTTTTGATGTCCGCGGGCGTGTATCCTTTTTCGAGCAGCGCACGTGTGAGATTCGGAAATTTCGATACATCATCCAGGCCTTCGGGCGCGCAGTCGATCCCGTCAAAATCGCTACCGATGCCGATGGCTTCGATGCTCGCGATCTGCCGGATGTGGTCAATGTGCGCGACCACGTCTGCCAGCGCCGCCCGCACCGGCGCGTTCTTGGGAGCGTCGGCTGCCTTCTGCGAGATGAAGCTGCAGTAAAAGTTCACCTGGATTACGCCACCCTTCTTTGCCAGCGCGCGAATCATGTCGTCCGTCATGTTCCTGGGCACGTTCGTGACGGAACGGGCGGAAGAATGAGAAGCGATCAAAGGAGCCTGACTGGTTTCGAGCGCACCCCAAAAAGTCTTATCCGCGACATGCGAAATATCCACCATCATGCCGAGCCGGTTCATCTCGCGAACAACCTGCTTGCCGAAGTCCGTCAGTCCATTATGTACGGCGGTGTCGGTGCTTGAGTCGGCCCAGTTATTCGTCTT
>JAFAMM010000106.1 GCA_019233375.1 Acidobacteriaceae bacterium
TCCGGACGGAACGCGCTTGTGGGTCACCGAGTTCGCCCGAAACCTCCTACATCGCGTCGAGTTGGCGGGTCCTACAACGATCACACCAATCGGCTCAGCCATTCCGTACCATTTCATCGGTCCTGCTCCGGATTCGATGCGCGTTGACCGCGACGGCAATGTCTATGTGGCGATTTACAGCCAAGGCCGCGTGCTCGCGTTCAACAAGAACGGCATCCCAATCGGACAAATACTCTTGCCGGGTAGAGATGAAGGCCACAATCTGCTGTCGACAAGCCTGGCCATCAAACCCGGCACGGACGATGTCTATGTCCTCACGAGTGACGGCAATGGCGGACAAGGCGCGACCATCTTCCACGCCAAGGCATTCGCGAACGCCCTGCGGCTCTACTCGCACCAGTAACGGCAAATTCTCAATCGATCGCTTGAGAATCGCAGGAAGAAACAGAGGAGGCACAGGAGTGGCCGTCATTAGCATTCCGTCGGAAATGGCGAAGGTCGACGTATCCACCGGCCTTGGCAGCCATACGCCGTTGTCGATCCCTTCGTCGCGCTACGTAGGTCAAATGAGCCGAGCCGGCTGCGTCTAAACCGGCAACGCCGCGATCCATTTCTTCAGCTGATCCTGACTGCGCACGTACGATTTGAGGCCGCTCCAGAGAATCAGAGCGGAAATAGCGTTGGAAACGATTCCCACCACCAAAAGCGAAGATCCTACCATTGCGTCATTCCGGAACACATGATCCGTCATCAGGGCCACCACCGTTGGACCGGCGCCGAGCCCGATCAGATTGATCGTGAACAAATAGACTGCGCTGATTTGACCGCGCATCTGACTCGGCGTAACTTGCATGAGTGCTGCTGGACCTGTGCCGATAGGAATCGCTGTCAGAAAGCATACCGGAGCCAACAAGAATAGAGCTAGATGTGAATTGAAAACGAGCAGGTAAGCGGCGCCTGCGGGTATGGCTGCGACCATCGCCATCATCGCTACACGAAGATAGGCATCCCTCTGCCCCTGCGCCGCGAGCCGATCGGCGAGCCATCCACCGAAGAACAGGCCTAGCGGGCCTCCGAGCGCTGCAACAATTCCAAGACCCACCCCAGCTTGTGAGACGCTCCAGTGGTGATGCCGGATGAAGAAGGTTGGATTCCATGCGACGCCGCCATAGGCGGCTAGTGCCATGAATGCTATGCCCAGGTGATGGCAGAGGTACGTCTTGCGGTGAGTCTTTACATAGCCGAAAACCTCTCTCAAAGGAACACTCTTGACCCCAATGCGGCCTCCGCGGCGAATGGGCTCCGCAAACGTGTACATGAGCAGGGCGAGCGGGAGGCCGGGAAGTCCCACCGCAAAAAACACGATCTGCCAGGAGCGGACAGCGCCCAGGAGGGGCAGCGTCCAGCCCGGACGGCCGTTGGCCCATCCGGCCACGAGTCCTCCCAACACGGATGCCAGGCCACCGCCGATATAGATTCCCATACTGTAGATACTCATCGCCATGGCACGTCGCTTGGGAGCGAAATAATCCGTGATAAGCGAGTAAGCCGCCGGAGACAATGACGCCTCGCCAACTCCGACACCCATACGAAGAAACAGCATTTGGCCAAAGTTCTTCGCCAACCCGCACCCGGCGCAGAACAGGCTCCAGGTTGAGATACCAATCGCAATCAATTGCCGGCGGCTGTATCTGTCGCCTATGCGCCCGAGGGGAAGACCCAAGAACGTGTAGAACACTGCAAAGCTGAACCCAATCAGTAGACTGATCTGCGTGTCCGTGATGTGAAAGTCGCGGCGTATCGGGCCGACGAGGAGGCTTAGTATTGTGCGGTCAAGGAAGGAGAATACGTACACCAGCGTGAGCAGGCCGAGGACGTACCAGGCGCGAGCCGGTTTTGGATACGGTGCTTCCTCCGATGTCTGAGGAGCGAGCTTTCCGATGGGCTTAGGGCTCATACATGTGGACCAAGCTTGTTAGACAGCGGCCTTGCCGTTCGTTTAAGCCTGGGCAGTCGGAATCCCGTACGCACGCAAGCGCTCCGTAGGGATGACAGGATTTTTTTGCGCCACTATTCCCTCTACCCTCTGGCGCACCAGCTCGTGAAACTCGGTCGTTGTGTGGATGTAGAGTTTCTCGTGCCAGATCGCATGAAAAACCTGCTCGGCGACGAACTGCGGCGGGAATCCCGCCTCGACAGCTTGCCGGTACGCCGCCAGCATTGAAGGGACAGTCGTAGCTTCGTCGGCCGTTTGTGTGCCAAATTCGGCGGCGCGGTTCCTATACGACTCCATTATGTTTGTTCGGGTGAAGCCGGGCAAAAGCACCGACGCCTTTAATTTGCAATCCAGTAGCAATAGCTCGTGGTGCAATGACTCCGTGATCGTCACTACAGCATGCTTGGTCGCGTAATAAATGGCGTGATACGGTGACGAGAGCAGGCCCGCTAACGATGCGGTGTTGACTACGTGACCCTCCGCGCTTTGTTTGAGCATGATGGGAACGAACGTTCGGATGCCATGAATCACACCCCAAAGATTCACTCCCAAGCACCACTGCCAATCCTCCAGAGTAGTCTCCCATGTGGGCTTCGCTGCGACACCCACGCCCGCGTTGTTGCACAATAAGTGCACCGCCCCAAAGGAATCGAGCGTCTTGCGGGCTAGCGCTTGCACCTCGTCGGCTTTCGAAACATCAGTCCTCACAGCGAGGACTGAAGCTCCAGCTGCCCGCATCTCCTTGTCAGCTTGGGCTAGCGCACCTTCCTCAATATCGGCGATAACCACCTTCATCCCAGCCTTCGCAGAGCGCTCGGCGAGGGCGCGCCCTATGCCGCTTGCCCCGCCCGTAATCACAGCCACCTTGTTCCGGAAATCTTTCATAACTTTCCCCTTCCTTTGAGCCAGTTTTGGATACGGCGCCTCTTCCTCTGCCTGAGATACAAGGTTCATTTCTCAAGCAATGCTCACCGTTGAGCCTCCTCTGCACTTAGCGGCTCGCGGCAAGCACAGCGGCTATCTCTGATACCCGGGAGGCGGAACAAAGTTCCCGATTTCTTCTGTTAGCAGTTCAGCGAACTCAATCGGCGTCGCATCTTCCCAAAACGGGCCCATGATTTGAATGCCAACTGGAAGGCCGGCTGCCGTTCGTCCAATTGGCGCGACGCTTGCTGGACAGCCGGTGAGTGTGGCAGTCCCCATCCACGTCAGTAGATCCATATATGGTCGCTTCCCGTCAACCGTCTCAATCTCTCGTTTAAATATGGGCTGGCTGTGATCGTGTTTCATAGCCACTGTGAAGGAAACCGGCATGAGAAAGACGTCTACTTGTTCGAAGTAACTCTGCCACATGGCTCGGTAACTAAGTTGCGTAAATCGTTGCTGCAGCCAGTCGACATGGGACGCACGATATCCCGCACCGAATGGAGTATTGGCAGACATCCGCTGCAGGCGTTGCTGTTGCTCCTCCTTCGATGAGGTGCTGAATATGAATGCGCCGAGCAGGAATTGATAATTCTCGAGCGCTTCTTCTAGCTTGTATTGTGGCGGCCAACCCGGTTTGAGTTGCGCGCCAGCGCGCTCAACTGCGGTTACCGCCCTTTCGAGTAGTGGCTTCACATCCGAACTCGGCATAGCCAACGCGCTCTCGACCACAAATCCCACGCGAAAATCCTTCAGCGTGCGTTTTCGCGGTGGGGGCAATTTCCAGGACCACGCCTTTTGGTCATATTCGTCTGGACCGCCGAGCAGTTCGAGCGCCGCCATCAAATCGCGTGCACTCCGCGCCATCGGCCCGGCGACATGGAGATCCGTCGAGAATCCCTTAGATCCGGGATACCCGCCGGGGACCATCCCCCGCGTGCTGACCAGGTCGATTGTTGGCTTATGTGAGAAGATCCCGCAGAAGTTCGCTGGAAGCCGCAGCGATCCGCCAATGTCGCTTCCCACGCTGAGATACGTTAGGCCCGCGGCCAGCGCCGCCGCGCTTCCTCCCGATGATCCCCCGGGCGTACGAGTAATATCCCATGGATTATTTGTCGTCCCGTAAATATCGTTATAGCTTTGCCAGTCCATCAACTCGTACGGAACATTCGTTCCGCCGGTTAGAATCCCACCTGCATCAAGCAATCGTTCCACGGCAGCCGAGTTCGTAGGAGCTTTGGAGTTCTTCAGCGCTGGAATTCCCCAGGTGTCGGGTTCGCCCTCCACCGCGAAACATTCTTTGACACAGAACGGCACGCCATGAAACGCGCCGAGTTGCTCCTCTCGCGCGATTGCATCATCCGCCTTGTGAGCTTCTTCCAGAGCCCCGTCCCGCACTTGGTAAGCGAAAGCGTTCAGCTTCGGGTTGTACTTATCAATCCGTTCGAATATGCGCTGCGTCAACTCTACCGATGAAACTTTCTTTACTTTGATAGCGGCCGCAGCATCGAGAGCCGACGAAAAATCCAGGTCGTTGCCAGCGAATTCGCCCGCACGACTCGTCATAACGGCTTTCATACTATCGCAGTATTCAGAATCGGTAAGCGCGGCTGTTATTGAGGAGCCAAGGACACTCAATCCGCTACAAATCGCACCGGCGGAAACCGCGCCGCGGAATCTACGATCCCGTCAAATTCAGGCGAGCGGCGAACCGGCTCAAGCAACGGGTCCCGGCGAAGCCACTGAGCATCGCGCCAACCGCTCACCGCTGCTCTTCTCAAAGCGCACATCGCATCCTTCAGAGCTCCCAAACCAATGTGCGCGACGGCTATCGCGTAAAACTGCTCTGCCAACGAAACCACCGGAACGCAGTGAGAAATGGACGTGGATGCATCGGCCATCTCGATACCCTTCGACAGGAGACCGGTTGCGCGTTCCCGATCGCCTTGCGACGCATAAGCGAGCGCCAAACCCGCCTGTGCGCGCACGCACAAACGTGCGTGCCCCATAATTCTTCGATGCTCCTGAAGGATGTGCCAGGCGCGGTGGTACGAGGCGAGTGCATGTTCGATCGCACCTTCCCGGATGTAGACCTCACCCAAGATACAAGCCGCCGCGGCGGACATCGTGTCCCGGTACATGTGATCAGAGGTCTTCATTCGCTCCAGAAAACCCAAAAGAATTCTGCGCGCCTGCTTCCATTCGCCCTGCCGCATTTCAACGGACGCAAGCGCATGCTCGCCGCCCAGGAAGGGGACTTCTACGGTTATTCCCGGCGTCGGAAGCAAGTGGCCGCCAAACTCTCTTGCCCGCACATAATCTCCGGTCAGCAGAGCGATGTAGGACAGCCCGAACCAGCTCGCCTGCCACCTCGGAGCGATAAGGGTCGCTCTCAGGAGATGACCGGCCGCCACTTGGTAATTGTCCGCGCCCCATTCGGTCGAACTCAAATACGTCATGCCCAGGAAATACTGTGCCTGAACGAGATCGGGCAACAACTTCACCCCTTGATGCCCTGCTTTAATCGCGTCTTCCAGCTGGCCCAAACGGACATAGACATAGCAGAGCCATGGGTATGGCTCCGCGAGTTCAGCGTCGAGCTCAAGCGCCTTTCGCAGATGAAAATGGGCGCTCTTGAGATCTTCAGGGTCCCGCCGGTTGATATTGCGGAGCGCGTACGCAGCGCCCAATCCCGCATGCGCCATGGCGTAGTTTGGATCGAGCGTAATCACCTGTTCAAACAACCTGCGCGCCTCCTCCAGACTTTCCTTGCCGGACTGATTCAAGCTCGCGCGAGCCTGGACATAGATTTCATGGAGTTGGATTTCTTTCGGCGAGGCAGAGCCGTTCGATGACACAGCGCAAATGCCGGCGATGAACCGGTACCCGCGCCGGGGGATCGTCTCGATGAACCGTGGGCGCTTCGCGTGATCGCCGAGCTTGGATCGTATCTCGCGAATGCAGAAATTGAGGCCATGTTCAAAATCAACGAAAGTCCCCTCGCCCCAGATGCGCTGGCAGAGAGCTTCCCGCGAAACGATCTCGCCGGGAGCGGCGACGAGGGCGGTTAATATTTTCAGCGGCTGCGGGCCGAGCCCGATGCGCCGCCCCCGTCGCCGCAATTCGCCGGAGCCAATATCCAGTTCGAATTCCCCGAATCTGACCGCGCCGCCGACTGCCACAAGATCCTCCGCGACGGGAAATATAGCACGTTTTCAACGATCTGTAGCCTCACCAAATCCTCACCTCTCTTCCATGGAATGCCTTTCTCAAAATGAATTACAGTTTGAGGCGGAGGATCGAGAGATGAACCCAAGACGACGGTTTTTGAGACTGCTTTCCGCCACGGCCCCGGCTGCCATTGCCGCCGTCGGAACTGGAGTCGCGCGCGCCGATGACGGAAGCGATAAGGCCTTTCTGGGCGCTTGGAATTTCGTGAGTACGGTCTCCAACGGCTTCAGCTTTCGCGAGTTCGTCGATCTTGCGGACGGCGGCGTGCTCACGGAGACAAACTCGTTCCTGCACACCGCAAGCAATCTCAATTTCGCCCCTTTTGGCTTCGACGTGGTTGCCAACGGCTCGGACGGATTTGGCAATTGGGCGCGCATTGGACCAGGAGTCGCCAAGGCTGGTTTCCGCAAGATAATGTTCAACTCTGCAACCGGAGAGAATTTCGGCGATTTACACGTGACCGGCACTCTGATGAGCGATGGCGTCAAGTTAACCGGCCAGTTCCACGTCGAGATTATCGACACGACGGGTAATGTTCTGGTGGACTTGGGCCCCGTTACGAGCGTTGGCGTGCGGATGATTTAGGCACTCTTCTCATGCTGAACTCTGGTAGGGTGAATCTGGGGTGGTTTGTATTTCCAGACGCTTGCATGGGCGGCGATGATCTAAACGCGGATGTAATGGCGTGACCGCGAATCGTCTCGACCATCGGTCAGAATGCGCTCTTATCCAAAACGTACACCTTCACGGTTTCGCGCTTAACGCCATCCACCTTCATTGCTTCAACCGTTTGCGGCTCGTTGATGCTCTTAAGGAACGCCTGTGCGTCCGCCGTGTCCACGGAGAGCGCGACCTCGTTCCCCGATACCGTGAACTGCACTGGTCCGAGCAGCCCGTACGTTTTGAAGAGGTCACCGTGTGTGCGGAAACTCGTCTCCCACTTCACTCCGTCCTGCACCTCAATACTTTTGCCATCGCTTGCTACTCCTTTCGTCGAAATAGCATAGATGCTGTCACGGGCCGTACCGTGCAAATCGATCCCCGCATTCGCTCTACGCGTATAGCCCGAAGCGCTGTTCACGGACGGTTGGCCAGCTACTCGGAGACAATCACTTCACGCGCTGTGCTCCTTAGTTGACGATCGCGGTTCGCCGTAGTTGACTGGTACACGGGTGAGTTGGCCGGTAACAGCGTTCGACGCCTGGATCAACCGAACAGGATACGCCGGAGTTTTTGTGGTGACGGTTGCCGGGAACTTGGGGGTGCCTGCATTAGGGACGGCGGTGATGGTCCTGATGCTGCGCTTCCTGGTGTCTCCTGAGTGGTGGGTCGCGGCTGCGGTTGCTGCCGCTGGCGAGACGACGGGTCAATTGGCGCAATATTGCATGGCGCGATTCGGAGCGCGAGCTATTGTCGAGCCGTTCAGCGCGCGATACTCGGCTGGCCCGAAACGTCAGGCCCGGTTTGAGGCCTTCTACCGCAAATACGGAAGCGTCGCGGTTCTGATCTGCCGATTCATCCCAGGAGTGAAGGCATTCTCTGGATTCCCGGCTGGCCTGGCAAAGATGGCGTTAGCGCCGTTTCTCTCCTATACGTTGGTTGGAAGTTCCGTGTGCTGGCTCGCGCTGTCGTGGGTACTGCACGAAGCGGGAGGCCGATCGCCGACAGTTTCCGGTTTTGCGCGGCAGCACGGAGCGCAGATTTTCGTAGCATTGCTAGGGCTGTTACTCCTTCTCGCCGGGGTGAGACGAATATTGCGCAGGGTTGGGGACCGCGGGAAGTTTCGGGACGTGTGAGAACTACCACACCACCCGGTTCTTCTCGCCCCATTCCTCAACGGCGGCCATCACAGCTCTGGAAAACATTTTCATCCCATACACAGGGATCAACTTAACCTGCGCCGCGCCGCTCGCCCCAATCCGCTTCCGCGCTGCGCCGTGCTACCGTCGATCAGCCAATCATGATCTCTGACGCCCAGCTCGCCGCCAATCGCAAGAACGCCGAACTCTCCACCGGCCCCAAAACCGCGGAAGGCAAAGAAGCCATCGCGCTCAACAATTTTCGTCACGGGCTCGCTGGAGCCTTTCATTTCCTCGCCTGGGAGAAAACGGCCGAATTCGATAGCCTTCTGGCGGACCTCCGCTCGGAGCACAACCCGCAGACCGCCACCGAGCAGATCCTCGTCGAGCGCATGGCCCAGCACGAATGGCTTCGTCGCGCATGAGAAAGAAAAGCAGTTCGCGCTCTATCTCCGCTATCAGACCACCCACGAGCGCAGCTTCCACAAATGCCTCTCCGACTTGCTAAAGCTCAGAGCCCAAAAAGATAGAGCGGCAATTGGCTTTGAATCGCAAGCGGCCAAGCAAGCCGACCAAACCAGCAAGCAGGAACTCCAGGAAGCCCGCACTCGCCTGGCCAACGCGAAAGCCGCGCACCTCGAACTCGATACCGATATCAAAGGAACCATCGAAGCTCGTCTGCCCGGACACACGCCCATCGCTTTCGATGAAATCAAGGGTGTGCTGAAAATCGCCATGGAAGAAGTCTTCGCCGGCCGAGAAATCAAACGCAAAGCCGCCTAGGAATCAAAACTCGATATCTGGTAGACAGGAAATCGTTGCTCGCGCACGAGAGCGCTAGTTTGTGATACTCTAGGGCACCCCCAAAATGAGAGCCTCCGTCTGTGCACGGCTCGCCGTTGTGCTCACGGCGATCTCTCTCCACACCGTTGCTGCAACCGGACCCCAGCGTGAGCTTACAGGCATCCCGCTCATCCGGAATTACCCGATAGACTGGACCGGCGCGTCCGCAAACATCCTTTTGCGGGACCGCCGTGGGCTGCTCTATCTGGGCACGGGCAACCAGGAGATCCAGCAGTACGATGGATCGACCTGGCGCGGGATTTGGACCCCCTCAGGGGGAGTCGTTGCGCTCGCGATGGACGGCAATGGGAAGATCTGGGCCGGAGCAATTGGTGATTTCGGCTATCTTGAACCCGACGCCGCCGGAGAGTTGAAATACGTTTCACTGACGGACCGCATTCCCAAGGAGCACCGTGGCTTCGGTCGTGTTTTCCAGATCGTTTTTGCGCCGCAGGGCGCCTTGTTCGTGTCGCCGGAGAGACTGTTCCGTTGGGATGGCAAGCGCATGCAGGTCTGGGCATCGCCCGATCAGTTCCAGGGATTATCGGAGGTCCGCGGGCGGATTTACACGTCCCAGCTAGGCATTGGCCTCGAAGAAGTCGCCGGCGACGAGCTGCGCCCGCTGCCGGGGGGCGATGCTCTGAGCCATTCCAGGTTCCTATCTCTATATCCCTGGGATGATGCGCACGTCCTGATCACCGCGCGCGAAGAAGGTCTGCGCCTATACGACGGCAAAACGGTTAGTCCGTTTTCGACCGATGCGGATGGTTACCTGAAGAAGAACAGGGTTTACTCGGCCATCTCGCTCGCAGGTGGCGGCTACTGCATTACCACTGAGCGCGGCGGTGCGGTGATCATCGATCATAATGGGCGGCTGCTTCGGGTTATCGATAAAGAATCGGGACTGGCGGAAAACGGCGTGGGCTCGGCGTATGAGGATCGGGATGGTGCCCTCTGGCTCCTGACCGCAGAGAACATCAGCCGGGTCGCGCTGAACTCACCGGTCTCGGTTCTGACCCGCTCTTTCATCTACGACGCCGCACTCCTGAACGGAGCCGTCTATACCGCCTCGTTTGGGGGCGGTATCCCGCTGCAGCGGATCGCATCGAACGCTGCCACCGGCCTTCCTGAAGCTCACGTATTGTCCAGCCCGGCGACTAGAAGCTCCCATCTATTGGTCTTCCATGATTCCGTCCCCGGCGGGCCGGAGCAATTGCTGGCTGGCACGGACGTGGGCGTCATGCGCATCCAGGGTGACGTTGTTACACCCGCCCTGCCCGCGCGGACTGGTCCGGAAGAATATTCCAGAGGGCTGATCCAGTCGCGCCAGTTTCCGAACCGGATATACATTGCGCAGCAAAAAGGTCTGTCCTCCATGCGGTGGGACAGAGGCAAGTGGGTCGATGAAGGCCGCGTGGAAACCACGCCCTATTCGCTGTTCTTCCTCGCCGAAGACGCGAGTGGAACTGTGTGGGCCAGCACCGCAATGACGGGCGTTATCCTGCGCTTCGAGCCGGCGGCGTTGGGAGCTCGGGGCGCTAAGATGCAGGTGCTGTCCACGAAGGAGGGCGTTCCCGGTGACGTCATGCGAACGACGTGGGCTGGGGGCCAGATCTTCGCGACGGGGTTTAATTATGGCGGCATTTTCCGGTGGGATGGCAAAGTGGGGAAATTCGTCCGTGACGCTCGTTTCTATCTGCCCATCGAGGTCCCGCAAGGCCATATCGAGACTCACCTCTGGGAACTCCCGAATGGAGATATCTGGTCGGTAACAGAAGCGCCGCCGCATGGGACTCGCGTGGGCATCTTCCGGCGCAGTCCGGACGGCAGCTATCGTCTCGATGAGGAGAGTCCCCGAGCCCTCACCAGCTTCGATTTCAGCAATCTCTCGGCTGGAGATGCCGGCGCGGTGCTCGTCTCCGGCGCTAATGGCTTGTATTCGTTCTCCCCACACTCCGGTATCGCGGCGCGCCAGCCCTTCCCCGCGCTGGTCCGCAGCGTCCGAACCTCTTCCGGCAGCGCGCTGTTTGAGGGCTATGCGGCGGACCGCCAACAGCAGGCGCGGGTGCCGTACGCCAGCAATTCCTTACTGTTTGCCTTCTCCGCGCCACTGTTCGGCAATGAAGATCGGACCGAGTACCAGTATTTCCTCGAAGGCGCAGATAAGGATTGGAGGCAATGGGGCACGCAGCACGAAGCCAACTACAGCGGCCTCGGTCCGGGCGATTACCGGTTCCGCGTTCGGGCGCGCAGCTTCGAAGGGCAGATCAGCGAGGAAGGCGATTACGCCTTTACCATTCTGCCGCCGTGGTACCGCACCAATTTCGCGTATGCCTTGTACGCGCTCCTGTTTCTGCTGATCACGCTCGCGTTCTGGGGAATGGTGATTGCGTACGAGCGGCGCAGAGCACTGCGCAGAACAAAGGAAATCGAGGCGCAGAGAAGGGCACTCGAAGCAACCGTAACCGAACGCACGAAGGAGATCCGGGAGCGGGCCGAGGAGCTGGCTACCATCAATCGCATTACGCAAGCGATCAGTACCAAGCTCGATATGAGCAGTCTGATCCAGTTAGTCGGAGATCAGGTTCGTGACTTGTTCAAAGCCCCAATCGCTTACGTCGCGCTTCTTGACCGCGCCAGCATGATGATTCATTTCCCCTACACGTATGGGGAAGAGGCGGAATCGCGCCCGTTCGGCGAAGGGCTTACATCACACATTATCCGGACGGCGCAGCCGCTGCTGATTAATCAGGATCTCAACACCACGCGCGATCAGCTTGGAATCGAACGTATCGGGCGTCAGGCCGCCTCATATTTAGGCGTTCCTATTCCCGCTGGCGGCGATACCGTCGGCGTTCTCAGCGTGCAGACGACGGAACAGGAGAACCGTTTCACGGAGGCCGACCAAAGGCTGCTGTCGACCGTTGCATCCTCAGTAGGCGTCGCCATTCACAACGCGCGCCTGTTTGACGAAGCGCGCGAAGCGCGCAAGGCAGCCGAGGAAGCCGACGCGGCGAAAAGCTCGTTCCTCTCTACGGTCAGCCACGAGCTGCGCACGCCGCTGACCTCAGTGCTCGGCTTTGCGAAAATCATCCGCCGCCGTCTCGAAGAGCGCATCTTGCCGCTGATTCCCGCCGGCGATCGCAAAGTCGACCAGGCGAAAGAGCAGGTTCTCGAAAACCTCGGCGTGGTCGTCGCGGAAGGCCAGCGCCTGACCCAACTCATCGACGACGTACTCGATCTCGCGAAGATTGAGGCCGGCAAGTTCACTTGGAACATGCAGACCCTCTCCGTAGCCGAGTTGATTGACCGGGCGGTGGCAGCTACTAGTTCGCTGTTCGAAAGCAAGCCGGTCCAACTCGTCAAGAACGTTGAGGCCAATCTGCCTGCGATCACCGGTGATCAGGACCGCCTCATCCAGGTCGTGATCAACCTGATCTCGAACGCAACGAAATTCACTCCGTCCGGCACCGTGACCGTTGCGGCGCGAACGAAGGGTGACGAGATTACGGTAAGCATAACCGACTCGGGAATCGGCATCGCGCCTGCGGATCATCAGAAGGTATTCGAGAAATTCAAACAGGTCGGCGATACCTTGACCGATAAGCCGCGCGGCACAGGCCTTGGCCTTCCGATCTGCAAGGAGATCGTTGAGCATCATGGCGGTCGCATTTGGGTGGAAAGCGAATTAGGTAAAGGAAGCACGTTTTCATTCACCATCCCCGCTCAGCATGCCGGTAAAGGGATTGAGCGCCCGCTAAGCCTCGAGTCGCTCGTGCGTCAGTTGCGCGAGAAAGTCGCCAGTCAAAAGCCGCGAGGCAAATCCATCCTGGTGGTGGATGATGACCCCAATATCCGCTCGTTATTGCACCAGGAATTCACAGAAGCTGGTTACAACGTGCGACTGGCCGCCGATGGCCGCGAGGCGCTGGAGCGGATACGGGAAGAGAGACCCGGGCTCGTGGTGCTGGATGTGATGATGCCGGAGCTGAACGGCTTCGATGTGGCTGCGGTGCTTAAAAACGATCCCGCCACCATGGACATTCCGATCATCATTCTCTCCATCGTCGAAGACAAGGAGCGCGGGTTCCGGATCGGTGTGGATCGCTACCTGACTAAGCCCATCGATACACCGATGCTCTTCCACGAGGTGAACGAACTGCTGGATCAGGGTAAGTCGCACAAGAAGGTGATGGTCGTGGATGAGGACGCGTCGGCGGTGCGCACATTGACTCAGGTCTTGAAGGAGGGCGGCTATCACGTGGTGGAATCGAACGGCACCGAATTGGTAGCCAGCGCGGTGGCCGCCAAGCCGGACATTATTATCCTGAACTCGCTGCTTGACGGCCGGCACGAGGCCATGCAGTCACTGCGATTTGAGAAGGGCCTGGAGAACGTCCTGTTCTTGATCTACCGGCACTAAATATGAAAATCCTGATTGTCGACGACGAGCCTCATTTGCGGATGCTAATCCAACAGACGCTGGAGGAACTGGAGGACGAAGGAGTCGAGCTGCTGACCGCGGGCGATGGCGAGCAGGCACTGGATACGATTCGCGCCGAGCGGCCGGAATTGGTGCTTCTGGACGTCATGATGCCGAAGAAGAACGGCTTCGATGTCTGCCATGCCGTGAAGCGCGAGGACGGGTTGGGCGGCACCTATATCATTCTGCTAACTGCCAAAGGCCAGGAGTTCGACCGGGCGCGGGGTCAGGAAGTCGGCGCCGATCAATACATGACCAAGCCTTTCGATCCGGACGCGCTGCTCGAAAAAGCGCGCTCCGTGCTCGGAATTTAGAGACAAAATGGCCATCCTCAGCCTCAAGGCGCTAATAGGCGCGACATCCGATGCGGCGGCGTCTGTGAGAGCGCTGATGAGCGCGCTCGATGGCCCGTTAGGAATCGAGGACGCGGCAGGGAAACCGCTCATGGGAGCGGCTCCGGACGGCCTTCACCGCGTTCCGGTTCTTTGCGGTGATACCGCATTGGGATGTGTCAGCGGTCCGGCTGCGAGCGCCGAGGCGCTTGCGTTGTTACTGCAACATCTGGTCGCTAAAGAAGCCGAACGGCGCTCGCTCGCCGGTGAAGTGCTGCACCTGTACCGCGAGATTCACCTCATCGATCAGCTCTCTGAGGACTTGACGGCGCTGTTAGAAGTATCGGCTGTTAGCAAGTCGGCCTTGGCGCAGGCCCGCCGGTTGATCGCCGCCACCTCGGGAGGAGTCCTGGTGACGGACAAAGCGGGCGAGCCGCTGCGTTACTCAGCGCAATTCGGCGAAGTAGCCGCACTGCCCGAACCCGGATCCGCGTATGTGGATTCTGTGCTGGAGCGGGGAGTTGCGGAGATTTTCAACGTGGGCGCGATGATCCGGGAGTGCTCAGGTCCCCCCGAAGCGCGCACTGGCTCATCCCGGTTCCGATCCCTGATCTTCGCGCCATTGCGGGCCAAACAACGCACCCTGGGGTTGGTCGTTCTCATCAACGACGCTGGCGATCCATACACGGCGGCGGATCTGAAGTTGCTCAATACGATCGCGCTGCAGACGGCGGCGGCCATTGAAAATTCTCTGATGTGCACGGAAATGGTGGCTGCGGCTCGCTATCGGGAGCAACTCGCGGCTATCAACAAGGAGTTGGACACCGCGCGGAACATTCAACATTCGCTGCTGCCGCGTATCTTCCCTCCATTTCCAGACCGGCAGGACTTCGACATCCACGCGCAGATGACATCGGCGCGCGCGGTGGGCGGCGACTTCTTCGATTTCTTCCTCATCGATAACGACCATCTCGGCATCCTCATCGGCGACGTTTCCGGCAAGGGGACGCCGGCCGCCCTCTATATGGCCATGACCCATACACACGTCAAAACCGTCGCGTTGCAGGGCAGGGCGCCGCAGGAGTGCATGGCCGAAGTGAATCGCATCCTGAGGAGCGATAACGCATCGTCCATGTACGCGACCTGCTTTTACGGGATCCTCGATACGCGGACCGGGCAACTCCAGTATTCGAATGCCGGGCACAATCCACCGTATCGGATCGCCGCCGGCGGCCATGTCTCGCTGCTCGATGAAACAGGCGGTACCCCGCTCGGCCTGTTTCCGTGGAAGAAGTATGAGGGCGCCTCGGCGCAACTCGATCCGGGCGATGGGCTCTTCCTCTTTACGGATGGTGTGCCCGAAGCAAACGACCCGCGAGAGGAAGAGTTTACAACTCGACGCGTAAGGGATGTCTTGTTGGAAGCGGCGCAATTGCCGTCCCGCGAGATCATCTGCAAGATGAACACTCAATTGCTAGCGTTTACCGCCGGGGCGCAGCAATCGGACGACATCACTATGGTTTGTGTACGGCGAAACTGAGTACTCGCTTTGAATCCATGAGCGAAGTCCCTGCATGGTTTGAAAGGAAGTTCAACTTTACGCTAGCGCCGGCGCAGTACCCGAACGTTCGCGTCCGGTTATGGGGAACGCCTGCACGGCTCGAAGAGATGTTTCAGGGGGTTCACCGCGAGGCGCTGATTGCGAAACCGGAAGGCAAGTGGTCAGCCCAGGAGCATGCGGGTCACTTGCTCGATCTCGAGCCGCTGTGGCTGTCGCGGATAGAAGATTTCTTTGCTGTATCAGGCGTGCTTACAGCCGCGGATCTGAGCAACCGGAAGACCGATGAGGCCGGTCATAACCACCGCGCGCTTTCAGGGATTCTGACAGACTTCCGTGCCGCACGCCGCGCTTTGCTGGCGCGAGCGGACGCGCGCCAGCCTGGTTCGAATGACCGCACTATTGAGCATCCACGTCTGAAGCAGCCAATGCGGCTGATAGATCATCTGTACTTCGTGGCGGAGCACGACGACCATCATCTGGCGCGCATTTGTGAATTGCTGCGTGCAGGGCACGGGGCGGTGGTAGTCGAGTCCAACCCGTAATTCAAGCTATACTCGCCCTAGGAGGATTCAGCGACTTCATGGCGTTTGCGCAGCGCGCACGCACGCTCAGGCAGCCGGTCCCGATTGATCGCCGGGCAGCCGATAACCTGCGTTTCATCCGCGACACCATGGAACGTGCCAGTTCCTTCACGGCCGTCCCGGGCTGGGGCGGCGTCGCAATTGGCGCGACAGCCTTGGGCGCAGGCGCCTTAGCGGCCGGCCATACAGCGAATCACCAATTCTTTCTCTGGCTCGGCGAAGCTGTGCTCGCGCTGCTTCTGGCCTTCATCGCCGTGCAGTTGAAGGTGAAGCGGCTCGGCTTATCCTTGCAATCCAGAGCCGCCCGGCGGGCGCTGCTGAGCTTTATGCCGCCGCTGCTGGTTGGCGTCGTGCTCACCACTGCTCTGTATCGCGCGCACGTCCTGGATGTTCTGCCTGCTCTGTGGCTGCTGCTGTACGGGGCGGCGGTCGTTACAGGCGGCGCGTTTTCGGTCCGCATTGTGCCGGTCATGGGCCTATGTTTCATGTTTGCCGGCGCGGTAGCTCTACTTGCGCCGGCCGCGTGGGGCAATGCGTTTCTCATCTTCGGGTTTGGCCTCCTGCATATCGCATTCGGCATTGTAATCGCAAGGAGGCACGGTGGGTAGGACGGCAGCGGCCCGTTCCGCGGAGTCTACAACCAAACCGCGTACCGGCAGGGTCGGCAAAGAAGGCGAGCCGGGTCTGTTTGAAGACGCCCTGCCGAATCTCGATCGCATCATTCACGAACGAATGCGCTTGGGAATTCTGAGCGCTCTTGCAGTGAACGAGTCTCTGAGCTTTAACGATCTCAAGAAGCTGTTGCAAACCAGCGACGGCAATCTGAGCGTCCATGCGCGGCGTCTCGAGGAAGTCAATTACATAGAGTGCACGAAGAGCTTCGAAGGCCGCGTGCCCCGCACCGAATACCATCTAACGGAGGCGGGGCGCACCGCGTTTGAGCGCTACCTGGATCACATGGAAGCCCTGATTCAGGCTATGCGTGAGCGTTAGCCGGGTTGTGCCGCGGGACGGCCTGCATTCCGCTGTATTTCACGCTTTCAGGAGCGATTGGACATAATCGGGCCGGAGAGGAATCCGCCGCGCAGGTTTGCCGGTGGCGTCGAGAAAAGCTCCGGCAATAGCCGAAGAAGCCAGCGCGTTTGCCGCTTCAGATCCCTGGCCGTACTTACCAACCTCGGGACTATTGATCAGAACGACTTTGATGTCGGGGACGTCAGCCATCGTCGCGATTGGATAATTGCGCCAGTCGCTCGTAGTCACGCCGCTTTGATCGAAACGAACTTCTTCAAAAAGCGCCATACTCATTCCCATAACTGTGCCACCCTCAACCTGGCGCTTTAATTGATCCGGGTTGATAACTATGCCGGGGTCAACCGCGACGGTTATCTTTTCGACTTTCACGACACCGCTGGTCATGTTTACGGCGATGTTGGCGACGCAGGCCCAGTAACTGCCGGCGCGGAACATGGCGGAGACGCCCTGTCCGCGTTTCACACCATCCTCGAGCTTTGGAGCCTCTTTGCGCGGCTGCCACTCGGACGATTTGCGAACGGCCTCGAGGACACCGATCGCCCGTTGATCGCGAGCGTGTCGGATGCGGAACTCGAGCGGATCCACTCGGGCGAGCAGAGCGGCTTCGGTGATTGCGAGTTCGCGTGGATAGTTCTGCTGATACTGACCGGGCGTGCGCATGCTATGGTCGCGCAGACCCACGGCAATGGGCGAAGACTTCTTCCCGATCTCGGCCGTACCGTAGGCCCGTTCGAGTACCGCGGGCGTACCTTCATAAATCCAGGGATCGTGCGCATCATTGGCGATGCCGAACAAGCTCCCCTTATCGTCTGGCGCAGGAATCGTCGGCAAGCCAGCCAAAACGGCGCCCACAAGCCGGTCATCCTGCATAGCAGGCATATAGTGATTGATTTCGAACGCCATCATCTTGCCGTTCGCGTCGAGGCCGATCTGAACATCCGCCAGCGCCGCGGACGATTGCGTCGACCATTGAAAATCGTCGTGACGCATCCATTGCACGCGAACCGGCTTGCCAACCGCTTGCGACAGAATGACTGATTCATCTTCCGCACCGGCATTCCCTCCGTTGGACCGGCCGTAGTGGCCGGGCCCGGCGAACGTGCGGACGACAACCTTACTTACAGAAGTGGAGAGCATGCGCGCGATGCCGGAGCGAAGTGCCTGCGGGTTCTGCGTGTGCGTGTAGACGAACACAGTGCCATCAGCCCGAACGTCGCCGACCGCCACTGCGGGTCCTAGGGGGGCGTGCTTGAAGAAGGGCAGAGCGTAGCTGGCTGTAAGCTTCTTCGGCGAATTCGAGAGCGCGGCGGAAACATCCCCGGTAGACTTCTCGCTGGTCTTCGGCGGTACTGACTTCCAATCCGCATCTTCCTTGAGGAACTGGATGAGCCGGTCACTGCCGGGAAGCCCCTTCCAGTCTGACCACTTGGTGCCGGCGGCCACCTGTTGTGCCGCCTTGATCGCTTCCCATTCCGTTGGCGCGACAACACCGACCAGATTGTTTTTAACAATGACCCGCGTATTCGGGAACTTGGATTTGTCCAGAGGACCGACGGAGACCAGTTTCGATCCAAGTGTTTTTGGATGCACCATGCGCGCATGCAACATCCCTGGGAGGCGTACGTCGGTAACCCACGTCTCTTTAGCCCTGACCTTTGAGACTGTGACGGAGTTCGGGAAAGACTTACCGACGACGGTGTACTGATTGACTGGCTTGAGCGGCGGGTTCCCGGCCACAGACAATCCGAACATGCTGGTCAATTCGCCCTCGACCGGGATGGTGAGTGTTAAGTTTTGGTTCTTGACGAGGTCACCATACGAGATTCTCTTGCCGCCACCGGAAACGATCCCCTCGTTTACGGTGAGTTGATCCTTGGGAACGCCGAGGCGCTCAGCCGCCAAATCGAGCAGCGCCTGGTGCACATAGGCGGCCGCTTTGCGGACGTTCGGCATGCCGCGTCCGAGGAAATCAAATGCGCCGCTGCCGTCGGGCGTGCGATCCGTGTCGCCCGAGATGACGCTCGTGATTGCTTCAAAGGGGACGCTCAACTCTTCGGCTACAATCTGCCGATAAGCGGTGAATACAGTGCCGGTCCCGAAATCCGGTTTGCCCACTCGCATCAGGATGGTATTGTCGGGATGGATTTCTATCCAGGACTGCGGAAGCGCGGCGTCCAGCGAATTTCCGTGAACGGCAGGGGAACCCTCCTGCATCGGGTTGGCCTTCAGAAGGCCGAAGCCTACGAGCAGCGTGCCGCCCGATTTTACGAACCCGCGGCGCGAGAGTGCAGCGCCGGAAAGACCGATAACCTGCTCGGGGCCTTCTTTATCGACGCTGGTCATAAAATCTCGCTCCTTTTCGTCATGCGAGCGCCGGCTCGCTGTACGGCCTGAATGATGGCGAGGTACGTTCCGCAACGGCAGAGGTGCGGAGAGACTCCCGAACTGAATGCATTCTTGATTTCAGCGACCGTGGGTGACGGGGTCTGTTCGAGCAGCTCGGTCGCTTTGATCATCATGCCGTTCTGGCAAAACCCGCACTGCGGGGTCTGCTCTGCGATCCACGCTTCCTGCACAGGGTGGAGAGTGTTCGCCGCCTGTTCCTTACTGAGACCGCGTTGCTTGGCCCAGCGGGCGGGGAGGCCTTCGAGCGTGGTGATCTCTTTCGTGCCGACCGCGGAAAGCGGTGTTATGCAGGAGCGCACCTCCTTGCCGTTGAGCAACACCGAACAGGCGCCGCACTGCGCGAGGCCGCACCCGAATTGCGGCCCGGTGAGTTGAAGCTCGTTTCTCAGGACGTACAGCAGCGGCGTATCGACCGATGCCTGCACGCCGCGCTTCTCTCCATTGACGAGGATCGTGACCATAGGAAACCTCCCTTATAGTTTCGCTCTATGTTGGGACCGCCAGGCGTCCGTGCTTTTGCGGGCGTCTCAAGTTAAACGCGGCCGAAGAAACTCTAGCTCGATGAGATCATCCGCCCTATGAAACCTTTAGTTGAAGCTAAGCTAATTAGGGTTCACAACCCCATTCTGCTGATCTGAGAAGGGTAGGTACACCCCTGAAGATTCATCTCATCGACGGCACGTACGAGTTGTTCAGGCATTATTATGCACTACCTTCCGCGCGGGATCGGGACGGTTTTGAAGTCGCCGCAGTCCGGGGCGTACTCGTGTCGCTGATGGGCATGCTCAAGAACGGCACCACCCATATCGGCGTTGCGACCGATCACGTGATCGAATCATTCCGCAATCGAATGTGGCCCGGCTACAAGACGGGAGAAGGCATTGAGCCCGCGCTGCTGGCGCAGTTCACTTTGCTAGAAGACGTCCTTTCAGCGGCCGGCATGGTTGTGTGGCCGATGGTGGAGTTCGAGGCGGACGACGCGCTCGCCGCCGCCGCTGCGGCGGCGGCCCGCGATCCGCGTGTCGAACAGGTCGTCATCTGTACCCCGGATAAGGATCTCGCCCAATGTGTGCGAAGCACGCGGATCGTCCAATTGAATCGCCGGAAACGCGTCCTGATCGATGAGGCTGGCGTGATCAGGAAATTCGGTGTAGCTCCGACATCAATTCCGGACTATCTCGCTCTTGTCGGCGATTCGGCTGACGGTTATCCAGGCCTTCCCGGATGGGGTTCGATCTCGTCAGCGGCAATTCTTGCCAAGTATGCCCATCTTGAACTCATTCCTAGGGATTGGCGCGAATGGCACGTAAACGCTGCTAATGCGAGTGCCCTCGCGCATACGCTATTCACTCAGTACGACCGAGCGTTGCTATTCCGCAGGCTGGCAACGCTCGAAACCGACATTCTTCTTTTCGAGGACGTGGAGCAATTACGATGGAACGGTCCCACACCTGCCTTCGCCACGCTCGGGAGACGACTTGACGACGCGGTCGCGGAGAAGAAACCGACTGTTTTGTCCTAAAGTCCGATGAAACGGGGATGTTTCAGAGCCTTCGTCGGACAGAGAATTAAAGGCCTGTTTGCCCGATAACGTATATTATGTCAACTTCTGTCGCTCCGAGCATGCACAGTTGATTTGGTATCCAAAAAAAAAGCCGCTCCAGCTCGTTTCGGGGCTTGAGCCGGAGCGGCTGAGGGAAACTCTATCGCCTTCCGCCGTGTCCACCACCGCCGGTATGCGATCCGCCGCTACCGCTACCGTTACCGCCTCCGCCGTGCGAAGTATTCCCTCCACCACCACGCGGCTGTGGCGGGCGGTAATACGGCGTGGACTGACGCGGTGCGGAATACTGCGGCGCCGAGTAGTGAGGCGTTACCGGTGGCCGCGGCGCGCTAAATTGCTGCCGAGGCGGCGCGTAGTTCTGATACGTGCGCGGTTGATACGAATTGCCGTACGCCGTGCTTGGCGAGGGCTGGCCGAAGCTGTGCCATCCGCTCGACTCGGAACCGCCTATGAAACTGCGGCTCATTCCGGCCGGGCTGCGCGGGTCGCCGAAGCGCGTCCAGCCACTCGAGCCCCGGCTCTGCTCGGGCGGAGTGTAAGTACCGTTCGAGCGCGGAGCATAGGTCCAAGCCGGCGCAGGAGTAAATCCGCTTCGAAACTGCTGTGCGCCATTGAAAAACTGCCGGCTGCGCACCCCGGCTAGTGCGGGATTCGAGAATGCGGGGCGGTTACTGTACTGCGCGCTCGTCCTGGTCACAGCCACAGGTATTTGCCCGTGGTAAATGGTCGCGCTCATCAGTTGGGCAGAACTCGCCGGCACAAAGCGGCCATGAGGTCCGCCAAAATTGGAGAAACTCGCGGTCATGGCTCCGCCTCGGAAGGCCGCGTTGCGGTAGACGCGCGTCACGGGCGCGCCACGATACACTCCGTAGCCCCCGCTGCCGGCCCAGCGTCCCCACCACGGGTGGTAGACCTCATAGGGTGCGAGAGGCGCCCAGCCCAACCCACCGAAAAACCCGACTCCAAAGCCGCCCCATCCAAAAAAGCCGACCACCGCGGGGCTCCAGAAGTAAGACGCCCTGATCGCGCCCGGCCACCAGCACCAGCCGCGTCCCCCATTCCAGAACCAGCGCCCGTAGTGGAACGGAGCCCAACCCCAAGGCGCTGCATCCACCCACGTGTAGCCGTAATACGGCTCCGAAACCCACTCTCCATCGCTATAAGGAGACCAGTCAGGCGGCGCCTGCGGCTGCCACACCTGCCCATACTCTGATGGCACCCAGCTGCCATACTGGTCCAGATCCTGAGCGCCCGCGATCTCCGGGCTTACATATTGATAGCTCTGCGATGCGAGCATGTCCTGATCGCGGTGAGCGCTCCAGTCATCGAACTGGTCGCGCGCCGGCGGATAAATGGATTGGAACTCCGGACTGTTGGGGTTTCCTCGAACCAACAGGCTCTGTCCGGCAGCTAAGTCCTCTGAACGGCTCGAAGCTAAGATCTGCGCTTGGCCGGCCCGCGCGGTCACTTGTATGGTGCCGTCCGGTTGCACAGTAATGCGGTAATCACCCTCGCTTACCGGCCGCACGCCCATCAGTGGCGTGTCAATCTCCACTTGAGCATTCGTTTTTTGCAAAACGCGCAGGACCACCGTTCCGGTTCCCAGTTGAAAGACGAAATGCTGCTCCTCCGCCTGAGCCAGGCCGACGTCGGTATTCGGCGCCAGGCGAACCACATTTCCGGCGTCGAGTTCCACTTCCGCTCGTGATCCATTCGAGGTCTGCAAATGGTCCTGCGTCATCAACGGCGCGTTCACCACGGCCGCAACGGGCTCTCCCGTGTCGCCGCGCACGACATTTACATCGCCCTGAACGATGCTGAGGCGCACCGCTCCGTGCTGCCGGTCCGCCGGATCAGACGGTCGCTGGTTCTGCGCCGTATAAGGCGGATAACCGGTCGGGGGATATTCCTGATTTTGTGGATAGCCTTGACTTTGCGGGTATCCCTGCGGCGCCGGATACTGCTGCACGGGAGGATACGGCTGCCGCTGCGGATAGGACTGACCCTGCGGGTACGGTTGGGGGTATTGCCCGAACACCACCGCCGCTATGAGAACCCACGCCAAACACAGCCTACGCATACCGCTGGACGTTGACAATACACGCGGGCTGCCAAATGCAAGTTATTACAACTAAATAACTTCTTAAAATGATAACTGGCGGACACTGGCTGAAAACCACCACCACCGTCCGTCATGCACCGCACCTACCAGGGAAGCGAAAAGTTGAAGGTCGATCCGTGCTTGCCATCGCTTTCCACCCAGATGCGCCCGCCGTGCGCACGCACAATTTTACGTGCGATGGCCAGGCCCAGGCCGCTGCCCGGAACATCCTTTCCGTGAAGCCGTTTGAAAGGCACGAAAACCTGGTCGTGGAAGCGAGGCTCAATTCCCTGCCCGTTGTCTTTAACCGAGACCACAAGCCCGTCGGGGTCTTCGTTTGCCGCGACAGAGATTTCGGGCGGCTGGTCACCGCGATATTTCAGTGCGTTGCCGATGAGGCAGTCAAACACCTGCGCGATTTGCATTTCATCGACATAAGCCTCCGGCAAATCGCCGTGCTGGATGTGGGCGCCTGTTTCCCGAATCTCTGGAGTCAGCTTCAGCATGGCCCATTGCAAAGGTCCGTTCAAACTGATATTGGCGCGACGCGTGGATGTCCCTGTTCGTGAATACGTCAGCAGGTCGCGGATGAGCAGGCCCATCTGGTTCGTACCATCAACGATAAAGGCGGTAAACTCGGCTGCGTGTTTGTCGTCTGAATATTCGCGCTGGAGCAGTTGAGCGTAAGTTCCGATCGAGCGCAATGGCTGCTGCAGATCGTGGCTTGCCGCATATACGAACTGTTGCAGTTCGTCATTGGCGTCCTTCACGGCTTGCCAGCTTTGCTCGATCTCTCGCTTCGCGTCGGTAAGAGCCGACTGGCAGCTCTGCAGGTTACGGCGCAACTCCTCCTGCTCGCGCAGTGCATCCGCCAACTGCGCTTCCAATGACTTTGACGTGGATTCCATCTGCGGGGCCTGTCAGGCAGGCGACCGTTACGCTACCTGCACTAATCCTAGACGCTCCAGCAATGCATTTGCATCGGGATCTCTTCCCATAAAACTGCGGTAGAGTTCAACCGGGTCCTGGCTGTCGCCCTGTTCGAGAATGCGGCGGCGGTATGCCTCGCCGGTTGCAGCATTGAAAATGCCCTCGTGGCGAAAGCGTGTAAATGCGTCGGCATCAAGCACTTCCGCCCACTTGTAGGAGTAGTAGCCGGCCCCATAGCCGACCGGACTCGCAAACAGATGGGTAAAGCCGGCTATCATGCCGTACCTCTCAGGCAGCGGCGCGGGTGTGAAGCGAGCCAGAATGCCGCGCGCATAGTGGAGGACATCGCCGTCGCGATCGGGGTCATACTCGCGATGGAGTTTGAGATCGAGCAGCCCGAAACCGAGTTGGCGCATTTGGGCATTGGCGCTGCGAAAGGTGCGCGCACGCCGCATCTTGTCGAATAGTTCCCGCGGCAGAAGCTCACCCGTTTTGTAGTGCCTGGCGAAGAGATCGAGCGATTCACGCTCCATGCACCAGTTCTCCATGATTTGCGAAGGCAGCTCAACCCAGTCCCAGGGGACATTCGTGCCGGAGAGAGTGCGCACCGGAACACGGCTGAGCACATGGTGCAGAAGATGTCCAAACTCATGGAAGATGGTCTCGACTTCATGATGGGTAAGTAGGGAAGGAGTGCCGCCCACAGGAGGCGTCAGATTACCGCAGATCAGCCCGTAGTGCGGCCGCTGCTGATCCGGATTGCCGGTAACCAGCGAATCCATCCACGCTCCGCCGCGTTTGTTTTCACGCGGAAACCAGTCGGTGTAGAACCCGCCGAGCAGTTCGCCGCTCGCGGCGTCTTCTATGCGGTAGTATTTGACCGCGGGATCCCATCCCGGTACGCCTGGCTCTTCGCGCACGGCGATGCCGAGAATGCGGCTGAATATCTGGAACATCCCGTCCACAACGCGATCGAGCTCAAAGTACGGCCGCAACTCTTCTTCATCAAACTCATAGAGAGCCTGGCGCTGTTTTTCGGCCAGATAGGATACATCCCAAGGCTCGATGGTTTCGTAGCCAAGCCGGCGTCCAATAGCGGCCAAAGTCGCGTTCTCTTTTTCAAAGAATGGCTCCGTTTTGAGCCGGAGTTCTTCAAGAAAGCCTTGCGCCTGCTCGCCCCTGTGCGCCATGCGGTCTTCAAGCACCAGGTCCGCAAAGTCGCGATAGCCCAGCAACCGCGCTTTGTCTTTGCGGAGGCGAAGTATCTCGACTACCAGCGCCCGGTTATCATGTTCACCCGATGTAGCGCGGGTGTTATGTGCTTCCCAAAGTTCGTGCCGGATGAGCCGGTCATCGAGGTAGGTCAGCGCGGCAGTCAGGCTTGGCGATTGCAATGTCAGACGCCAGCCCTCCTTGTTTTTTGATT
>JAFAMM010000188.1 GCA_019233375.1 Acidobacteriaceae bacterium
GTAACCGATAGTCTGAGACGCTTCGGAAAGGGCCTCGGCTCCGCTTCTCCGGAAGGCGGTTATGCCTGGTACGCGGGGATCTGAGATCACAGCCGCTTGGCGCAGTAGCAGGCGGTTGCGCTCGAAAGAGCACCTGATCCACCTGATCGTCTTTCGGCAACGCAGCAGCAAATCGGGAGAATAACCGCTTTACGAGCAAGATGATGGCAGGCCGGGCATATGACTTGTGTATCAGGAAGCTCGCGCCACACCGCGGATAGCGAGGATACCAGTCTGCCACATGGGCGACCCAGCAAGGCTGAGCAGGGCGCCGAAGTACAGTAATCCGCCAATCACGAGCGTGAGCTGAAGACCGCAATAGATGGCGAGAAACATGGCGGCTGCGGACCCGAGCACGCTGGACGCAGCATTGACCGCCCATGCCCAGCGCACCGAGGTGGGCGCAACGCGCTCCAGCAGCGCCAGGCCCGTCGGAAACGGCATGCCCATGAAGAATCCCACCGGGATAATCATCGCAACCGAGACTACAACCTTGAGCGTGAATGGCAGCGCGACACCCCCTTCCGTTACGGGCGTAATTATGAAGGACAGCAGTACTGTACCGGCGGCGATGCCGAGCAGGATAATGCTCAGCCGGCGTGTGTCGTTGCGGGCAGCCTGCTTGCTCACGAGGCTCCCCAATCCGCTCGATAAGAGCATCGAAAACACGATTACGGTCAGGGCGTAGGTAGGGTGTCCGAGGAAGAGCACGAACTTCTGAATGAGCGCGACTTGGATCAATATGTACGCAGCCCCGATGCAGAGGAAAAACAGTAGCGCTTTGATGATTCCTCTCTCGCGCGGGAGTCGATGCCCTAGTAGGAGCGGAGGAAGAGCCATGATGATGATTGTGGCGACGATACTGATGGCAACCAGCCCGAACAGAACCGGGAGTGCCGTATTGACCTTGTAATCTGCCGTCGCGTGCGATGCATGCATGACAAACTGCCACAGATCACGCGGCTGAACAGTGTAGAAGAAAAATGGACGATCATCGCTGACGGGCCGGACATCGAACGGGTACGCATTATAAAAGCGGCTCGGATCTGGCGCGAGGAGGAGATCACGAAAGGGGCTAGGGAGGACCGTTCCCGGCAGGTAGATGACCTGAATCTTCGCGGTCGCTGCCGCAGCCCGGATCCGTTCTACATCGGATGCCGTGAAGGGATTGCGCGAGATCAGAATTGTGTCCTGCGCGCCCCAGGCATGAATCTTAGAGGCGTCTTCACGCAGGACGGCAATGTTCGCCGCCGGGTCGTGTTGCCCTAGCTGTTCCAGAGCGGAGATGGCTAGCGAAACGATGCGCAGCGATTCGCGTGGAGGCGCGAATCCCCACCGTGTAAATGCCATAACACCGTCGGGAGTGAGGTGCGAGAGATAGTCGACGAACGCGTTCGTCGTGTAGAGATTGTTCTCCGATAACGCGAACGCGCCTGCGGCCGTGGACGCCCAGGTGTCCACCAGGGTAGCCTGCAGTACCTGATAGTGGTCGCGGGAACGCCGCACAAACGATCGCCCGTCTTCGACTACGATCTTCACTTCAGGCCGGAAGTAGAGGTAATTGCTATAACCGGGAAAGCGCTCGCGCATGATAACGCGGGCAATGATGGGATTGATCTCTACACCGGTAATATCTTTACTGCCCGAGGCGAGCGCGCGAGAGACATCCCAGCCCCCGCCCGGGCCGATAATCAAAGTCTTCGCCCCGGGCCGGAGCAGATAGGGAATGCCCGGGCCGTGATACGCGAGATCGAAACGTTCCTTCGCGGTGAGGCGGTCGAAGTTAAACGGCGCTACGCCGGTGGCGGCATCGGCATCAATGACGACGCTTTTGAAGCCGGTGCCGGGCTCGGGCTTCAGCGCGATGCGTGAAAAGCTGTTCCAGCGTACGAACTCCTCATCTTTGAGCTGCTGTCCCTTTGCGAATTTCACATCAATGACAGGATATTTGCCGTTATAAGTCATCAACGCGACCAGCAGCAATCCGAGCATCACGGCAGCCACTCGCCCACGCGGCGATCGGGCTAAATGGAACCAGATGGCGGAAGAAACCGCGAAGAGGACGGCGGAAACCAGGATGGTGTTCGGCGCGCCGAGGCGATCAAGCAGCGGCACGAGAAGGGCGCAGCCCCCCGCGGCTCCGATCAAATCGAAGAAGTAAGTACGATTGATGCGGCCAATCGTATCCGCAATTACAAGCGATACAACCGTGCCGGACAGTACAAACGGAATCGCAGCCACGAAGTAAGCGATCATCAAGGCCGGCGTGTCCATCTCGCCCGTGCGGCTAAGCAGGAACGACAAACAAGCCACAATGGCAACAGCATTCAGGCTGGCTAAAATGCCGATCTTTTCAAAGAAGCGCCCCGGCCAGCCTGCCACCACGTAGGAAAACACTCCGCCTGCGCCCAATCCAAACAACGCAATAGAGATGGCCAGGAAGGCGAAATGATAGAAGTATATGACCGAAAACAAACGCGTAAGCGTCAGCTCCAGCAGCAGAGTGGCCATTGAGGTCGCGACGATTCCGAAGTAAATCTGCGGCCAGTGCCGGCGCCCTACACTTGCCTCTGCTCCCTGCCGTACTGAGCGGAGAGGTGACAACCTCTTATGGTAGTCAACTGTGGACATCGGCTCCCGCGAGAACTGCCTCAGCACTCGAGAAAAACACGAATGCGCTCCGAAATCCGCTGACTTGCCCGGCCATCACCGTAGGGATTTTTGATCTCCGATCTTCTTTGATATTCCTCCGGGTCATCCAAGAGCCGCCCTGCTTCCCTCACAAGGCACGCGGAGCCGGTGCCGACCAGGCGTGCCGTGCCGGCTTCGACGCCTTCCGGCCTCTCAGTATGATCGCGAAGCACGAGCACAGGCTTGCCCAGAGAAGGGGCCTCCTCCTGCACCCCGCCTGAATCGGTGATGACGAAGTACGCAGTTGCAAGTAGATCGATAAATGAGACGTAATCGAGTGGCTCAATCAAGCTGACGGCGGCGGGATCGAATTCAGTTTCAAGTACCGTCTTGCGAACTTCAGGGTTCGGGTGTACCGGCCAGACAATGTGAACGTCCGGCCGGCGCGACAGTTCAGCCAGACCACGGCAGATCTCGGCGAGGGCCGGCCCCAAAATCTCTCTCCGGTGCGCGGTAACAAGGATCAGTTTCACCCCCGCGCGGAGCAACCGAGGCGCGCCGGATTTCAATGTGCCCCGCCCGAGAGCGGTACGTACCTGCAGCAGAGCGTCGATTCCGGTGTTGCCTGTCACCTCGATTCTGTCCCGTTCTATCCCTTCCCGTTCGAGATTGAAGGCCGCGAGCGGCGTCGGTGCGAAGTGCAGAGCCGCCAGACGCGATGTCAGAACCCGGTTCATCTCTTCCGGGAAGGGTGCTTGCGGGTCGCGCGTTCGCAGACCGGCTTCTACGTGAGCGATCGGGACGCCTGAATAGAAAGACGCCAGGCTGGCGCAGAACGTGGTTGTTGTGTCACCTTGAACGATCGATAGCGCGGGCTTAACGGCCGCAAAGACTTGTGACAGCGCGGGCACAAGGCGTGCGGTCAACTCGGACAGAGTCTGCCCGGGCTGCATCAGGTTGAGATCGAATTCCGGCTGGACGTCAAAAATCCCGAGAACCTGGTCGAGCATCTCGCGGTGCTGGGCGGTGACGCACACACGGATTTCGAAATTTCCGGAACTGGCGGCGCAACGCAGGTCAGATATGACTGGGGCTAGCTTGATGGGTTCAGGGCGTGTACCGAATACCACCAGGACACGCGGAACGCGAGGGCGAGATCTGCTACTTGTGGCGATAGGTGATTCGGCCCTTGGTGAGGTCATAAGGAGACATCTCCAGGGTCACGCGATCACCGGCTAGCACTCGGATTCGGTTGCGTCTAAGCTTCCCGGCCAGGTGGGCGAGAACGATCTTGTCCTGATCCAGCTGCACGCTGAACAGCCCGCTCGGGAATTTCTCTACGACGGTTCCAGTCACTTCTATGCTGTCTTCTTTACTCATTCGCCTCTTTGAGTGGAGTGGAGACCGAAGAACATACTAGGGCTCCTAACCCGGAGTATAGCGCACGGGCGCTGCTTTTTCGCCTTTTTTTCAAGGTGTAGAATGCGTTGGGGAACTTCCCGTCCGGGAACGGAACCCGTTCGTTGAAGCCACAGATCGAACCCGAACGTCCCGTATGTTTCGAGCAGGATTGATCGACAAGCGTGCCAGGATCGAGTACCGAATTCAAGAACAAGAACGTCCTGATCACGGGCGCCGGCCGCGGGATTGGAAAGAGGCTGGCACTCGGGTTCGCGAGGAAGGGCGCCCGAATCGGGCTACTCGGCCGCAGCAAAGCAGAAATCGATCTGGCCCACATCGAAATTGAGCAGGCCGGCGGAAACGCGCTTCGCGTCCGCGCAGATGTGACCGACCCCGAGCAACTCGTGCTCGCGGTAGACCGGATGCGGGTGGTGTTCGGAAACTCGGTCGATGTCCTGATTTGCGCTGCTGCGATTCCCGGGCCGCTGAACAGCTTTTCGCAAGCGCCTCTTAGGGCCTGGACGGAGGTGATCCAAATCAATCTGCTCGGCGTAGTGCATTCCTGCCGCGCCGTTCTGCCGCCCATGATCGAAAAACGCGCCGGCAAGATCATCGTGCTGACCTGTGACAGCGATGAGGGCCCGAAATTGAATTTTTCCGCTTACACGACATCCAAGGCCGGCGTGGTTCGCTTCGTCGAAGCATTGGCGCTCGAGGTCGCGGACCACAACATTCAAATTAATGCGCTCGATCCGGGTCCCGCTTACACAAACCTGACGGATGAGATTATCCGGGCCGAAGACCGCCTGGAAGCGAGCGTGGTGCACCAAGCGAAAGACACGCGGCGTACGGGCGGCGTGTCGCCTGATTTGCAGTTAGAGCACGCCTTCTTCCTGGCCTCCGAGCATTCCAACCATGTCACAGGTAAGCTGATTCATGTGACCGACAACTGGCGAAAGCTGGAAAACGCGAGTCTGCGGCCGGATGCGTTTACCTTGCGGCGCACACATAAATAACGCTCGTTCCTCAGCACTCACTGTGCGACCGCAAAGCTGCCGTGGCTTATCAGGAAGCGGTAGATCGTCGTGCTGTGAAATGTTTCGCCGGGATGCAGAACGGTTGTCGGAAAGTTCGACTGATTCGGCGAATTCGGGAAATGCTGCGTCTCGAGACATAGCGCCGAACGGTACCGGTAGACGCCGCCAATGCCATGCACCTCACCGTTCAGAAAGTTGCCGGTATAGAATTGAATGCCCGGTTGTGTCGTGTGGACTTCGAGCGCGCGGCCTGATGTCGGGTCCACCACGAGGGCAGCAACGGCGGTCAGGTCACCTGGGTGACTCAAAACGAAGTTGTGATCGTAGCCCTTTGCTAGCTTAAGCTGCTCGAAATTGTCGTTGATCCGCGAGCCAATCACCGTGGGCTTGCGGAAATCCAGCGGCGTGCCGGCAACGGAATCGATTTTGCCTGTCGGGATCAGGGTGCCGTCCACTGGGGTATACTGGTCCGCTCCGAGCATAATGTATTCGTTCAGAATGGTCTCGCTGCCAGCGCCTTCCAGGTTGAAGTAACTATGATTGGTGAGGTTCAGCACCGTGTCTTTGTCGGTAGTCGCCGAATAATCAATCCGCAGCCCGTTCTTGCTATCGAGCGAGTAGCGAACGGTGGCGTTCAGGTTGCCGGGGAAACCTTCCTGGCCATCGGGACTTAAATAGTGCAATTCGAGAGCCGGCCCGCTGGGTGTTGATACTTCACGCGCATCCCAAACCTTGCTGTCGAACCCCTGGGTGCCCCCGTGCAGCGTGTTGGGTCCGTCGTTCGTCGGAATATGATACGTTTTGCCGTCGAGTGTAAAGGTTCCATGAGCGAGCCGGTTCGCGTATCGCCCGATCACGGCGCCGAAATAAGCGCTGCTGGCCGGCTTCGCGAGATATCCGTCGAGGCTCTCAAAACCTAGAACAACGTCGTCGAACTTGCCGTTCTTGTCAGGCGCCAGAATCGACGTGATGCGGCCGCCGAAATTGGTGATTTTTACTTGCACGCCCGATGAGTTGCGCAGAGTGTAGACGTACACTTCCTGTCCATCGGCCGTTTTCCCGAAGGGCTGCTTGTTCAGGGTGTTCGTGGTCTGTGCAGGGATCATCGCTGCCGAAGAAAGTAGTAAAGCAACAAGCGAGACGTTTAGCTGAGACATTTCATTAGTGTATTGTGACGCGCCTGTGGAACACCTCAGCCTGTATGTCCGGGTGCTCCCGTGTTCCGGTGATGAAGATAGGCACTTTGAAGCCGGCGCCATCTTTCTCAAATAACGGATCGAGCGGCATGAGCAGCACATGCTTGATGCCTGATTGCGTGCCGGCAAGTGTCGAATGCATTCGAAAAATACCCTTCATATTCGTCTCGCCTGAAGGCAAATTG
>JAFAMM010000208.1 GCA_019233375.1 Acidobacteriaceae bacterium
CACTTATGAGAAGGACGGCATGCAGCCAAGGTGGCGCGGCATTTATGACGACCATGGCCGAGTTATGGTGGCGATCTGTCACAACATGGATCTGGGTGATTCGTGGGAGCATGCCGATAATCCCGAGTATCCGGAGCAGTATTCCGCTCTGGGGTTTCGCATCGGAGTGAACTATGTCGTGTACGCGATGACGCACTAAGAAGCAGCCTCGTTGAGAAACTCATGCACAGCGCCCATGACACAGACGCTGATCACTGCTGCGCGTGCCAGTGATTTACTGTCCATGTGGGCGCGGCTAAAACCGCGCGCAAGATGAAGCCCGCGCTCGATGTGGATTTTGAAACGCCGAACTCCACAACTCGCCGCACTGGGTCTGCTCTCAACCTTGTGTACCCCGTGTCTGATTTTCGGGCAGATCACGACAGGGATTCTAAGGGGAACAATACAAGACCTGGCCGGCGGCCCGCAATCCGGGCTTACGATAACGGCAGTTGGCAACCTTTCTACTTCGTGGTCAACGAAGTCGGATGCAGCGGGTGAGTTTGAGCTGATATTGCCGCCGGGCGAATATCAAATTCGGCCTGATTTGAAATGGGCGTCTGGAGCTGGAACTGAAGTTCGTATCCTGCCACGACAGGTGACGCGCGTCTCGGTTGTGCGAACAATGGGAAACGAAGAGCGACCGGCTTTCTGGAGTGCGGCATCGCCAGAGTTAACGCGTATTCCCGGGCCGTACAGCCTGGGAGGGACGTTGCTTGTCGAGGAGCCTGCCACAGCCGCAGAGCCGCTCGACTTTACGGGAGTTCAGAACACAAGAATTTCGTTGCTCTCGCAGCGCGCCTTGTCGTGGACTGCTACTGCGTTCAGCTTGGAAGGGATGAACGCAACGGATCCATATCAACCTGGAGCCCCGGTTGTGTTCCCTGATATCTCGAGTCTGGATGAGATAACCGTCGCGAGCGAACGCGCCTCCGGAGTGCCTGGAGATTTTGGAATCGAGACGGGTTTGTTCGTGAAACTGCCAGGAAGGCGATGGCACGGGACGTTGTGGTCTTCCGGAACCGGGGCAGCGCTCGCATCGAGCAACTTGCCTGATCCCGCCGTGCGCGGAATGTTGCAGCGAGCGCAAGAATACAACTGGTTTACACGCGACCACGCCGATTTTGGCGGCCCGCTATGGCGCCGCGCTGATATGTACTTTTCCGGCACGGGCCAATGGGCTTCGGAAACGGTTCCCGTCGCTCCAGCAAACCAGAATCAAAAAAGCAGACTCTTATTCGGGAACTTCGGGATGCGTTTTGCATTGACTGCGAAAGACCAGGTTGATTTTCTGCTGAGCGGCTCGCGCATCAATCTCTCTAACTGGGGCGAGCCCGCGGGCTTGGAAGCGCTCACCGGGTGGCGTATGATGCCTGCCTACGAAAGCCCGTATGGTTTTAATCAACTTACCGAAGTAGACCACCTGGATTTTATCCAAGGCGGATGGAGCAGACAGCTCCCGGAGAGTTTGCGGTCTGGTGTTTTGCAAGTCCGATACAGCGCGTCGATCGCACACCTGGATACGACAGCTATTAACGGTAACGGCGCAGAGAGCGTGACGGAGTTGCTGGGGGCGGCAGTCGCAGGCGCAGCACCTCTTTCCAATTTTGCGGTAAGACAACGGCAGATGGTCCGCGCGGTTCTGGAGCCCGGAGAGATAAAGGCGGGCGGAGCGAACCTTCGCGTAATCGCGGGAGGCGGTTGGGAAAGATCGAATATACTGAACCGCTTCGCGGCGCCATCCAACATGAATCTAGTTACCGCGGGTGGCCTGCCCGCCTACGTAGCCCAATTGAACACCCCGGTTGACAGCAGAGACCGAGTCCAGAGTTTTTCTGCTTTTGTGCGCAATCAAATCAGACCTGTGCGCCGGCTGTCGATAGATGTGGGACTGCTTGGTGATTTTTCAAGAGGTTCATTGCCTTCGCAAGGAAGTCCCGCGGGTACATTCGCTGCGGCCAGAGAGTTCCCGGGCCGGACGGATGTGATCGTCTGGAACACAGCGTCCCCACACGTAGGTTTCTTGCTCGACGTGGCGGCACACGAGCGGTTCTTCGTTGGCGGGACGTATACGAGGTTGTACGCACCGTTGGCCGGGCAGTTTCTGGATTTCGCAAATCCAAACAGCCTTAGCGGTCTGATATTCAGCTGGAATGATACTAACGGTGACAGACTTTTCCAGCCTGGCAAACTGGGCCCTCTACTAAGACGCTTCGGAGGGCTCTACTCGAGCGTTTCGCCAGCTCTCGACCCACCCCACTCTGATGAATTCGAGCTTTATGGCGCAGCCTCGATCAACTCACGTGTAGCCGCAAGCATTCAACTCTTTCGCCGGGATGACAAAGACCGAATTGTTGCCACAGATACCGGCGTGCCGCCGAAGGCGTATCAGCCGGTTGAAATCCTTGATCCCGGTCCAGATGGGATTCCAGGAACGTTCGATGATCGTTCTCTGACGGTATACAACCAGAATCAATCTACACTTGGAGCGGACAGATTCCTGCTCGAGAATCAGCCCAATCTTCGCATGCTGTTTGAAGGGCTGACAGCGGAACTCTCGGCACGATCTGCGCCGGTAAAGTTCCACGCATCCTTCACGGCTGAGAAATCTTTTGGTCCGACAAATCCCGGCAATGGCGTGCTCGAGAACGACTCAGGTATTATTGGAGCGCTATATCAGGATCCGAACACGCTAATCCATGCGTCGGGGCATGATTACTTCGATCGCTCTTTTCTAGGCAAGATTCAGATGACGTATCAGCTTCCGCGGAGAACCGGCGCAATCGAAGTAATCAATGCGGCCAACTATTTGGACGGGTTGCCATTCGCAAGAGAGCTTCTGGTAACAGGGCTCGCGCAGGGATCATTTGTGGTACCAGCGACCATCCGCGGCAGCCCCGAGGGTGGGAATCGCGCTGAATATGCGCTTAATTGGAACCTACGTTTAGCCCGAACGTTCTCGACGCCCAAGGGGCGATTGCGCTTCTTCGTAGATGTTCTAAATGTCACTAATACCGGGAATCGCATTCAAGAGAATGATGTGACCAGGATCAACTTCAATGCGCGCCTGCCGATTGCAATTCAGGCTCCCAGGTCCATCCGGCTCGCGGTTCAGTACGCGTTTTGATGGAGCGCTTTGCGGCTATTGGCTTTTACATACAGCTACGAAGAATTGAAAATCGCTCATGAGCCTGAGGATTCAGATAGCGGACCCGTGCGTACACTACGCAAGCGCCTCCAGGGTTGCGAAATCAACGTTCGCACTTATAACGGAGGTGATCCTTTTGCAAGGAGGTTATGGTCGCTACTAAGCCGACTTTTTCGCCGTCTTGGCCGCGCCCTTCGATGCAGCCTTCTTTGCCGCTGCCCATCTCTGCCGCTGCGCCTCAGCGATACGTCTACGCGCATCCGCACTTAGAGTCCGTTTGCGGCGAGTCTTGCGGCCTCTTTGGCTGGTTGCCGATTCCGCTCCTGGTACTGTTTCGTCACCTACATCCTGTAATGCGGCGATTGCTCGCTCTATCGCCGATTTCTGCTTCTGTAATTGGCTGATTACGTCTTTGAAGGTGTTGGCCATGTTTCACTAAGATACCTTACTGCAAATGTGATACTCGGTAGGAAACGGGCAGGCGAGTAATGGATGCAGAAGATTTCAGGCGAATCGCTCTGAAGCTGTCAGGCGCGGAAGAGGGTTCACATATGGGGTCGGCCGACTTTCGTGTGGGCGGCAGAATTTTCGCTACGCTCGCCTCTCAAGCTGAAGGCTACGGAAACTTGATGCTCACGCCGGAGCAGCAGACGGCGTTTGTCGAGGAAGCTCCGGACATTTTCATTCCGGTCACTGGTGGATGGGGGCGAATGGGGGCCACGCATATCAAGCTCTCTTTAGCTACTGAAGACGTGCTGGCTGGAGCGCTGCACGCTGCATGGAAGGTACGGACTGAGAAAAACGCCCGAACGGGCCGCAGCGGCGTAGCGCGGCGAGGCAGCACTCGCGCGGCGAAACGCAAACACACATAGAGGCACCGCATTTTTTGCCTAAACCTGAGAAACTAACAATCAACGTTCCAGATCTAGAGGATCTTGCATGAGAGCAGCCTGGTATGAAAAATGGGGCCCAGCGCGTGAGGTGTTAACGGTTGCAACAATGCCGGACCCGGTTCCAGGCGGAGGTGAAGTCCGCATTCGCATTGCGGCCTCAGGAATCAACCCAGCCGATATCAGAAAGCGTCAGGACACCGTGCGATACATGTGGCGGGCTCTGTCGCCGGACGCACGGTGCTGATACAAGGAGCGGCCGGCTCGATTGGTATGTGCTCGGTACAACGCGCGCGCCTGGCCGGAGCTAACGTAATCGGAAGCGTGCGCTCTCCAGATGAGGAGAGCATTGCACAGCAGGCGGGGGCGCACCAGGTATTTCGAAACGATAAAGGCCTTAGTGCGCGCGTGAAGGCGGTTGCGCCCGAAGGCCTAGATCATATCGTGGAAGTCGCGTTCCGCGCCAATATCAATGCCGATGTCGAGTTGCTCAAAACCGGCGGATCCATCGCCACTTACGCGACAGATCATGCGACGCCCGGCATCCCTTACTGGCGATTAGTGTTCAAGAACATCCGAATGTTCTTTTTGGGGAGTGACGAGTTCCCGAAGGGTGCAAAAATTTCGGCAGCTCGGAATTTAAATCGCGCGCTCGAAACGGGATGCTCCGGCTCCGAGATCGCAGAACGGGTCCCGCTTGCCGATATCGCTGACGCGCACGAACTCGTTGAGCATCCGGCGCGTCCAGGACGAGTGGTCGTCGTTATTTAACCAGGAGGAAAAAGCATGGCTGTTGATCTGGCGCGTCACCTGGCCCAGACAATCGAGCGGGAGTTACCCAACCTTCGCGGACTCACGGATGAACAGGCCTCGCGTCCGAGGGCCGTGGGCAAGTGGTGCGCAAAGGAAGAACTGGGGCACCTGATTGACTCCGCCGCAAACAATCATATTCGTTTTGTGCGCGGCGCACTCGAGTCGCACGTTCGCGGGCCGGGATATGCGCAGGACGACTGGGTCCGCGCGCATGGCTATAGTACGATGCCTTGGCAGAAAATAGTGGATTTCTGGTTTGCTTATAACAGCTTCCTTACAGGGCTGGTGGAGCGAATTCCGGAGGCGCGACTGGAGACACCATGTTTCATCGGTACAAATGACGCGGTCACATTGCAATTCCTGATTGACGACTACGTCCTGCACATGCAGCATCATATTGACCAGCTTCTTCGCCGGGACGTGATTACACAATATCCGGGAGCAACGATCCAGGAGACGGGCTAACCGATCTTATCTGGGCAACGCTCACTTCGCAGGCAACAAATAGACAAGCGTTCCCGCAGATATAACGTCCGCCTTCGCCGTGTCTGGAGGAATCTTATCCAAGTAGTCTAAGCGGAGAATGCTTTCCAGTTTATCGATGCAAAAGCCCACGGCAAGCACGCTTGAGATGAACCTCTTCGCGGAATGCTTGTTCAACGTCCGGTATTCTCCCCACATGTGCCCCAGAATGAAGTCTCTTTTTTCAGGATGAGCCGCGCAGTATTCTGTCAGCCGCTCGTGAACCCAGGCGTCCGGCCGGGAAAGATGGAAGAAGGGCTCGTCGATGTAGTCCGTTAGGTGACTCCCCCAGAAGCTAGGAAACCACGGGTAGACCTGGATGAACACGCGGCCGTCGGGCTTTACGACGCGCCGAATCTCTGAAAGCGCCTTCGGGACGTCGGGAATATGCTCGAATGCCGACCAAGAATAGACTAAGTCGAATGAGTTATCGGGAAACGGGAATACGTTGCCCTCGTACTGAACGTATTCAAGCCTAGTCTCATAGGCGGCGGGCAGCTCCAAGCCTGCGTCCCTAATAGTGGCGGCGGTTCGGCCGAGAATGTCTTTCGGATGCCGGTGAACATCGAGACCGATGATCTTTCGCGGCCCGCGCGCGAGCAGGCCAAAGTCTGAAAGCATATCACCACATCCAACGTCCAGGATTCCTTTCCCAGTGATATCTACGCAGAAACGGATCAGTTCATTGGGAACTTGGATCACGTGGGATTCGACCCACTCTTTAAGCGCGGGGACAAATGGCATGCTTGTTCAGGATACAGGCTGTGTGCGAATGATACGATCGACATCGAAACTTGACGGAGCGCAACTCAGGCGCGTCAAGAGGTGGTAATCTGACAACCACGTCCCATGGCGGCACGAATGAGCTCCAGCGATCCGGTTGGTCCGCGACGCGATGCCGAGGTGGACAAGCTGAGGGGCATCCTCAAGGCGCTCGAACGCGAACTCAGCGAACGAAAACAGGCGCAAGAGGTTCTGGAGCGGTTCTTTGCTACGTCGGTGGACCTGCTGTGCCTGGCGAGTTTCGACGGCTACTTCACGCGCGTGAACCCGGCGTGGGAGCGGACGCTGGGCTTCACGGCGGAAGAGTTGTGCCGGCGGCCGTTCATACATTTCGTGCATCCGGACGATCGCCAGGCAACGATCTCGGAAATGGACAAGATCGCGCAGGGCGTGATCACGATTTCCTTTGAGAACCGTTACCTCTGCAAGGACGGAAGCTACAAGTGGCTGCTTTGGAACGCAACGCCGTTTGTGGAGCAGCACGTGGTGTATGCGGATGCGCGCGACATCACCGAACGCAAGAAAGCCGAAGAGAGCATTCGAAAGCTGAAAGAAGCGGCAGAGGCGGCAAACCGCAGCAAGAGCGAATTCCTGGCGCAAATGAGCCATGAGATCCGAACTCCGATGAACGCGATCCTCGGCATGGCGGACCTTTTATGGGAAACGGCTTTGAGTACGGAGCAGCGGCAGTATGTTCGCATCTTCCGGCGTGCTGGGATGAACCTGCTGAATCTGCTGAATGACATTCTGGATTTCTCAAAGATCGAGGCCGGGCACGTCGAACTGGAGGAGATCGATTTCGACATTCGCGAACTGCTGGACCGGGTGTGTGAACTGCTCGCGGTACGCGCGCATGAGAAGAGGCTGGAACTGGCCTGCCGTGTGATGACGGAGGTTCCGGCAGCAGTGCGCGGCGATCCAACGCGATTGCGACAAGTGCTGACGAACCTTGTAGGAAACGCGATTAAGTTTACAGAGAGCGGCGAGGTGATTTTGCGCGTGGAGAGCGGACCGGCTGAAGACGAAACGCAAACTCTGCGGTTTTCGGTTTCGGACACGGGGATCGGCATTCCGGAGGAGAAGCTTGCCAGTGTTTTCGAAAGCTTTACGCAGGTGGATGCGTCGACAACGCGCCGGTATGGAGGATCGGGACTGGGTTTGGCGATCTCGAAGTACCTGGTGGAGTTGATGGGCGGCCGGATATGGGTCGAAAGCCAGGAAGGCGCAGGCAGCACATTTTTCTTTACCGCGAAATTCGGAAAAGCGGCGAAACCGGTGGTGGAAGCGGACGCACAGGTTTTGGAGCTGAAAGGCATGCGCACGCTTGTAGTGGATGACAATTCGACCAACCGGCTGATTGTGGCGGAGGCTTTGACGAGCTGGGGCGCAGTGATTACGACCGCGGAGAGCGGGGGCCAGGCATTGACGGAACTTGTACGGGCGAGCCGGTCAGGCGAACCATACGGGCTAGTTCTGCTCGATTGCCGCATGCCCGAGATGGATGGCTTCGAGTTGGCGAAACATATCCAAAGTCATCCAAACCTGGCGGCAATGACGGTATTAATGCTGACCTCAGAGGACCGCGGCGGCGATGTGGCGCGGTGCAAGGCGCTTGGGATCGATGCATACCTGATCAAGCCCATACAACGCAGCGAACTGGCGAGAACGATTCGATTCGCCATGGCGCGGACGCAAGCAACCGCAGAGGTCCAGAAGGTTCAGGAGGCACCGCACCCTATAGTTCAGCTACGTCCGATGCGCGTGCTGCTTGCCGAGGATTCCGAAGACAACGTATTCCTGATCGAAGCATATCTGCGGCCGATGGGCTGCTTGGTGGAATCAGCCGAGAACGGTGAAATTGCTGTCCAAAAGTTCCGGTCGGGCACATACGATTTGGTTCTAATGGATCTGCAGATGCCAGTGATGGACGGCTTTGCGGCGACAGAGCGAATTCGGAGATGGGAGCGGGAACATAATGTGCGGCGGATTCCGATTTTGGCGCTGAGCGCATACGCGACGCAAAGCGAGATGGAGAAGAGCCGCGAGGCAGGGTGTACCGCTTATCTCATAAAGCCTTTGCGCAGGAAGACACTGTTGGAAGCGATGGAGAAGTACGGGAACGCGGCGCGGGACAGCGAAGATACCGGCCTCGATGAGCGTTTGCGGCCGATCTTGCCGGCCTATCTGGAGGCGCGGGCGCGGGATGCCGGGGATATGCTGGCGGCGCTCGAGCGTGGCGACTATGAGCGGATCCGCACGATCGGACACAAAATGCACGGATCTGGCGCGGGCTACGGGTTTACGAGAATTTCGGAGATTGGTGCGCGTGTCGAGGCGGCGGTAGATGCGCCGGACGAGAACGCGATCCGGCAGCTCGCGGCGGAGTTGCGCGAGTACGTGGCAGAGGTGGTCTCGCAGGCCGGGATCTAGAGCGTTTTGAGAAAGGCAATGAGCGCGGCACGGTCTTCGCGCGAGAGATCAAGCCCAAACGGATGTCCGCGCACAGCGTACGTTCGCGCGCCGAAGGGCTTGAACCCGGTGGGCACGTAGTCATTCCGTAGACGGCGCGGATCAAACCAATCCTCGAGAGTGGCACACCAGCCGCTGTGACCGAACATGCCGCGGTACCAAACACCTTTGAGTGAGGGGACCTTGTAATAGCCGGTCCCTCGACGAGTTTTCATGGTTAGATCGGGATCAGTACCGACCGAAATGCGGAGAATGTCAGGACTTCTCGAATCTTCGGGAGGAGGCGTAAAGCCGATTGCAAGCGTCAGACGGTTGCTGGTATACAGCGGAGGCGTGTGGCAGCGAGGGCAACCCTCCTGCGCGAAAACCTTCTCTCCGCGCTGGATCAACGGGCTCGAATGATTCGGGTTCGCAGGCGGCGTGAGCGAGTAAATGAACTTCGCTAGCGCGTATAACTGCGCATCTGAGAACCGCTCAACGGTTTCGGGCGCCGGCAGGGTATTCTCTGCTCCGTCGGAAATCGTTTCGATTGGCACAAAGCCTGAGTAATCAGCAAACATGTCCATACCGGCAGGAGGTGTTCCCGCATTCAGGGCGGCGTAGCGCATCAGGTCGCCGATATCGCGCTGCCTCATGAGCCCGGTGTGGTCAAGATACTTGCGATCACGAACACCGATCAGGTCAGGGATCTGCACGGGCGTGAACAGACTAGAGCCGTGCCGCGCCACTACGCCAAGGGGGATCGCGGCCTTCACGGCACTGATCTCCTCCACACTCATGGTTCGCACGCGATTAATAGGGTCGCTTTTCAGCCAAGGAACGCGATACAGCGCGAGTTGGAATGTCCGAGCTTTCTCTAGTTCCGGCGGGAAGCCCAGGATGGTATCAGGAAGGGAGCCCTGGGCCCCTTCGATCACGGATCCATCAGGCTGGATGCGTGTGTGACAGGTGGCGCAGGAAAGAAAGCCGGCCAGTACCACTCCTTTTCTCGGAACAATGATTCCGAGCTGTGGGTAGGTGCCGTCTTTCGCAGGCGGTACGCCGCAGCGTTCGAGGACACCTCTGAAAAGCGGGATAGTTTCGCTCGCGGGACCAGTGTTGACGGGATACCGGAATACCTCGCGCCCCGCGGCGATCCAATCCTGGTCGGTTTTCAGATTGCTTTCGTTGAACGTAAGTTCGGGTTCGGTTTGGGCAAGTTTATCCAAATATCCGGGCGGCTCAGTCTTGGACGAATAGACCGGATGCACCCGGTACAGAACGCGCTCCTTCGTTTTGTAGTAGTAAGACGCCGGAACGGGCTTGATGCTGGCGCCGGCGATTGGGGGCTTGAGCTGTGAAGTTGCCAGGGCAGCGTCGTCCCACGTCTTTGGGATGCGTTGAGCAGGGAGGCGCACAACGATGCAGAGCGCGGCTGCAGCAATCGCGCAGAAACGTGGCGGCATATCGAGCTACAGAACGGGAGTATAACGCTTTTCCAGAGGCCACATTCAATTCATTTCAGTGCCTTTGGTTTCAGGGATCCAGAGGGCGCTGATGGCAGCGAACAGGAAGGCGACGGCTGAGATGCCGAAGGCCGGCGCGAGACCGTGCGTTTCGCCTAGTGTTCCGATAACGAGCGGCGCGATCGCACTGAGGCCGCGCGCAGTGTTGTATGAGATGCCGAGTGCGGTGGCGCGAATGGCGGTCGGGAACAGTTCACTACCGAGTATGCCGGATCCGGTGAAGAAGCCCGTTCCGAAGAAGGCCGTCACAATGCCGGCCATCAGCAAGAGCACCGGCTGGCGCGACAGCGCAAACGCCGGAACGGCGAGGGCGGCGCAAGCGAGATAGACAACCAGCGTGGGTTTACGGCCGAATTTGTCAGCGAACACGCCGAACAGAAGATAGCCGGGCAACATGCCGCAAAGATTGAGAACGATGAGAAACGCCGTAAACCCGAGCATGCCGAAATCACGGCCGCCTTTTGCGGCGGGCAGAACGAGGTAGGCCGGGATCCAGGTGAACAAGCCCCACCAGGCGAACATGCCGAAGATATTCATACTGAGCAGAGCAAACAGGCGAGGGAATGCCGCGCGCCAGAGTTGCTGTTTTTGAACAGAGGCGAGGCCGGCTTCGGCGTGGTGCTGCCAGACGACGGGCTCAGGTACGTCGTGTTGAATCCAGATAACGAGAAACGCCGGGAATACGCCGATGAAAAACACCCAGCGCCACGTGGCGTGGGCCAGCACAAGGTCGGCGACGACGGCGGCCAGCGCATAACCGATGGCCCAACTGCTTTGCACGATTCCCAGGGCACGGCCACGCCAGCCTGCGGGCCAGGTTTCGGCGACAAGTGCAGCTCCGGTGTTCCACTCGCCGCCCATTCCCAACCCGAGCAGGAAACGGCACACGGCCAGCATGGTGATGCTAGTGGACAGGCCGCAGGCGAAGGTGAAAAGAGAGTAGAGGAGGATGCTCCAGCTCAACATGCGGCGGCGTCCCAGGCCGTCGGCGAGAAGACCGAAGATCAAACTGCCAATAGCGGAAGCAACCAGGGTCAACGTGTTGAGCAGGCCGGCGGTAGCTTCCGCCATACCGAACTCGCGCATGAGCGTGGCGAGCACGATGGAGTAGAGCATGACGTCAAACGCATCGAGCATCCAGCCGAGCCCGGCCGCGAGCAGCGTCCGGCGTTGCGCTCCGGTTGTGTCACGCCAGTGGAAGGGCGGTGCGAGTGCCGGAGTAGAGGCGGTTTGCATTTCCGGTTATTTGCTGGAACGCGGCTGAACGCCGCCTTCCGTGTTACTAGGATAGGCATTTGCGACGGATGCGAGTTGCGATCGACACCGGCGGGACCTTCACAGACTGCGTCTATGCGGAGGATGGCGCGCTCCGGGTTCTGAAGGTTGCGTCCACGCCCCGCGACCCGGGCGAAGCGGTTCTGCGCGCGCTCAATGAAATCGCAGGCCCGCGCGCGGCAGAGGTGCGGCACGGAACCACGGTGGGCACAAATGCGCTGCTCGAGCGCAAGGGAGCGCGGGTCGCGTTTGTGACCACCGCGGGATTCGAGGATGTGATCGCGATCGGGAGGCAGGCGCGGCCCAAGCTGTTCGACCTTTTTTTCGAGAAAGAGGCGCCGCTCGCTCCCGCAGAGCTTCGCTTCGGAGTCATAGAGAGAACCGCCAGCGACGGGTCGATTCTGCAGAGACCTTCGGCGAACGAGTTGAGGGAACTGGCTGGAAGGATAACGGCCGCGGGGGCAGAGGCGATTGCCGTTTCCCTGCTCTTCTCTTTTGCGAACACCCAAAATGAATCAGCAGTAGCGGCGGCCTTACGGGAAACAGGATTGCCGGTCTCTGTTTCGCACGAGATCCTGCCCGAGTTTCGTGAATACGAGCGCGGATGTACGGTGCTGATCAATGCGTATCTTGCGCCGAAGATGCAGCGTTATCTCGAACGGCTCGATGATGGGTTGCGGGCGCAGAGATCGACCCTGGCTGTGATGCAGTCTTCGGGCGGCATTCTGCCCGCGACATTGGCGGCAAAGGAGCCGGTGAGGACGATTCTTTCCGGCCCGGCGGGCGGAGTGGTGGGCGCAATGGCGGCGGCGAGGCAGGCGGGAATTGAGCGGATCCTGGCGTTCGACATGGGCGGAACTTCGACGGACGTGGCGCTGGTGAATAGCAAAGGCGGGCTGCGGATGAGCAAAGAGTCGCAGGTGCTGGGAATGCCGGTCGCGGTGCCCATGCTCGAGATTCATACCGTGGGCGCGGGCGGCGGGTCGCTGGCGAGTTTTGATCGCGGCGGCGCGTTGAAGGTAGGGCCGGAGTCGGCGGCCGCCGATCCGGGGCCGATCTGTTACGGAAGCGGAGTGCAGCCGACGGTAACGGACGCGAATCTGCTGCTGGGGCGCATCGATGCGGATTCTTTTCTGGATGGCGGGATGAAGCTGCAGCCGGAGCGGACACGCGAGGCATTCGCGGAGCGCAAGGGCGGGCTGGCGGGCATCGAGATGTTTGCGGAAGGGATTGTGCGGGTGGTGGATTCGCACATGGAGAAGGCGCTGCGGCGCATTTCGATTGAGCAAGGATATGACCCGCGCGATTTTGTGCTGGTGAGCTTTGGCGGCGCCGGACCGTTGCATGCGTGTGCGCTGGCGCGTGCGCTGCGGATGCTGAGGGTCATGGTCCCGAGCGCGCCGGGAGCGCTGTCGGCCTACGGGATTCTGATTTCGGACGTGGTGCGCGATTACTCGCGAACAGTGATGCTGCGGCCAGGCGACCCTGCGCTGGCGGGGCACTTCGAGTCGATCGAACAAGCAGGTTTGCGGGACATGCGGGCGGAAGCGTTCGAGGCGCAGGCATGGCGATCGGCGGATCTGCGCTACGCAGGTCAGGGGTATGAGCTCGCGATCGATTGGAACAAGGACTTTGTCGAGCGGTTTCACCTGGAACACGAGCGGCGGTACGGGTATGCGGACCGGCAGAGGCCAGTTGAGGTGGTGAACGTGCGGGTTCGCCTGACTGCCGCGACGGAGGCGCTGCCGTTTCAGAAAAGAGGTGCAGGAGATGGGAACGCGGAGCGCGCTGTGGTGAACAGCAAGCCGATGTTCTATGAAGGCGCCTGGCGCGATGGTCGAGTGTACGACAGGCGCGGCTTGCAGGCGGGTGACCGGTTGAGCGGTCCAGCGGTAATCCTCGAGTATAGTGCGACTACGTTTATTCCCCCCGGCGCGCAGGCGACGGTAGATGAGCACGAGAACCTGCTAATCGAGGTAGGCGCTTGAGAGTGGAACACGATCCGATCGAGCTCGCGGTGTTTAAAAGCGCGTTCCACTCGATTGCGGAAGAGATGGGAGCGGCGCTGCGGCGCACGGCGTTTTCGCCGAATATCAAAGAGCGGCGGGATTACTCAAGCGCGGTGTTCGACGC
>JAFAMM010000222.1 GCA_019233375.1 Acidobacteriaceae bacterium
ACCGAGATCCGCCTGATCTTCCTCCACGGCCTGCCACACACGTTCGGGGCGCAGATACGAAACCAGCAGCTCGCCTTCCGGATACCTCGCCGCAAACTGCGACTCGATCTGCGCCATTTCAGACAGTCCGACCGAGTAAATCGCGGCTAGCCGCGCTAAGCCGTTCGCCTTTTTTTTCAGCAGCTCAAGCGAGGCTTGCAACTCATCCTGTCGCCGTAGCACGTCTCGACAGTAATCCAAGTAAAGCTTGCCCGCTGCGGTAACCGTCAACGGACGAGTGCTCCGGTCGAACAGAGCGACACCGAGCTCACGCTCTACCTCCTGCAGCGCCTGGCTCGCTGCTGACTGGCTGATTTCATTCACACGGGCAGCCTTGCTCAGGTTGCGATAGTGCGCTACATCGCGAATCAGACGGAGATTCTCTAGGCTCACGGCTCCGTACACTTTACCATAAGAAAAACCGATAATCAAAACTTACAAATTCGATTTGACGAATACTGTAGAGGCCGTTATACTTGAAACTCACCCCCTCCCCTTTGTTTGAGGAGACCGAAGTGTACCTAGTCGATACCGCCAAACAGTTACCCACTGCGCAGGGGCTATATGATCCCGCGAATGAGCACGATGCCTGCGGCATTGGCTTTGTTGTCAACATCAAGGGTGACGCCTCCCACGACATCGTCCTCAAAGGCCTCGAGATCCTCCTGAACCTGCAGCATCGCGGCGCTTGCGGTTGCGATGCGGAAACCGGCGATGGCGCAGGTATCCTGATTCAAATTCCGCACGCGTTTTTCACGCGTGAAGTGCGAAATCTTGGTTTTTCGCTGCCCGCTGCCGGCGAGTACGCTGTGGCCATGTGTTTTTTACCCGTCGAACGCCAGCAGCGACTCGCCTGCGAGGGCTTGCTCGAGAAGATCTCGCGCGAAGAAGGACTGTCCGTTCTGGGCTGGCGCGATACGCCCGTAGACGTCGATGCGATCGGCCGCGTTGCGCGTGCTTCGCAGCCCTACATTGAGCAGTTCTTTGTTGCCCGTCCTGCCGGTCTCAGCACCGACGACTTCGAGCGTAGGCTTTATGTCATTCGCAAACGAGTCGAGAGCCTGATCGCGTGCTCCGATATGCGCGAGAAGAGCTTCTTCTACATCCCCTCGTTATCGTCGCGAACCATCATCTATAAAGGTCTGCTGCTCGCTCACCAGATCGGCGAGTTTTACAACGAGCTGCTCGACCCCGATACAAAAAGCGCTCTCTGCCTGGTGCATCAGCGCTTCTCAACCAATACATTCCCGACTTGGCAGCTCGCGCACCCCTTCCGCTATCTCTGTCACAACGGTGAAATCAACACCGTGCGCGGCAACACCAATTGGATGAACGCGCGCGAGTCCGTCATGAACAGCTCGCATTTTAAGGATATGAAGAAGCTGTACCCTGTCATCGAGCCGGGCGGGAGTGATTCTGCTGCGCTCGACAACACCGTCGAGCTTCTCACGATGGCGGGCCGCTCGCTGCCGCATGTTATGGCCATGTTGATTCCGGAAGCCTGGGATGCGGATGTAACGATGCCCGCGGAAAAACGCGCCTTCTACGAGTATCATGCGTCGTTGATGGAGCCCTGGGACGGTCCAGCTGCCGTTGCCTTCACGGATGGGCGTGTTATAGGTGCGACGCTCGACCGCAATGGCCTGCGCCCGGCGCGTTACCTGGTCACCAAAGACGGGCTGCTCGTCATGGCCTCCGAAACCGGCGTGCTGCCGTTCAACACTGAGGACATCAGCTACAAAGGCCGGCTGCAGCCGGGTAAGATGTTGCTCGTCGACCTCGAGCAGGGGCGCATCGTACCCGACGAAGACATCAAGCATCAGCTCGCGTCCCGCCAGCCTTATGCGGAGTGGCTCGAACAGCATCAGATTACGCTCGAAGCGCTTCCCGAACCGGTACGGGTACAAGGTTCGGATCATGCCACCATCAACCTTCGCCAGCGCTGCTTTGGCTATACCGATGAAGACATCCGTTTGCTGATTACGCCCATGGCGGCTGATGGTCAGGAAGCAGTCGGCTCCATGGGAACCGACACGCCGCTCGCGTGCCTCTCGGATAAGCCGCAGTTGCTGTTCCACTATTTCAAACAGCTTTTCGCGCAGGTCACGAATCCGCCGATCGACCCCATTCGCGAAGAACTGGTGATGTCCCTTACGAGTTACATCGGTACGGAGCGCAACATCCTCGCGGAAAAGCCCGAGAACTGCCACACGCTCAAGATGCCGCATCCGGTGCTAACCAACCGCGACCTGGAAAAGTTGCGGCGCGTTTCGCGCGGCGACCTGCTCGCCTCCACTCTCCCTACCACGTTTAGCGTCCTCGAAGGCGAAGCTGGATTGAAGCGAGCGCTCGATGGCCTGTGCCGGCGCGCATCGCTCGCCATCAAAGCGGGCTATACGCTCCTTATTCTTTCTGATCGTGGAATTGACGAAGAGTTCGCACCCATTCCTTCGCTATTGGCACTGACCGCCGTTCACAACCACCTGGTCCGCGAGGGCACCCGCACCGGCGTCGCGCTGATTATCGAATCAGGTGAGCCGCGTGAGGTTATGCACTACTGCCTGCTGATCGGCTACGGCGCCAGCGCCATCAATCCCTATCTCGCCATAGAGACCATCGAAGAGCTGGCGGCGTCCGGTGAACTTCCCGAGGGTCTTACGCCCGAGATCGCGGTCAAGAACTATCTCAAGGCCATCGATAAGGGCCTGCTCAAGGTCTTCTCGAAGATGGGCATCTCAACGCTGCAGAGCTATCGCGGCGCGCAGGTCTTTGAAGCTATCGGTTTGAACAAAGCTTTGGTCGAGCGTTATTTCACAGGCACGGCCTCGCGCATCGAAGGTGTTGGCCTGGACGTTCTCGCGAAAGAAGCCATTGCCAAACACGAATTCGCCTTCCGCCCGCTTTCCGGCTCGGAGCCTGAACTCGCGATCGGCGGCAATTACCAATTCCGCATCGGCGGCGAACGCCATCTATTGAACCCGGTGACGGTCAGCAAGCTCCAGCATTCCGTGCGCCAGCAAAGCTACTCGACTTTCCAGGAATACTCGAAGCTGATCGACGACCAGAACGAAGCGCTGTGTACGCTGCGCGGTCTGATGCAACTCAAAACCATTCCGCGGCCCATTCCTATTGAACAAGTCGAGCCCTCAAGCGAGATCGTCAAGCGCTTTGCCACGGGCGCGATGTCCTTCGGATCAATCAGCGCCGAGGCACATGAAACACTCGCTATCGCGATGAACCGCATCGGCGGCCGGTCCAACACCGGCGAGGGCGGGGAAGACGAGGCGCGCTACGTCGCGCTCCCCAACGGCGATTCGCGGCGCAGCGCTATCAAGCAGGTTGCCTCGGGACGCTTCGGCGTCACGACTAATTACCTGGTTAATGCCGATGAGCTGCAGATCAAAATCGCGCAAGGCGCGAAACCCGGCGAAGGCGGCCAGCTACCCGGTCATAAAGTCGATGCAACCATTGCCCGTGTGCGCCATTCGATCCCTGGCGTCGGTCTCATTTCGCCGCCGCCTCACCACGACATCTACTCCATCGAAGATCTAGCACAGCTTATCTATGATCTGAAATCCGTCAATCCCAAGGGCCGCGTCTCGGTTAAGCTAGTCGCCGAAGTGGGCGTCGGCACCGTCGCCGCGGGTGTTTCAAAAGCGCACGCCGATCTCGTTCTCATCAGCGGTCATGACGGCGGCACCGGCGCTTCACCGCTCACCTCCATCAAACACGCCGGCATCCCGTGGGAACTCGGTCTCGCCGAAACACAGCAAGTGCTCGTCATGAATGACCTGCGCAGCCGCATTCGCGTGCAGGTGGATGGCAAGCTGCAAACCGGGCGCGATGTCATTATCGCCGCTCTGCTCGGCGCGGAGGAGTTCGGCTTCTCCACCGCACCGCTCGTTGCCATGGGCTGTATCATGATGCGCAAATGCCATCTGAATACGTGCCCTGTCGGCATCGCCACTCAGAATCCGATTCTTCGTAAGAAATTCGAAGGCACGCCCGAAAACGTCATCAATTTTTTCTTCTTCATTGCTGAAGAGGTGCGTGAGTGGATGTCGAAGCTCGGTTTCCGCACCATGGACGAAATGATCGGCCGCGTCGACATCATCGAATTCCGTAGTGCCATCGAACATTGGAAGGCGCGCGGTCTCGATTTCTCAAACATTCTCTACAACCCGCAGGTTCCTGGCCGCGTCGGCCGCCGCTGCCTCATAGCACAGGAGCACGGGCTCGAGAGCGCACTCGGCCACACTCTTCTTCAGCACGCCAAAGACGCAATCGAAACGGGAACGCCGGTCCGGTTCGATATTCCGGTCAGGAACGTGCATCGCGCCGTCGGCGCCATGATAAGCGGTGAGATCGCGCGCCGGCGGGGCAGCCAAGGCCTTCCGCATGACACGATTCGCATTTGCCTGAACGGCTCTGCCGGCCAAAGCTTCGGGGCTTTTCTCGTCAGAGGCGTCACGCTCATTCTCGAAGGTGATGCCAATGACTATGTCGGCAAAGGTCTCTCAGGTGGAAAAATCGCCGTCTTCCCGCCAAAGCGGTCCACTTTTGCACCCGAAGAAAACATTCTCATTGGCAATACAGTGCTTTACGGCGCCACCGATGGTGAAGCTTATTTCAATGGCGTAGCCGGCGAACGTTTTGCTGTGCGCAATTCCGGTGCCACGGCGGTCGTCGAAGGCGTTGGCGATCATGCCTGCGAATACATGACCAACGGCACGGTGGTCGTTCTTGGCCGTACGGGCCGCAACTTCGCCGCCGGTATGAGCGGAGGTCTCGCCTATGTTTTCGATCCGCAGGGTGAGTTCGTTCGTACGCGCTGCAACCGTTCCGGCGTCGATGTCGAACCTGTTTTCGAACGGGAAGACCTCCTGAAGCTTGAGATCCTCGTCCGCCAGCATGTCGAGTACACCGGTAGTCCGCTTGGACAGCGGCTGCTCGCTGCGTGGCCGGATAACATCAAACATTTTGTGAAGGTGTTCCCGCACGAATATAAGAGGGTTCTTGCAAAGAAATCAGCCGAGTCGGCGCATCCGCATCTGGCCGCCATTCCAGCGCACGCTGCGGCCGTGGGCGATCGGGCAAGGTAAAAAGATGTCGAACCCAACAGGCTTTTTGGAATATCAGCGCGAAACACCACCGCGCCGGCCCGTGCTCGAGCGTGTCAACGACTGGTTCGAGGTCTATCAGGACTTTCCCGCGGAACGCCTCAACCAGCAGGCGGCTCGCTGTATGGATTGCGGTGTGCCGTTTTGTCATACAGGTTGTCCGGTCCATAATCTGATTCCCGATTGGAACGACCTTGTCTACAAAAACCGTTGGCGCGAAGCCCTGAGAACATTGCACGCGACAAACAATTTTCCCGAGTTCACCGGGCGCATTTGTCCAGCGCCCTGTGAAGCCGCTTGTGTCCTTGGTATCAACGACCGCGCCGTTACTATTAAGACGATCGAGCAGCAGATCATTGACCGCGCTTTTGCTGAAGGCTGGGTCACCCCGGAACCTCCGCGCCGGCGATCTGGCAGAACGGTCGCGATCGTGGGCTCCGGGCCCGCCGGCCTCGCCGCCGCGCAGCAACTCAACCGCGCGGGCCATACAGTCACGGTATTTGAAAAAGAAGATCGGATCGGCGGACTGCTGCGCTATGGCATTCCCGACTTCAAGATGGAGAAGATTGTCGTCGACAGGCGTCTTGAACAGCTCATGGCGGAAGGCATCGAGTTCCGCACGGGCGTAGACGTCGGCGCACACATGTCTGCCGATGAACTCACGACGCGATATGACGCGGTTCTTCTCGCCATTGGCGCCGAGCAGCCCCGTGACCTTGCCATTCCCGGCCGCGAACTCAACGGCATCCACTTTGCTATGGACTATCTGGTCCAGCAGAACCGTCGCGGTGCGGGTGATCGCATCTCGAGCGCGGATGAAATTCTTGCTGGCGGCAAGCGCGTAGTGATCATCGGTGGCGGCGACACCGGCGTCGATTGTCTTGGCACAGCGCATCGTCAGAAAGCCGCTTCCGTCCATCAGTTCCAGATCCATCCGATGCCGCCGGAAGATCGCCACCACAGCACGCCTTGGCCGCTATGGCCTTTGCAGTTGCGTATCGAAGCCGCGCACGAAGAGGGCGGTGCGCGCGAATGGTCCGTTCTCACCACGCACTTTAGCGGTGACGAGCGGCGAAACGTAAATAAGCTGCATTGCGTCCGCGTCGGTCCCAAACCTGCTCTCGAACGTGTCCCGAACAGCGAATTCTATTTGAACGCAGACCTCGTCCTCATTGCCATAGGCTTCTCCGGGCCTGTCAACAAAGGCCTGCTGCAGGATTTGCCTGTCGAGCGAGACGCCCGGGGAAACATCCAGACCGATGCAACATACGCTACATCGGGCGCTGGCGTGTTCTCGGCCGGAGACGCACGGCGTGGCCAATCGCTGGTGGTTTGGGCAATCGCCGAAGGGCGTAAAGCAGCGCATCACATCGACCGCTTTCTGACGGGCTCCAGCCAGCTCCCAACGTAACGTCATCCTGGAACCGATCCGGGCACGACTACTCGAATCTGCGGGGTGTGCCACTCAAAGGCACATGTGTCTGAGTTTTTCGGCAACGACTTTCAAGGAGCTGCTTGCAAAGCAGCTACATTGGACGGAGCAAGTTACTCCACCAACGCTCAGTGAGGAAACGTGAAACTCACCCACATCGGACCCGAAGGCTCATTGAGTAACGCGATTGTCACACGCGCCCGGCTGGGCTTGCCTGACTTAGCGGTCGGCCTGGGCACCTTAACTGTGCTCTATGTTGCGGCGCGCGTGGGATCTCAGTCGTTAGTGCACTTTTCCCCGCCGGAGGTGATCCCGACTGTAAGCCTGGATCCTCGCAGTCTGCCGAACTACGCGGCCCGTTCCACGCTTCGGATGTTCATCGCGCTGTTCTGCTCCGTGATTTTCACGTTCATCTATGGCTACGCGGCCGCTCGCAGCCGCCGCGCGGAAAAAGTTCTCATCCCCCTGCTCGACATCCTTCAGTCCGTCCCCGTCCTCGGCTTTTTGTCCATCACGGTTACCGGCTTCATTGCGCTCTTTCGCGGAAGTCTGCTTGGGCTCGAAGCTGCGGCGATATTCGCCATCTTCACCGGCCAGGTCTGGAACATGACCTTCTCCTTCTATCAATCGCTGCGCACCATACCACGTGAACTGGACGAAATGGCCTCGCTCTACCGCCTGTCGCGTTGGGAACGATTCACAAGGCTCGAACTGCCGAGTTCCGCCATCGGCTTGGTCTGGAACGGCATGATGAGCTTCGGCGGAGGCTGGTTCTTTCTCGCGGCAAGCGAAGCCATCAGCGTATTGAATCGTAGCTACACTCTTCCCGGACTTGGCTCCTATGTTGCCGCTGCCGTTGCCGCGCGCAACATGCATGCCTTGGGCTGGGCCATCATCACAATGGTCCTCCTCATCATCGCGATCGATCAGTTCTTCTGGCGGCCTCTGGTGACGCTCGCAGATAAGTACAAAATGGAAATGAGCGCCGGCGAAGTCGTGCGGTTTTGGGTTGTTGATCTCTGGCGCTCGGCCCGACTTCCGGCGTTCATACACGGCTTGTTCAATCCACTTGTGCAAAGAGTCGACCGGTTGTTGAGCAGTGCCACCTCTGTGGCGGACAAGCCCGCGCCCGAAACTGGGCGTAAATCCGGTGAGATGCTGTATAACGTCTTGCTGGTTACGGTGTCCCTGGCTCTCTTGTTTGCCGCGGCCCGCTTTGTCCTGAACGATGTGAAATTGTCCGAGCTCGCTCGCGCGCTGCTGCTCGGGCTCGCCACCGCCGGCCGCGTCATCATTCTGCTCGTGGTTGGCACCGTCGTTTGGACGCCCATTGCCGTTGCAATCGGGTTCAACCCGCGGCTCTCCAGAATCTGCCAGCCCGTTGTCCAGGTGCTGGCCTCGTTTCCGGCGAATTTCGTTTTTCCGTTTGCTACGCTCGCCTTTCTCGAAATGGGCGTAAGCATCAACTGGGGTAGCATTCTTCTCATGGCACTTGGGGCTCAATGGTACCTTCTGTTCAACGTGATCGGCGGAGCGCAAAGCATCCCTAATGATCTGCGTGAAATGGCGTCAAGCATCGGCCTTCGCGGCAGGGGTGCCTGGCTCAAGCTCATCGCTCCCGGCATTTTTGCGTCGTGGGTCACCGGGGCTATCACAGCTTCCGGCGGCGCATGGAACGCAAGCATTGTGTCCGAACTCGTCTCCTGGGGAAATACGACCCTCGCGGCAGATGGCCTCGGAGCTTACATCTCCGAAGCGACGGCCAAGGGCGATTGGCCGAGAATCGTGCTCGGCGTGGGACTCATGAGTGTCTTTGTCGTCGGCTTCAATAGAGTGGTGTGGCGAAGGCTCTACGCTCTCGCCGAAAGTAAATATAGGATCGCCTGATCATGCTTGACGCTACCTCGAAAACCGCCAGCCCCGATCACGCCGCGTCAGCCGCCGCCGTCGAACTTCTCCGCGCGACTCAGGTTTCCAAAACATTTCCGGTACCCGACGGTGAGCTTACCGTTCTCGAAAACGTGAGCCTCTGTGTGCACGCCGGGGAGGTCGTGGCGCTGCTCGGGCGCAGCGGGTCCGGCAAGAGTACGCTGCTCCGTATCTTGGCCGGTCTCATCCCGGCCAGCGACGGCGCCGTTCTCGCCTCCGGCCGTCAATTGCGCGGCCCCAATTCCGGCGTCGCCATGGTCTTTCAGAGCTTCGCGTTGCTGCCTTGGCTCACCGTTCAGGAAAACGCCGAGTTGGGCCTTTACGCGCGCGGTACAGATCCTGCCGCCGCCGAAGAGGCTGCCCTGCACGCT
>JAFAMM010000240.1 GCA_019233375.1 Acidobacteriaceae bacterium
GCGCGCAAGCAGGTCAGCAAAAGGATACAGCGCACTCGTACGATGGTAGGGAGAACAGCGGCAAACGAGAACGCTTCCACCGCCCAGCCGTGCCAGCTCATTCAACACCCCAATCAGTCTTGACTTCCCGAGCCCCGGCTCACCGCTGATATGAACGGCGCCCCCACGGCCTTGTACGACCTCGGCCCAGTGGGTCTTGAGTGTTTCGACTTCGCGCTGGCGGCCGATGAATGGTGTGCGGTTCGCTTGCTCTGCCTCAATCTGGCCTGGTTGCGCTGCGCGGCCGACCAGCCGGTACACCGTGATCTCCCGTGAAATGCCTTTGAGGTCGCGGGGACCGACGAGCTCTGTTTGAAAATGTCCGCGCGTAAGACGCAAAGTCACATCCGAGAGAAGAATCTGATTCTCCTCGGCGACGCTTTGCAGCCTCGCAGCAATGTTCGGAGTCTCGCCCAGCGCAAGCTGCTCTTCGTGCTCGCGACCGCCGACGCTGCCGACGACCGCCTCGCCGGTGTGAATCCCGATACGGACTCGCATCGGCCCTTGAACGGAATCCTCCCGTTCGAGTTCGCTGACGATACGCAGCGATGATTCGAGCGCACGGCGGGCGTCATCTTCGTGCGCGATTGGATAACCGAAATATGCAAGAATGCCGTCACCAAGGAATTGGGCGATATGGCCATCGAGCTCCGTGATGATTCTTCCGCACAGTGTTTGGTAACTCTGAATCAACTCACGGAAGTCCTCCGGATCCATACGGGCTGAAAGCGACGTGGAACCGACAAGATCACAAAAAAGCACCGTGAGCTGCCGGCGCTCGGTATCGGGCGCACGCGGGGCGACGATAGATTTCGGCATAGCCGCCAGAGCCCCGCCGCACTCCGAACAGAATTTTGACCTGCGTGAAACGCGATGGCCGCAGCTCGGGCATCTCGCCGGCAGCTGTGCGCCGCACTCGTCACAGAATTTGGCATGGTCGCTGGCGGTGCTCCCGCATTTTGCGCAAGTCGTACTCACGACTCAGGCGCTCACAATCACCGTCAAAATCGCCGGCACAGTTTCCATACACACCAGCAGACCCCGGTATTCACCGGGAGACACAGTTGGGATCTCAATTTCAACACCCGCTTCGAGCGCACCGCCAGCCGGTACGGTCGCCGCTTTCGGCGTACATACGATTGCGCTATGCGGAATGCGTTCTCCGGTTGCACTCACCAGATCTGTGAAATTGAAAGAATAGCCAACATTGCTGCTCGCATCATTGATTACTGAAAGAACCAGGTGGCTCTTTTCCCCCGGCCGGGCGGGCGGCGCGTTTAAGAGAACCGGGGCCACAGCGTTTAGCGACGGTGCATCAAACGCAGCTAACGCGGCCTTGGAAATGCCTGCGTTGCGATTCCACGCGGGAAGTGATTGTGACTGCTCCCGAAGAATGGCCGCGGATCGATCTTTAAGCGAGGACGTGGCGACCAGCGGAGAAACCTCAACGGGGCTATGCGGCCCGCCGCCCGCTACCTCCTGCGAATTCGCAAACGGCTTTCTTTCGAAATAAGGCATTAGACCTCGTTACGTCCCGCGCCTTACAGAGGACGAGACACAATTATCCGCTCTGACGGCTTTCCGGTCAACCACTGTCGAGACCCGCCGCTCCGCTATACTAACTGCACGCTCGAAGGGCGATTCTAGTGACCGGGGCAACGCTTTCTCACTATAAAGTGCTCGAAAAGCTGGGCGAAGGCGGCATGGGCGTCGTTTATAAGGCGAGCGACCTCAAACTTAGCCGGACCGTCGCGCTCAAGTTTCTCCGTTCACATCTCCGCTCCGATGATGCAGGCCGGGCCCGGTTTTTGCAAGAGGCACAGGCCGCTGCTGCCCTGAACCATCCCAATATCTGCACCATATATGAGATCGACGAGATAGACGGCACTCTTTTCATCGCTATGGAGCTATGTTCGGGCCAGCCGCTGAGCAATCTGGTTCATTCGAGGCCCCTCGAACTGGTTGAAGCGCTCCATCTCGGGTTGCAGATCACGGACGCGGTCGCAAAGGCGCACCAGGTAGAGGTCGTACACCGGGATATCAAGAGTTCGAATATCATCGTGGATCAAGCAGGCCGGGCGAAGCTGCTTGATTTTGGCCTCGCTTCCCTGCGCGTCGATGATCGCACCGTCACGCGCGGATCTATGGGAACGCCCCAATACATGGCTCCCGAACGTTTTGAGGCGGGCATTGCGGACAAGCGCGGCGACATCTGGTCTCTGGGCGTTTTATTGTATGAACTCATCACCGGGCGTATGCCTTTCTCGGGCAGCGTCACGCAACTGGTGAACACTATTCTTAACGAAGATCCGCTTCCCGCCTCGGTCATGCGCAGTGAAGTGCCGGCCGAGTTGGACGACGTTATAGCCAAGGCGATCGCAAAAGATCCTATAGAGAGATACGAAAGCGCAGAGCAGATGCTCGGCGATCTCGCCGTAGTGGCCACCAGGCTGCTCGGGCAGCAAAGCAGCGGCTCAAAGTCAAACGGCGCTCTGCCGTTTGCGCCCCTCACCGTCATGGGTCGCAGCGCCGAGCCGCATCGTATCTACGGTCTTGCCGTCTTGCCTTTCCTCAACATGAGTTCGGATCCCGACAGTGCGTACCTGTGCGATGGACTCACGGAGGACCTGATCAATGCGTTGACCCAAGTCAAGGGCATTCGTGTTGTGGCGCGCGCCTCGACTTTCCGGTTCCGGTCGGATTCGCTTGACCTGCGCGAGATCGGGCGGCGTCTGCGCGTCGGCGCTTTCGTGTTGGGAAGCGTGCGCCGCTCCGGAAGCCGTCTGCGTGTGACCGCTCAGCTGGTGAAGTCGGCAGACGGCTACCAGATCTGGTCAAAACGCTTTGATACGGAAGTTCACGACATCTTTCAAGTACAGGACGACTTGACCGCCGCGATCGTCGAAAATTTACGTGACCTGCTCGGCGCCGACCCGGGACATGTACCATCGGCCGAGCACACCAGCAACTTTGAGGCGCACGAACTCTATCTTCGAGGCCGGTACAGCTTCAACCAGCAGACAGAGGTCGCCTTTCACGACGCTTTGCAAAACTTCCGCAAGGCCAGCCAGCTTGCACCGTCTTACGCGCTGGCCCACGTCGCTATTGCCGACTGCTTCGCTGTTATGGGCTGGCATGGGATGCTGCCATCGCACGAGGCCATGCCGCAGGCAAAAGAAGCGGCACAGGTAGCGCTCCGCATCAACCCCTCCCTCGCTTCCGCATATTGTGTCCTGGGAAGTATCTACGCCGGATTCGACTGGAACTGGATGCAGGCGCGGGCCGCGTTTCAGAAAGCGTTTTCCCTTCCGCCACCCACCTCTGACCTGCACTTCCATCACTCGTTGGATTTTCTTACTCCGCTTGGCCGCCTGGACGAGGCGCACGAAGAGATCAAATGCGCGCTGGATCTAGACCCCGTTTCGCCGCTGGTCAACACCGCGCTCGGAGGATGCCTCTACCGCAAAAGGCTCTACAACGCCGCTTTGCGCCAGCTCAATGCCACTCTCGAACTCGATCCAAACTTCTATCATTCGTTCTGGACACGAGCACGAGTGCTGCAGGCAAGAGGCGAGCTTGGTGAGGCATTGCGGGGCTACATGCACGCCTATACCGCGAGCGGCAACAGTGCCGCGGTGTTGTCGGAGATGGGCCACTGCCACGCGATAATGGGCGACGCGGCGGCTGCTCGCGACACGCTCGGTAAGCTTCAAGATATTTCTGCTCACACGCACGTCTCACCGCTCGCATTTGCCACCGTTTATCACGGCCTTGGTGAACGCGCGGTCTTTCTCGAGTACCTGCGGAAAGCCGTCGAAGAGCGCACGCGTGGTCTTGTCTGGCTATGGGTTGATCCCCGCTTCGAAGATATGCATGAGGATGCGGACTTCGCGGCCACACTCGCCCCTTTAGGATTGGGATCGGCTGCCACTCCCGCCAAGTCCTCGCGTTAGGGAAGTGTGCTCAATTCTTTTCTGATATCTTCCTGATGAACGCTCAAATTCCAACGTTCGGGAGATGCCCATGCCGGCTTGCAAACACGTGGATCAGATCCGTGCTGTGACGCCTCACACCAGAGGTTGCGAAGAGTGCCTCAAGACAGGCGATAGCTGGGTGCATCTGCGACTGTGCATGACATGCGGGCATGTTGGCTGTTGCGACTCTTCACGGGGTAAGCACGCAACCAAGCACTTTCACGAAACGCAGCACCCTGTTATGCGCTCAGCTGAACGTGGCGAAGAT
>JAFAMM010000284.1 GCA_019233375.1 Acidobacteriaceae bacterium
GCGCCACGGCCCGCATCAACTGCGCCGTTGAGCGCTCCTCGCCCGCTGAGACGCCGCGACGTCTTTAGTTCCCTTGCGAGATCCTGGAAACTCAGTTAGCGATTTTCCGCTACCATCACGTTGCTGCCAGACCGATCAAGCTGTGAATAAAGAATCCATTTCGAGTCCGGCGAGATCGACAGTCCGATATCGCCTCGGTCCAGAAAGATTTCATTGAGAGGCAGAACCAAGCGTGTTTTGTGGGTAATGGGGTTATAGGCACGAATCGCCGGCGGCTGGCTTGCGGTAGCACGATCGATGAATATAATTTCGTCGCGGGTTAGTGTCCAGCCCTCAGGCTGCACGTGATGAGGCGGACCGACCACTAACTCCTTGGCGGCGTCAAACTGAACGCCAGATTTGACAACTGGTAGCCGATAGATGGCTTCGATCTCAGGAATCGCAAAATAAAGCCAACTGCCATCGGGCGATTCGCGGGATGTGTAGCCGCCATGGCGCGTGACCTGTACAGCGGGACCGCCCAGCGACGGCTGCCTCCACACGTCCCAGCGACCCGAACGATCGGAGGCGAAGTAAAGAAATTTGCCGTCGGCCGACCAATTTGGCGCCGCTTCGGACAGGCCCTCAGAGGTCAGCCGCGTGGGTTCTCCGCAGCGCAGTGCAGCCGGGTCGCATTCCAGGGCGAAAATGCCCAGGTGGCCGTGGAGCTGGCCGTCAAGAGCCAGCTTGTGCCCGTCTGGACTCCATTGGAGATGATCTACCGGCGGGCCGTTGAGGTTAGTGACACGTGTCTGGCTGGAGCCATCACCTTTCGCGAGCCAGATCTCTCTGCTACCAGATCGATCGCTCACAAATGCAATATGTCCATCCGGTGAGTAGGTAGCGCCTTGATCGCGAAGAGTGGATGCAATCAGCTTCACGGGCGCTCCCATTCCGGTAGCGGGTACCCGATAAATATTCAGATCCCATAGCTGGTCTACCCAAGCCACACGTGTCGTATTCCGGCCTGTGGTGGGCATAACGGCATCAAGGTCACCCGCGCTGATGCGTTCCGGACGGGCCTTCGACGCCAGCGGAAATCGCCAGATCCCGAAAAGCGTGCCGCCTCGTTGGCAGGATAAAATCAGGCTCTTGCCGTCCCGCATCCACGCATGTCCCCAAATCCCCCGCCGCTCGGCCGTCACGCGCCGGGGAGTTCCTCCGGCGGCTGGCACAGTATAAAGGTCGTCGGCCCAAAACCCCGCTACTCTTTTGAATGCGACTGTCTGGCCATCGGGCGAGAATTTGGGATCCCAATCACCCCAGTCCTCTGCAGGCGCAGAGGTCAATTGTCGCTGTTTCCCGGTTCGAAGGTTAAACAGATAAATCGCTAAACGGCCAGAACCCGGCGGCACATCCGAAAATGCGAGCTCGCTTCCGTCAGGAGACCAGTCGATCGTCGAACTGAGATTAGCGTTCACAACGTCTACGAGCTTCTTCTCCTTGCCCCCGGTGCTTGGTATCGAATACAAGGCCCCAGGACTCGCATATTCTTTGTTCGCCCGCTTGAGCGCAATTCGCTTGCCATCAGGTGACCAGGCGAGAGATCCAATCGCGCCTTTCGAGCCGTCGCTCGTCAGCTTTACGGGATCATTCTCAGAGAGCCGCTTGACATAGATTTGCCGCGGAGCATCCAGTTTGTCAGTCCAGGTAAACGCGACGGATTGACCGTCAGGGGAGAGCGCCGGATATTGTTCCCAGCCGGCTTGGGAAGTGAGAGGCTGGATTTTCAGCTCCGCGAATTCAGCTGATTCTCGCGTGCCAAGCACAAACCAGGTCAGAGCGGCTAGCGCAAGGAGAGAAGCGGCGACGGCGGCCAGCCAGAAGCGGCGGCCTGCACGCGCGTGCGGCTGCAGCATCTGCTCGATTTTCGTTGCGGCTTCCGCTGCCGACGGCCGCCTGCCAGGGTCCTTCGCCAGCATGGAGAGAACGAGCGAATTCAGGGCAGACGGTATTCGCGGATTCAACGACGCAGGGGCAGGTGGATCTTGCATAAGGGTAGCCCGCAAGGCATCCAGCGGTGACTCATCTCCATTTGCATGCCTTCCCGTCGCGAGTTCAAACAGCACCAACCCGAACGAAAAAACGTCGCTGGCTGGTCTCAATGACTCGCCCCTGGCCTGTTCGGGAGACATGTAACGCAGAGTTCCAAAAACCGGATGCTGCGCCGCAGCGATGTTCTCTACTGCCACCCGGCGCGCAAGACCGAAGTCCAGCACCTTCACGTACCCGTCGTCGCGCAGCATGATGTTCTCGGGTTTGATATCGCCGTGAATGATGCCGTGCGCGTGAGCCGCCGCCAACGCTTTGGCGATCTGTGCGCCGATCGACAGCACTTCATCGATGGGACGTGCCTTTCCTCTTAACTTCGCGAGCGCGCTGCCCTCCACCAGCTCCATCACGATGGCCGAATAGCCTTCAAACCGAACCACTTCGTGAATCGTCACGATGTTCGGGTGGTTCAAAGCAGATGCGGCTTTTGCCTCACGCGCAATGTGCGCCGTGTCAAGATCGTACGCGCTTTCAGCTCGCAGGAATTTGAGCGCCACACATCGGTCTAGCTGCGTATCCCGAGCTGACCACACTTCTCCAATGCCACCGCGACCTAGCATTTCGAGCACGATGAAGCGCTCAAAAGCCTGATTGGGGGCGACCAGATCCGGAGAAGATGCACGCGCCTCTGTACCCAATAGCGGTTCGCTTAGGAAGCTGCCCGTAGACTCGTGCTCGCGAAGCAACTGCTCCACCACGTTTCGGAGCAAAGTCTGCGTGCCACAGGCCTGGTCAAGCAGCAACACACGTTGGTCACCCGACTTCTCGAGCGCTGCGTGGAACAATTCGACTACCTGGTTCCACTCGGAAGGCGCCATGGTTTTTACTGCTACGCTACTACAGGATCTTAGCCCACTTGGTGCTGCCGGACTTGGCCTTTTAGCCAAGCCTTGGCCGCGAGCCAATCTCGCTTAACGGTAATGGCAGAAACATTCAGGACCTCCGCGGTTTCCTCCGCTGACAGACCGCCAAAGTAGCGTAGTTCGACCACTCGTCGTTGCCGTGGGCTCATCTGTTCAAGCCGGTCGAGTGCGACATTCAGTGCGAGCAGTTCCTCTGCCTTTTTGTCGGAAAGCGCCGAGCAGCGCTCCACAGCATCGAGCGCCAAGCGGCCAAGCCCGCCGCGTCTAAGCGCCTGTCTTCGACGAGCATGATCAACCAGTATTCGGCGCATGACAGATGCGCTAACGCCGATAAAATGAGCGCGGCTCCGCCAGTCTCGTGCCTGATCGCTTACGAGGCGAATGTAGGCCTCGTTGACCAGCGCGGTCGGCTGCAGTGTGTGATCGGATCTTTCGTTTCGCAGATGTAGCCGTGCCAGTCTTCTCAATTCGTCCACGACCAAAGGAATCAGCCTATCGACCGCATGCGCGTCGCCATTGCCAATCTGCTGCAGAAGAACCGTCACTTCTCCAGGATCGGCAGCGCGCACCCTTCGGTACTCCTTGTCTGTTAAGGATACACGGAATGGTTGCGGAGAATACGCGCTATCCACCTTTGCGGGCGTTTGCGCACGGCGAGCGAGTGCGCAGAATACCTTCCAGAGGAGCGCGCACTTAAATTCTAGGCACGCGTGTCAGAGCCACAATAGGGCTTTGGGGATGATTGAGAGAGTACTTCATCACCGCGGGAAGACGATCGTACGAAGACTAGTGCTTTCGCCCGGCGAGGCTACGAGGTGGCAACGCGATCCGTTCCCACGCGTTTCCGTTGTCCTGCAGGGCTCAATGTTGTCTATCGAATTTTGCGATGGCGGTCCGAAACTGGAAGTCGCTGTCGAACCGGGGCAGGTCGATTGGGACGAGCCGAGTGATCGGCCTCATCGGGCGGTAAATATCGGTGCCGTCCCATACGAGGAGGTTACTGTGTTTTTCCTCTCCGCGCCGGACGATATTCCGCAGCCCGATGCTACATAGTGCAAGCCGGGAATTGTACAAAAGAGTGTTGCCGGACGGAGCGATCGAGCTTACGGAACGAGCTGGCCCGCGTGGGTGCAATTATCTGGAGGAGCGCCAGGACATGTTGGTGGAGGCGGCGGCAGTCGGGCCCGGGTCGGGGTTTTGAGAACAGGCAAGTTATTGCTTCGACATTCCGAGAGTCCCGAAGATTCCGCTCATTCCGCTGATCCATCTTACGTACAACTTACGTGAGAGCTGGGCCGCTGTTTTCTGCAACTCTGAGATTTCCGACATTCGGGCTTAAGTGAGAGCAGCTTAGGCGAGCTCCCTAGCACGAGCCCTCTCGCGTGTTGTGGTTGTCAATACCTGCAATTTCGAGTGGGACACACTGGACCTTTGAAGCCGGAGGGGGCCCAGGGCGAGGGCGTGATATGGCAACCAGTGTCCATAATTATTCCTATTCCGGTTCCGGCAAGTATGATACGTTGTAGCAATCTTTAAGCCAGTCCAGTAGGGTCATGAAAGGGTTGCGATGGCCACCATTACAGCTACAGCGCTCGTACCTCCAACTGCGGCACAAGCCGCGACGACGAATGCATTGAGCACCCTGAGCGGCACGCCTTTCGCAAAATCGGCCACCGCCCTCAGTCAGCAACTTGCTCAGCAAATGCAGAAGGCCGCAATACAGCAGAAGGCAGATCCGCTGGTGGAGGAGTTAGCTGTTTATGGGACGGTCGCGCAGGCCGTGGCAGGCGTCATGCCCGGCGTTACATCGGGCGTTCTGCTTGCGGTTAACGGCTTCAAATCTGGAGATGACCTCAGCGGCGCTGCAGGGCTCATGGATGCTATCGCGTCCCTGGCGCCGGTTGTGGGCGCCGCGATTGGCGCCGGCATTGGCTCGTTTGTACCCGTTGCCGGGACCAGCGTCGGTGCCGTGGTGGGCGGCGTCGTTGGCACGATCCTTGCCGGGGTTTTCAGCATGATCTCAGACATACTCAGCTCTTTCACCCCAGATACCAAATCCCACGCTGAAAAACTCAGCGCCGAGCTGAAAGCCCAGCTGGAAGCAATGAAGTTCCAAGAGGTGCAGGTAGATATTTGGACGGCGCACAACCAGATCACAATATATGCATTGTCCTTGCATGACGCGTGCGATGGCATCTTTTCCGGTAAATACAATCCCAGGGTCATGACCGAGATTATTCGGGGCCTCAATCCCATTGAGGGTACTACCATGCATGGGTACTGGGGGGTGATTTCGTGGCTCGGAGTGCCGGGCAATGAAAAGAAGCCTCATTGGCCGACCATCCTGAGCGCTGCCTGTAACGCGTATACCTCGCTGCTGATCGCCGTTATGAGGCTCTTCGCTGTCGTGAATTCGGATGCCATGGCGGACCGGTACAGGAAAGCGAAGGAAAAAAAGAAACTGGGTGAAGAAGGGAGTAACAAAGAGCTAGCGCAACAGGGCGAAAAAGAGATTGCGCAATTGGATGAACTCGTCGACGTCGCGAACGCAAAGCTCATTGCTTTCGGATGGTGTAACAACCTGCAGTTGAAAGCATTAGAGCAGCTGAGAACAGCGGTCCGGAACCGGGGGACGCTGTGGTATTTCAAAGAAAACGAAGGTCTACACGAGCGCGTCATCGACCCCCTGGATAACGCGACGGATATGGATCTAGGTCATGCCTATAAAGTGATGTCGGTAACTGCGGGGACAAGAGACCAATCGACCACACATCCCACTTACCAGGTCTATGGAATAAGGAAGGATACTTCCGACCTTCAGCATTTTCCTTTCATATACGACCCCGGCTCCTCTAAATACAAAAAAGGAGATGTTCAGGAGTTTGGCGATAAACCTGTGGACATCTATGCCATCCCTGGAAGGGACCCCAGGGCGGGAAGCAATGCCTTTGTCTATGAACTGATGCGAAACGATGCGTTCGGCCAGGTTCATTATTCTATAGATGCTACGGTGCGAGGGCCCACGGGCGCGAAAAAGAAATCCTTTGACGTGATTGGTAGCGCAAAGCTTTCCCAATACCACATAACCACCGTTCGTGCCGTAAACGATCCATACTCCTACCCGGAGGATCGCGCGGATGGCTCCCTGCAAGATATTAACCACATCGTTTATGGAGGGTGTGCGTCTGGAATCCTCGCTTCAGCGAGAGATATCGGTAACAGCAAGAACACACTAGTAAGCGAAAGTTACCTGAAGAGTCCGCTAAAAGACCTGCTCAAGGGAATCGGGGTAGATCAGGACTACCTATGGATTTTTTCCGCCACGGAATTCGCCTGCGCCACCCACGCCGAGGTGGTGCGCGCCCTCAAATTAACTCCTGGGAAGGAAATTAAGGGTGAAGACATCCCTTGGATAATATCCAAAGTGAACCAGGACTGGGGATGGAGAGAGTTGGTCTCTCTGTACCCCTGCGACGATGGGACCCTTGTGGCTTCCGCTAAGGACACTCAAGTGTATAGTGCGCCCTACGAGATTGACCTTAGGCGCTACACGATCAAAGTTGGAAAGTGGATACCGATCAAAGACTGTCATGCCCACAGCTTCGAAAAGCTGCCAGTTTCCTGCTGGCCGGAGTTCGAGAGTCTGACCGAAACTCTGAAGGCATTGGAACCGGTTTTGTCTCCAAAGAGCCTGCCTCGCGTACCGACGGAGGTCTGGGGGATCGACGACAAAAAACAGGTCTACCGCTGGAATGGGCAAACCGGCGACAAAGCGCACTTCGAGGCGCTTAAAGGCGCCACACTTACCAGCATTGAGGTAACCGACGGGGACGCCTGGGGACTAAACAGCAAAGATATCTACAGGTGGAACGGCCAGTCAGGACCCGAAGCGGAGCTCGTCAAGGTCGATGGCGACAATAAGGGGATTGAGAGCATTGTGGTGGTCGGCCGAGAGGTATGGGGGATTGGCAATCAAAATTTGGTCTACCCGTGGAATGGGACGAGGTGGGTTAACATTAACACCTCACTCCGGAACCTCGCGGTGAGCCGCGGAGTTCCGGGCAAACAAGGGGTCTGGGGGCTGACAGTCGGTCAAGTTCAACGTTGGAATGGGAACGACAAGTTCGAAAATATGTTGCACGGCGGTGAAGTCCGCCACCGCGGTGAAGTCATTCAATTTGATAGCATTGCAGTCGGCGACGAAGAGGTCTGGGGGATCACTACTCCTAACCAGGAAATTTACAAGTGGAATGGGAAGTCGGGAGCCGAGGCGAATTTCGACAAGGTCAACGGCCGCCTCAAGAGCATTGAAGTCGGCGACCTAGGAGTCTGGGGAATTGACAATCAGGACACGGCCTGTTGGTGGGACGGACAAGCGTTCAAAGAAGTCGCGGGTCTGAAATTCACGAGCATTAAAGTCGGTGATCGGGGGGTCTGGGGAATCAGCAATCAGAACACGGCCTACAGGTGGGACGGGAAAGAGTTCAAAGAGGCCGGGGGTGTTAAATTGAAGAGCATTGAAACCGGCGGTCTGGAGGTCTGGGGAATCAGCAATCAGGACACGGTCTACAGGTGGGACGGGGAAAAGTTCCAGAAGGTCGCGACCTACCTTTGGGACGGACAAGCGTTCAAAGAAATCGCGGGTGTTAAATTCGCCAGCATTGCCGTGGGCCGCTAGGGCGTCTGGCCCGCCCGGGTCGCAGACCCGATCCTTCGACTCGCTCGCCGCAGCGAAGACAGCCAAGCGATCAGCGCGGCATACTTTTCATCCTGGGCCCACGGAGGTCCGACTTCAGCGCCGAGTCTGGTCAGGCGGCGAAGGAGTTCCTCTGGACGCAAATCGAGCGCCTGCGACCGGGTCTCGAGCAAAACTGTCTCCTTCGCCGTGAATGTCTCAACCCGACAGCGTTTGCTGGCATGCAGCAGTGCCTCGCGGAATAGCTCTCCATCGGCGGTACGAATCAGCGCGTGAGAGGCGAGAATCTGAGGCAGAGCGGGAAGCGGTCGTCCCGAGGCGAGCAGTTGCGCGCAGTGTTCAGACATGAAGATTCATCGATGTCAATTCATGACATCTGCCGCCACCCTTGCCGCTAGCGCGCTGGGATTGGTCCCCAGACTCTCTTTTTCGAGCCGCTTGCCGGTCGAAGGGCGGGTGCCGTTGCTGAAGCATGCAGTCGGATGGCTGAACTCGCCACCGCTCGAATTGACGGATCTCCGTGGAGATGTCGTCCTGATCAATTTCTGGACCTATACCTGTATCAATTCACTTCGTACGCTGCCCTATGTGCGCGCCTGGGCAGAAAAGTACAAGCAGGAAGGCTTGGTCACCATCGGCGTTCACACCCCGGAATTCGGGTTTGAGCACGAATTCGCAAACGTGCGTACAGCCGCCGCTGGCCTTAGAGTCGACTACCCGATCGCAATCGACAGTAACTATGAAATCTGGCGAGCTTTCGGAAATGAATACTGGCCCGCTTTCTACTTTGTGGATGCGTCAGGGCGCATTCGCCATCACCAGTTTGGGGAAGGCGAATACGATCGCTCCGAGCGCGTGATCCAAGGCCTGTTGAATGAGGCAGGAAAGCGCGACGATAATCACGAACTTGTATCTGTCCGGGGCGAAGGAATCGAAGCAGCACCAGATTGGAACTCTCTGCGATCTCCGGAGACTTATATTGGTCTGGCGCTCTCCCGAAACTTCGCCGGCGCGCATAGCGGACGTTCTTACAAGATGCCCTCGCAACTTCAACTCAATCATTGGGCTCTCGAGGGCGATTGGACGCGCGGCGAAGAGACGGCCGTTCTGAAGCAAAGCAATGGGCGAGTGGCATTCTGCTTCCACGCGCGCGACCTTCATCTTGTCATGGCTCCTCCCGCCCCCGGCACTTCGGTCCGCTTCCGGGTATCAACCGAAGGGAGGCAGCCTGGAGCGGCGCATGGCGGCGATATCGACGGCCGGGGCAACGGCAGCCTTTCACAACCGAGGCTCTACCAACTGATCCGACAGCCGGAGCCAGTCATCGACCGCCAATTTGAAATCGAATTTCTTGATCCTGGTGCGCAGGTACTTGATTTCACGTTCGGCTAGTGTCGCCACACGTCAGTGCCAGAACAGACGCGACAAAGTGCCTTGCGAGTATCTACTATACAATATGAAGTACTTT
>JAFAMM010000393.1 GCA_019233375.1 Acidobacteriaceae bacterium
GCGACCCCGTACCCCGAGCGAATGAATATCGCATCCCAATCTGGAGACGCCAAGGTGATTAGCGGAAGCCCGCAGGCCAAATAGTCGAATACTTTGTTCGAAGCACCAGCCAGGTACCGCAGATTGGGGTTAGACGCCGTATCCGGCAGGAGCGCCAAACCCGCATCGCAGGTCCGGCAAAAGCGCATCAAGTCGCTGCGCGACAATGGGCCTCGATATTCGATGCGATCGCGAACGTGCCTCGCTTCGGCACGCTCAAGCAACTGTTTCACATACCCCGAGGTGCCGGTTGTCTCATATCCCACGAGTGCGAGTGAGATATGTGCCGGCAATTCCGCTAGCGCATCGATGATGCTCAGAGGCAGTAACTCGGGCGAGAGCGAGCCGTGATACAGCAGGCGAATGGTTCCGTTTAGCGGGCCGCGTGCCTCGCTGATCTCCTCTAGCCGAGGACAGTTCCAGACAACTAGCGCATTCACACCCTGCTCCGCCGCGAAGATTCGGGCGCGCTCGGCATTGGGAATTACGCAGATTTGAGCTTCGCGCGCACACATCCGGCGCAGTGCAAACTGCAGGCGGGTGAAAAGGCCGTTACTGTAAGAGTGCTGCGGAATGTCATGTTCGTGATAAATGATCGGAATGCGGCACAACATCCTGATCAGCATTGCCGCCGGACAGGCGCGCATGTCAGAAGCGTAGATCCACGAAGGCCGAAAGCGCAGACTCGATAGCAGGCACCAAACGCAAAAGTGAAGAAAGTGCAGTTTTTGCCGGATGCCGGGCTCGGAAAAGCGGAGCCGGCGGCAGGAGATCCTTTGGTTTTCGGGCACGTTGAGTGTATCAGCACCTGACGCACCGGTTCCCAGAAAGAGAACATCCCAACCTGACCGTGCGAGCAGACGCGAACTATGCAGCAATGGCGGGTAGCCGCCCGGATTGGAATATTGCACGTAAAGAATGCGTTTTCCACCGCTCATTGCTGCAAAGAAAAGACGCCTGAATGCAATATGGATGCGTATATGCTGTTCATGTCGTCGGCGACTTGCGACATGGTGCGAGGAACTGAAACGTTCGCGGACAAGCGCTTCAACATCGCCGGATTCCCCGCCAGAAATTCGATCGCTTTCCTCCAGTCCTCAGTCGATTGGTGCCGCAGCAGAAAGCCGTTTTTCCCGTTCGTCACTAGTTCCGCGATGCCGCCGAGCTTGGAGCCCAGAATAGGCAAGCCTGCGGCGAATGCCTCGTAAACGACTAGCGGGCCTGTTTCGACACACTGGGAAGGAACTGCCAGCGCGTGATAGTTCGCGAGAAGCGGAAGAACCTGCTCAGACGGGACTGCCGGGAACACTCTGACACGGCTTGATCGCGTTGCAATCTCCACCAGACGATTGCGCAACGCGATGGCGGAACCATCTTGGGCTGTCCCGTATATATCCAGAATTACCTGTGCATCGGATGCCGTGACAGCTTCGACTAACATTTGGATGCCCTTTGTTTTATCGAGGCGGCCCAGGAAAACCAGGCGAAGCGGCGTGTCCGGCAAAGGCAGGCAGATTGCGGCTTCGCGTTTCTGCGGCAATCCGTGCCGCACTAACGTAATCTTCGCCAGGGGTACATTGTTCCGAATAAGTACTTCTCGTACCCAGTCCGACACGGCGATGATCTGCTGCACCTCGCTCAGAAATGCCGCTGCGGCTCGATTGCGGCGTTCAATTAACCGGCGCATGGCAAATCCGGTGGTGAGTTTTCCTTCGCTGAATGCCGCGAGCGGCGTTGAAATCCCGGCCGGAATGGAAGCTAGTGCTTTGCTGACATGCGCATTCAATCCGAGCGAATGGAGCTTGCACGCGGAGCACTCGTACCCGAGCATCCGGCCTTCACACACTCGTTCGCCGAAGAAGAGCAGATCACCGCGAGCGCAGGTAACGGCCGGGGAATGGAATGTAAAAACGACAGGCTTTCCCGAGGCCCTGAGGCCACCTAAAAGCCGGTTGGAGACGGCCGGTGTATAGGCGTGCAGGTGAACCACATCAGGATTGCCAGCGAGAGACGTCGCGGCGAATGAATGCGCGGCGACCGGATCCCCATCACCATAAAGCTCCTCCCTACTGAGGTCTGCTGATGTCGCGAAGCGGCGAACCGTGACGCCTTCGACATCGTAAGTCGATTCTGAAGCAGCGGGCGCGGCGATTTCTACCTCAATTCCACGGGATCGCTGTTCACGCGCCAGAGCCTGCACATAAATCTCGGTCCCACCTGCCGGATCCGGAAAATAGCAGTAAGGCACGTGCAGAATCTTCATGACATCAGCGACCTGAGGACAACCGTGCTCCAGGCGCGCGACCAGTGCATGCGCCCGGCGCGGAACCGGTGCCAGCACTGGCGAACGGCTTTGCGGTTCAGTAGCGTGCCTTCGAGCGCGAAATCCTGGAGCTCTTGGGCGCTCTGCTTGAGCCAATGCTCAAAGGGAAGAACGAAGCCGCGCTTTCGCCGTACCGCGATCTCGGCAAGCAACCCGTCTGGTATTGCCTCGACCAGCCGAGGTTTATTGCATTTCTCAGATACGCGCTCATTGAGCGGTATCAGGCGCGCTGCCTCCACCACCCGATGATCAATCAGCGGAACGCGCAGCTCAAGGGAATGGCACATGCTGAAGAGGTCCGAATCCCGAAGTAGCTGATCATGCAAGTATCGGCGCATCTCCAGTTCCTGAAAACGCGCCGGGTCGGGCGTCCCGTTGTCACCCGCAAACTGAAACGGCTCTAATGCGGAATTTAGAGCCGCATTCACCTCTTTGGGAGGCAAATCGAGCAGTGCGGATACCTGCGCTGGCGGAAAAAAGCCGCGCACCAGAAGATACAGGCTCTCATTCAGCGAGCGTCCACGCGAGTACTCAAATCGTCCCCACTGTTCACGCCCAGCTACTTCGCTGAAGGCGGCCGCAGCGGTTCCAGCCATCACGCGCAGAAGCGACGGAGCATGCGCATAGAAGCCTAACGGGCCCGCTCTTCGAACCAGCTGATGGTAATGCCTATAACCGAAGAAAACCTCATCGCCGCCCAGGCCGGAGAGCACGACCTTCAATCCCAGCTGCCTGGCCGCGCGCGAAACGATGTAAGTGTTCACGCCATCCGCCGTGGGCTGGTCCATAGTTTCGAGGAAGCGCGACACCTCCGAGCGAAACTCTTCCGCCGTGACCGGAATTTCGTGGTGACTCGCCCCGATCCGGGCCGCAAACCGGCGCGCTTCCGCCGCTTCGTCATATGCGGCTTCGGCAAAGGAGACAGTGAGTGTGCGCAGCGGGCTTGATATCTGTTGTGCGGCAAGCGCCGCCACAGCCGATGAATCCACGCCGCCACTCAGGAAAATGCCGACAGGCACGTCGGCCAGCAGATGGCTTTCGACGGCGCCGCTCAGCAGATCGCTCACCGGCTGGCGCCGTTCTGCGGCCATATCGAGAGTCCAGTAAGTGCGAAGTCTGCAGTCGCTACGGCTGATGCTGAGCACAGAAGCCGGTGGCAAGCATCGAATCTGCGAGCGGTACGTCTGCGGGTACGGCACTGAACCGAGACACAAAAAGGCTGCGATCGCCTGCACGTTCAGATCGCCTGGAACGGCCTTGCTCGCTGCCAGCGCTTTGACTTCCGAAGCGAAGATCAGACGGTGTGCATGCGGATCGAAAGTGTAATACAGCGGCTTGATGCCCATGCGGTCCCGCGCGAGAAACAGGCGTGGGGTATGAATTCCGCGCATTTGGTTCCGGGCATCGTAGAGTGCGAAAGAAAACATGCCGCGAAGCCGTGACAACAGACCATCGATGCCCCACTCCTCGTAGCCATGCGGCAGCACCTCGGTGTCGGAATTCGAACCGAACGAATGCCCTCGATCGATCAGCGCCCGTCTTAGATCTAGATAGTTATAGATCTCGCCGTTGAAAGTCACCCAGACTGAGCCATCCTCATTTGACATGGGCTGCGCCGCGCTGGTGGTGAGATCGATGATGGAAAGGCGGGTGTGACCGAGGACGACCGGCCCGTGGCAGTGCAGCCCCTCGCCGTCCGGCCCGCGATGGCGCTGCGCATGCAGCATCCGCCCGACCAGTTCCTGCTCAACCGGACCTGCCGGACAGTCCCCGTTGAAGATCCCTGCAATACCGCACATAGGGCAACAACTTTGAGAACGCGAGCAGACTATCTCGCGCTCTCCCCGTAATAGTGATAAGCGCGGTACGCATTTTTCTCGGCGGGCTTGAAGTCGTTCAGAACGGCGCCGACGAGAGTGATGCGATCTTCCGCAAGCATCTGCCGGGCGGCGAGCGCACTGCTCTCCTCCGTACTTCCGGACCGCAGAACGAGAATGACGCCATCAGTCATGCGTCCGAGGATACGCGCTTCCGCGAAGTGAAGCAGCGGAGGCGTATCGATCAGCACGCAATCAAACTGCTTGCGAAGCGATTCGAGCACGAGTTGCATCCTGCTCGAGTAAAACAACCTGGCGATCTGCTCCGTCATCGCGCCCGCCGGCAGCAGATGCACGGCCGCTTCCGCGTCGTACCGGATGAGCCCGCTCAAGTACGCGGCGTCGATCGACTGCTCCGACGAGAGAACTTGGCTCAGCCCGGGCGCTCCGCTCAATTCGAATAATTCGTCCAGTTGAGGTCTGCGCAGATCGGCATTGACAAGCAGTACCTTTCGCCCGATCTCGGACAAGGCCCTGGCGAGGTTCGAAGCGATGGTCGTTTTCCCTTCGCCAACCCCTGGACTCGTAACAACAACCAGTTGCGGGTGATCAAGTGATTCGTTCTGGCGGACGAGAGACGCCACGATCATACGGAACGACTCTTTCAGCATGAAGCCGGCCTCAGGCGTCGCAGGGAGCAGCCGGTTTGTAAAGGGGATTCCGAGCAGCCGCTGCGACCGCGGTTCTTCAATGGAGGGAATGACTCCAAGTTCACGAATGTTTAGCAACGTTGAGGAACGGCCGGGATCGGCGAACTTTCTCGCCTGCAATCTGCGCCGTCTGCGTTCGATGACAAACGCAAAGGCGCCGCCGAGCACGCAACCGCCGGCCGCACCCTCGCTGAGGACGGTGGCGGTCACAGGTGATGCAATATCGCCTGAAGGGCCGGCCGGATCGACAATACGAACGCTGTCGGCGGGCAAGGCCGAGGCGATGGATGCCTGATTTGTCTGCTGCAGAATCGAGTTCAGCGATAGCCGCAGAATATCGACTTCGCGCTTCAGCATCCCATATTGGGCCATTTTGCCGGACTGCGCCGCTATCGTGCTTGCCTCACCGGAGTACGCGGAGCTCATCAGTGTTTCGCGTTTTACCGCCTCGTCATAATCGCCACGGTATCGCGCGATCACGTTCTCGCGCGACTTGTCGAATGCCGTCTGTAACACCGCGAGCTGCACATCCAGATCCTTCACTTTCGTGTGTTCCGGTGTCAGTTTGGTCAACAAAACGGCCCGCTCGCGTTTCAGGTCATTCATGCGTGACAGGTAACTCTTAAGATCGGCATCCTGAACGATATCGGGCAGAGCCTCCGGCGGAGCATTTGTCACTTTGTCCAACATTGTTTTCCTGGTAATCGTCTCGGCTTTTAAGGCTGCGAGATCACCCTGCAGCACGTGCATCTTGCTGTCGGCTAATGTCTCCTGATCGCCAACGACGGGAACACCGGATTTCTGGACAAAGTCAGCCAGCTTCGCCTCCGCCTGCTCAAGCTTGGCTTTTGTCTGTTCGAGCTGGCCGGCTAACCATTGGCTGGTCTTCTGAGCATTCAGCGAATGGATCTCAGCCACCTGAGAAATGTAATCGGCTGCGAGCGCATTGACAAAGGCGGCCGAAACCTCCGGGTTGGTCGATTCGCAGGAGAGCGCGATGATTCGGGTGCCTAATATGTTTTTTGCCTTAAGCGTTTCGTTCGCAACGGCGATCGCCTGGCGCGTGCTCTCGGCAGCATCACCGTTGTGCAGATGAAGAAACCTTCGAAGTTGGGCGATCGCCCCCGTCTGCGGCGGAAGCGCAGGTGATGTTTCGCGCAGCATCCGGTCCACTACCGGACCGCGCAGTGAGCCGCTTTCGACGATCCTGATCTGCGTTTCGATGTTCAACGAGTTGGGTGAATACGCACCGGTACCGGCCTGCGGATCGACCGCCGTCATGTTCATGAAGTTCTCGTTGAGTCCCTGCACTTCGAGCGTGGTCACGGCGAGATAGCGGGGCGGAGTGACGACCAGTATGGCTGTAGAAAGGGTCAGGCCCGCCAGCACGCAGGCAAGCACCAGAAACTTCCGGCAGCGCAGAGTGGCGCTTACTTCGACAAGAAGACTCGGCGGCAACCCCGGTTCCTGCTGTACAGAAACAGAAGGAACCTCGACACTTGGCAACTTCGAAAGGATTGTAGTCACGGCTTAACGAAGGAAGAGATAGATAAAGGTGGGAATCATCGGAAGCGCGACGTAGGCGAGCTTCTGAATGAACGGTCCGGCACCGGACTTTCGCGGTACGTAGAGAATGTCATTCGGCCTCAACGCAAAGTCCTCATCCCGCGCTGCGAGGATGCGCTTCACGTTCACCGGAATCTGCGTCTTCTTGTTCGTCTGCAGGCTGGGCCGAAGAACGAACGCTTTTTCAAGATGGGCGTCAGGCGTGGTCCCACCCGACATTGACAGCACCTGAAGGATCGACAACGAATCGTGCTCACCGACCTCGAGTGGACCGGACTTGGTCACATCTCCCAGCACATAGATCATTTCCGCCTGCTTGGCCGTTATCACGTCATACGGCTTGAGATCCAGGTTAGCCACCGGATTCGTGCCTTCCTTGACCGCCGAGATGTCGATATCGGCCGTCGTGGTCTTCGCGCCTGTCTGTTGCACGGCGCTGGTCAGCGGAATTGCGCCATACTCCAGGCGGCGCGTGACCCTGAGCGTGTGGCTCGCATCCGGCTGCAGCCCGATCGCGGTGATCAGGTCGAGCAACGTCCTATGTTCCTGAAGCTGATAAATGCCGGGTGCCTTGAATGCCCCTTCCACAAATATCGGCTCCGAACGGAAACGCACGATCGCGATGTTGACGCGCGGCTGGCGTACATACCTCTTAAGCCGGTCGGCAAGCGCCTCCTCCAACTGTTGGACCGTTAGCCCTTCGGCTTTGATTTTCCCGAGCACGGGAAGCAGCACGGTGCCGTCGCGCTCCACAATTACGGGACGTTCCGGAATCTCATCCTCCATTTCGTACGCGTGGATGGCCAGAGCGTCGTCCGGACCCAGGACGTAATCCAGACTGAGCGCCCCCGAACTCGGCGGCAGAACGGAGGCCGACGTCGAGGTCGCCGCGGGCGGCTGGGCGGCGGTAGCGGATGAAGCAGGTGCCATCGCCTGGCTCGCAGCCGGTGGCGGGATCAACGTGGATTGCTGGGCGGCGCTCAGCGAAACAGCGCTTATAAGCGCAAGGGCGATTGCGTAAACTCGATTCCACAAATGGGATCTGCGTCCGGCGCTACGAAAAATCGGCCTGCAATAAACTGACACTCTCACCTCCCAGAGGCGGAAACACACCAACCGCGTGCGCGGTCTGAGAACGGGCATGAAGTCGATGGACTAGGAAGGCGTAAACACACCGGAGTAGCAGGATTTCAAAGCCTGGCCGAAGGGACGTCCCTGCCGCCTTCTGGCACAGGCTACCGCCCCTTCTCCGCCATCCGAGGATCCGCCGAGCTGGTAAAACTTACGGTGTACACCAATGATCCGGTATCATTTGACGGATGTCAACGCGAAATCCGACGAAATTATCCCATCGGGATAATAATTTCTCTTAACACTGGATGAATTTC
>JAFAMM010000453.1 GCA_019233375.1 Acidobacteriaceae bacterium
CGGAGCAAAATCAGCCTTGGATTTGGGGAAATGCGAAGCAATTATCAGTCCACGGTTAGACGCGCGTTACCTAACCGCTAACTAAATGAAGAGAAAAGCCGGCACTCAGACGGCAGGCCTACTCTTTCCAGATTATGGGATTTTGCACTCGTACGAATTCGGGATGTAGTAGCAATGAAGGAGCCCGGGTGCTAAATCCCTTCGGGCTCCTCTTTTTTTGCCTCTGGTATTCCGTGTGCCGCGATCAGAAAACCAGCTTCAGCGCCAACTGCATGCTGCGCGGGTTGCTTGAGAAGACCGCCGAAGGGTTGTTGAACAGCGGCGAACCGGGTTCGGTAAACGTACGTACCTGCGGGCTGGTCAGCGTACCTGACGGCACGACCCCGACGTCGCTCAGAAACCCGGCCACATACTGCGGATGGTTCAGCACGTTGATGATGCGGGCCGAAAACTCGAGCTGCGCCCGCTCGGTGATGTGAATGCGCTTCATGGCTGAAACGTCGATATCATCGATCGGGTTCAGGTGCGCCGTATTGCGGCCGCCATTCGGCAGAGTCCCGAGCGGCGCAGCCACATACCTCGCGCTCGGGTTGTTTGCCACGTAGCCGACCGTCTGCCCGGCACTGTTCAGAATCGCCGTCGTACCCGTGCCCACGCTCGGGTTGCCTGTCGGGTTCACGAAAGCCCGGTCTGGCGCGGAGTCACCGTTGAGATTTGCGTCCGCTCCGCTCTGCACCGTGTATAGCGTGCCGGTTTGGTAGGTGTAAATAGGCGCGATTTCCCAATTCCCCACAATATTCTTCAGGAACCAGTTTGAGGTCGAGTGCTGGAAAAAGGGCAAATCATACAGCAGTTCCATCGTCGCGCGGTTGCGATGATCAAGCGCCGAACTGGACCGGTCCTGCCGCAGATTCTGTGAGTCCATCGGGCGTCGCGGCGTCAGGTACGTAGAGAACACCTCCGCCGTCGAATCGTCAATCGTATGGCTCCAGGTATACGCAATATTGACCTGCAGTCCTTTGGAAAGCCGCCGCGTCAGTTGGTTCTGCCATGCCTGATAGCTCGAATTCCCGATGGGCATATAGGCCGTGATCGGATTGACGAAGCCTGCCGCCGCATACGCCGGCACGATGTAGCCCGGAGTCGCTGCCTGATAGGAAGCCATAAGCGGCGAGAGCGTATTTGTTAAGGAGTTGATGGTGGCCTGCGAAGGCATCGCGAAGAAGACTGGCAGCGCATTAGTCGCGTTCACGATCGGCTGCCGGTCAAGCTGCACCTGCACGGGCAAGAACACTCCGCGATCCCCGACGTACTGGGTATTGAAGACCCAGTTCTGTCCGAACTCCTGCTGGATACCGAAATTCCATTGAATCGACTCCGGCCGCTTCTGGTTCGGAACGAAGCCTGAGGTGCTGGCCCTGGCCTCAGCCGGCGTCAGCGTGGCAGATGGCCCGGTGGCCGGAATGCCGCCATTCGCCAGAAAGTTGCTGCCCGCCGTTCCCGTCACGTCCACCGTCGTCGAAAGCTGGGGCGGCAGGGTCAACAGGCCGAAGTTATCGAACAGCACATCGTAATTCGTCCCGAATCCCGCCCGGATGGCCGTTTTCCCGCTGCCGCCGGGTGAGTAGGCGACGCCGATGCGCGGCATGATCGCATTCGTCTGGGCCGTTGGCGTATTAAATTCGATCAGGCCGGGCACGCTGGCCGCGGCATTCAGCGATTGCAGGTTCTCGCCTGCCGGCACCGTCTGGTATTCGTAGCGCACTCCCAGATTCAGCGTTAGGTCGGGGCGCACCTTCCAGACATCGTTCGCGTACCAGCCAAACAGCCAGCGGTTCCCCCAGTAAATAGGATTGCCCTGCGAGCGCTCCGCCAGGTAGTCCGGCGTCGTATCCGCAAGATACCCCGCCAGCGTCGTCCATTGATAGTCGCCGCGCACTCGCTGCGTGAAGCTTTGCGGCGAGATCAGGCGCTCGCCATCGAAACCCGCTTTGATCGTCTGCGCGCTCTTGGTCCACGTCACGCTGTCCGTGAGCTGATACGTATTCTGATAGCCGAACTGCGGCGCGTTCGGGTCCGGTCCCAGTTGCACGTTCAGATCGTTGATTTGAATGTTCGGGAAGACATTCATACCAGGGAAGGTTTGCGAGCCCACCGGGTAGGTATTCGAGTTCCGGTTGTAACCGAGACGGAACTCGTTGATTAACGTCGGCGAGAAAGTATGGTACTCCTCGAACGTCACAAGATAGTTGTTGTTCGGAACCAACGTGAAAAACACCGGCAGGCTGGCAGCCGTATCAATGAAGCTGGTGCGGTTCAGAACGAACCGTCCGCGAACGGCGTCTTTCTCCGAAGGATTGTAATCTATCGAGGCCACGCCGGCCTCGGCGTTTTGATAATTAGGCGTCACGACCGGCACCTGTCCGATTGGAATCGCCGTGCCTCCAACGGTGGGGAACAAAGTCGGGTCGCTCAGCGGCGCGGACGCCGAGCCCAGATACTTCTGCAGCACGCCAAGATTCGTCTGACTCACTCCGGGCATCCCGCTCAACAGGCTGTAGCCCGCCGAAGTGGGAGCGTACAGCAATCCGGCCGTGCCCGCTTGCCCAATGGGATTGTATTCGTAATCGGCGAAGAAAAAGAGTTTGTTCCGCAGAATAGGTCCGCCAATGTTGCCGCCGAACCGGTTGTTGTCATAGCGCGGATGAAGCGGAGTCCCGCTGACCGCCGACAGATTGTCCGCGGCATTCAGGTTCCGGTTTTGGAAGTACTCGTACAGCTCTCCATGAAACTGGTTCGTGCCGCTCTTTACGACCTGATTGAACTGCCCTCCGGAGGACCGGCCGAAATCGGGCGAAAACTGGTTCTGCAGCACGGTGAACTCCGCTACCGCATCGTTTGGAATCATGACCAGCGGACCCGTCACGCTGGCGCTGTTATTGTCGATCCCCTCGATCGTGAAGTTGTTATTCCGCGGCCGCTGTCCGCCCACCGACGGCCCTGTCCCTGCCCCGACGTTCCCGCTCAAAGTGACGCCTGGCGCGAGCAGCGATGCGTTGATAACTCCCGACCCTGTACTCGCGGTAGGAAGATCGGTTAACTGCTTTGCGTCGTAAGTCGACTGGATCTGCGCGGTCGTCGTATCAATCGCCGCCGGCGCTTCCGTTACTTCCACGGTGGTTGAAGTCTGACCCACGGCCAGCTTCAGATTCGTTGTCACGGTCTCGTTGATCGAAACGATCACGCCCTTGACTTCGGTCTTCGTAAAACCAGGTGCGTCGACCGACATCGTATATGTTCCTGGCGGGAGATTTTCAAGACGGTAAACACCCGTCGAAGTCGATGTTGTCGTGCTCGGCACTCCCGTCGCATTGTTGGTCGCTATTACCGTCGCACTCGGCACCGTGGCGCCACTCTGATCAAACACCGAACCAGTGATGTTGCCGGTAGTCAACTGCGCTATCAAGGGCAGAGCCGCCGCGAACAGAACGAGCAGAAGCGAAACACAGGTAAATCTAATTAATTTCATATAGGAATTCGGCACTCATTGAGGCGTTGGGGCAGGTAATTCTCCCGTCGAATGCAATCGCAAGATGAGCGCTTATGCTTTGCAACGGCAATTAGCCAGCCAATCTCCCATCGGCTGCATCTTGTTGAAAAAGGAATCCACTACTCGTAATTTAGACACTTACACGTTTCTGATTTCTGGAATGCCTTTGTATCTCAATCCGCGTTACGGAAGTTACAAAAAGTTTCTATAAAAACTTTCTTATAGTGGTGCGGATTTCTTGAAAATCGATTCTGACTTTTGAGCCGCACGCACGTACGATCTGCGCCGGCCCCGGCTGCTGCCAGACACGTGTTCACGCGCTCTCGGAGGCGAGAAGTTTGGAAACCGAGTGGCGCCTGCGGCCGCGTTACCTCGCATGCAGGAACTTTAATCAGGCATAACGTTTTTCAGTAAAATCGTCCACCTGTTAGGCGCGTCTCAGTGAGTAGAAGGCACACACGAGGGCCATATGACAACACTTAGTAGAAGACTCGCGGTTGTTTCTTTTAGCCTCACTCTTTTGACAGGGGCCACTGTTTCTCTCGCTGCAGCGCAGCCGGGCTGGTTCCAGGAGTACGCTCCCGCCGGACCCGACTACCCCGCTCCATACGGAGGCGGCCTCCGGTCCTTGGTCGATCGCACCCAGAATGATCTGCGGCTCGCAGCCCAGGAGGAGCACCTCAAAGGGGATCAGCGCGAGCGGTATGAACACGCGCAAGGCCACCTGTCCTCATTTGATCGGCACCTCACAAAGGGCCGGTTTGATAAGGGAGAACTCGATAAATCAATTGACAGCATCAAAGCAATTCTTGACAAGAACGTTTTACAGGCCAGCAGCCGTGACGCGTTATTGCGTGACGTGGATGGCTTGCGAGCGGCTCGCGACCATCGCTACTAAGCCAGGTCAGCGCCCCTCTAGAGGCGGTTCCGTATGATCCATCTGAAATCGGCCTACGCCCCGATATCGGATGCCATAACGAACGACATACGAGTGGAAGTTCTCGCGCGGTACTCGCCGGACGGCTCGCAGCCCGAAGCCGGTGAGTGGGTCTTCCAGTACACCGTTCGCATCACGAATCAGGGTATGGATACCGTCCAGCTACTCAGCCGTCATTGGATTATCACCGACGCTTTGGAGCGCACCCGGGAAGTCCGCGGCCCGGGTGTCATAGGTGAGCAGCCGATGTTGGCGCCCGGTCAGTCCTTCAAATATTCATCCTGGTGCCCTCTGCCCACCGCTAGCGGCCGCATGGAGGGCTCTTACCAGATGCTTCGTGCCGACGGAAGTCTGTTCGAAGTCGAGATAGCTCCCTTCGTGCTCCGGTCGGCTTACACTATCCACTGATGATTCTCCGTCCGTCGCGCTCGCCGGCGGAGACGGTATTGTGTTTCAGAGTCGGCATTCGATCCTCGCGGGCGACCTCGCCAGGTGTCTCGACGAGCGCATCTTCGGACCATTGCCGCCCGATGTGATCGCGGCCATCGCCCGCCACGACTTCGGCTGGGACGACAGCGATGAGCGTCAACTCAAGGCTCTGCCCGATGCAGTTCCCCGGCCCTTCCCTGCCCT
>JAFAMM010000478.1 GCA_019233375.1 Acidobacteriaceae bacterium
GCGCGGCGGGAAGTGGGTAGTCGTGAACGTGGGTGATTCGCAAGGACACGGTCTGCCGGGTAGTATGCCGGCCGCTGCAGATAATCTGCCGCCTGGTCATCCTCCAGTCGATTCAGCTATGCCTGATACCGCTGGGCAGCCGGCCAATCCTCACGGTACCCAGAGCGCGCAAGGGAGCGACGGGAAACCGTGATGAAAACCGTAGCGGTATTGGGAGGAGGGCCCGCCGGAGCTACCGCCGCCGAGAAATTGGCGCGGGGCGGGGCGAAGGTCGTCGTTTTGGACGAAAAACTCGCGTGGGAGAAGCCCTGCGGCGGGGGGATCACCTTCAAAGCGTACTCACAATATCCATACCTGCTGGAGAATGAAACACCAAAGAAATATGTGACCGACACGCTGCTGGCCGCACCCAAGTCGGGCGAGGTGCGAGTCTCCCTGACCCGGCCATTGTTGATTTACTCACGCGTAGACCTGAACCGCATGCTCTTGCGGCGGGCAGAGGCAGCCGGCGCCGCGATCGAGAAAGAGCGGGTGCTGGGCCTTGAACGCACCTCTGCCGGCTGGCGCGTCCGCACACGTTCCGGAACTCTGCAAGCAGATTACTGCGTCATTGCGACAGGCGCGCGGAATCCGCTACGTGAGGTCGGCACGCAGTACACTGCGCAAGACACCATGTACGCGCTCGGCTATTGGGTGCCGATGGATCAGGAACACATCGACATACAGTTCCTGCCCAAGCTTGAGGGCTACATCTGGGTTTTTCCGCGCGCGGGCCATCTCTCGGTTGGAATCTGCGGGAAGGGCGAATCCGCCCAGTGCCTGCGATCTCGCCTGGAGCGGTACATGGACGAAAAGGGGCTTAACCGCAAGAACGGTAAGTTCTATGGCCACATGCTCCCGGCGCTCGAATCGCGTGGTTGGCGTAACAACCGTCTGGCGGGTAACGGCTGGATCGCCGTGGGGGACGCCGGCGGCCTGGTGGATCCCATCACTGGCGAAGGGCTTTACTACGCGGTTCGTTCAGGCGACCTGGCGAGCCAGGTAGTGCTGAATGAACAAGAACACGAACCCGAGCGCAAGGCGGAGGTCTACCGCCAGATGATTACACGCGATTTCGGAATGGACCTGACTTACGGTGCAGGACTTGCCAAGCGGCTGTTCTGCGGCGCGATCCTGTTTGGCGCTGTGCCGGGCAGGATGATCGAGTTCATGCGGCGAAGCCCCCGTTTCTGCGAAATCATGCAGGATCTTTTTGCCGGCACGCAGCCCTACCTGGAGCTGAAAAACCGGCTGCTTCGCAACGTTAATACGACCGTTCACGAGATTCTGATGAGTTTCCTGTTTCGCAAGCTGGTTCTGGGCGAAACACGGACATGAACATCGCTAATTCCGAAGCGCTGTTCGCCCGTGCGAAACAAAGCATCCCGGGGGGCGTAAACTCGCCCGTTCGTGCCTTTCAAAGCGTCGGGGGCGTTCCGCGGTTCATGGCGCGCGGGGATGGCTCGCGAGTATTCGACGTCGACGGAAACGAATACATCGACTACATCGGGTCCTGGGGTCCGCTGATTCTGGGCCATCGGCCTAAGCCCGTCATAGAGGCGATCGCGGACGTGCTCGAGATGGGAACTACCTTCGGCGCGCCCACTGGACGCGAGGTGGAACTGGCCGAACTGATCATCGATGCCGTGCCGTCGGTCGAAATGGTCCGGCTCGTAAGCTCCGGAACGGAGGCCTGCATGTCGGCCATCCGGCTGGCGCGCGGTTTTGCCGGGCGTGAGCTGACAGTGAAGTTTGAAGGCTGTTACCACGGGCATGTCGATTCCTTGCTCGTCAAGGCCGGCTCCGGTATGGCCACTCTGAGCCTACCGGATACGGCGGGCGTACCGGCCGGCTTCTCGGAAACCACCATTGCCCTGCCCTTTAACGATCTGGACCGGGTTGAAGATACGTTTCGCAAGCAGGGCGATCGTATCGCCTCGATTATCGTCGAGCCCGTGGCCGGCAATATGGGCTGCGTGCCGCCGCTACCCGGGTTTCTCGAAGGACTGCGGCGCATCACGCATCACTATGGCAGCCTGCTAATCTTTGACGAAGTGATGACCGGATTCCGGCTGAGCCGCGGCGGCGCGCAGCAGTTATTCAATATCGCCCCGGATCTTACGACGATGGGAAAAATCATCGGCGGCGGCTTACCCCAGGCCGCGTACGGCGGACGCCGCGACATCATGAGTAAAATCGCTCCGGCCGGCCCTGTCTATCAGGCGGGAACGCTCTCAGGCAATCCGGTCGC
>JAFAMM010000005.1 GCA_019233375.1 Acidobacteriaceae bacterium
GCGGTGCCCGGCCGTTTGGAAAGCCATTGGGCGACGGCCGCGGCATCCGGAAGCGTCGCGTAATCACGAGTAGCGCTGTCGTCTTCGGGCGCGAGGTCTTTCAGCAGACTGAAAAATTCGAGTTCGCGGTAGATGGCCTTGAGAGCAGAGTTTTTCGGCGGCTGCGCGCGCAGGACCTCGAGATCGATGTCGATGGGAACGCCCGTGTGAATGGTCGCGAGCTGTTTGCTGAGCAGAACCTGTTCGCGATGGTTCTGCAGGCTTTCGCGGTACGTCTTTCGCTCGACTTCGGAGGCACGGTCCAGCGCGGCTTCGACCGAGCCGAAGCGGGCGATGAGATCACGCGCGCCCTTGTCGCCGATGCCGGGGGCGCCGGGGATATTGTCGATGGCATCTCCCTTCAAAGCAAGAAGGTCGGCAACCTGCGACGGTTTTACGCCCATGAACTCCTCAACTTTCGCGGGGTCATACCACTCGTCATCCTTCATGGGGTTGAGCATGAAGACGTGTTCGTTGACGAGCTGAAGCATGTCCTTATCGCTCGACACAATCACCACGTCGACCTGCTTTTCGAGCGTGCGGCAGGCGATAGAGCCGATCACGTCATCGGCTTCGAACCCCGGAAATTCGAGCACCGGGATGTTCATGGCCTCAAGGACACGGCGGATCTGCGGAATCTGCGGGCCTAAATCGGGGGGCATCTCGCTGCGGTTGGCTTTGTATTCGGTGAATGCCTCGGAGCGGAATGTGGGTTCCTCGCCGCTTTCGAAAACGGCCGCGATGTAGTCGGGCTTGAAGCTGGTGGCCAGCTTGCGAAGCATGTTGTGAAAAATGAAGACGGCTTCGGTGGAGAGACCGGTGGTGGTGCGCATGGGCGGAGCGTTGCTGCGAGCGCGCGCATGGTAGGCGCGAAAGATGAAGCCGAAGCTGTCGATGAGAAACAGGCGCTGGGTTGGCAATAACTCCAGGATAGAAGCACGAATGGCGGTGACCGATTTTGCCAAACGAACTTCCGATAGACGGCAGACTGGTTGCTGAGATGGCAGGGCTGAAGCCCACCCTCCATGGGGGTGAGTTCCTGGGCCCGCCATTTTTGCGGGTTGCCGCTCAGAGTACCAAACCAACGCGTAGCAATCCGAGGCGATGAAAACGCACGAGATCCAAATCCAACTGCCGATTGCCATGCAACACGAAAATCGCAAGGGTAGTGAGGGGGTTATCCTGCGCTTTGCTCTCCACCGGGGCCTTAGCTTGTCCTTTGTGCCACACGCAAATAGGGGAAAAAGTTCGCGCCGGTCTATTTAATGACCGTTTCTTATCCACTCTGTTGATAACGGGATTGCCTTTCGCGGTTTTCGCAGGGCTGGTGGCCTGGATCCACTCAGGCGGCCGCAACAGAGACCGATGAGCCGTTATCGTCCCTTGATCGCAGCAGGAGTGTTGATGGGCATTGGTCTCGGCGGATTTCTCGACGGCATACTGTTCCATCAGATTCTGCAGTTCCACAATATGCTGTCCAACCGGTTGCCGCGGACCACGCTGGCCAACGAAGAAATCAACATGTTCTGGGACGGTATGTTCCACGCGTTCTGCTGGATCGCGACCGTTGTCGCACTGTGGTTGTTGTGGCGCTGCATCGTGCATCACGCCATCGACGGGGGCATTTACTTCGGGGCTCTCTGGCTCGGCTGGGGCGTGTTCAACGTGGTAGAAGGGCTCATCGATCACGAGATCCTGCAACTGCATCACGTGTATCAGAACGACCCGGTCCACTTTCTGCGCTGGGATCTCGCGTTTCTGCTCTGCGGCATTCTGTTTCTGCTCATGGGCCGCTGGCTGATCGGCCGGAGTACGCAGACCTGAAGCGGGCCTCTTTGCTGACGGGGCACCACGCCGGCTCTTGGGGACGGCCTGACGGTACTTTTCCGCACGCGTTTCAGGAAAGCAACTTCCGATTGGTGCCGCAGTCCAGAAAACGAACCAATTCACTTTTCGAGGTGGGTGTTTATGACTAAACCAGATGCAGACCAGCCTTCGCGGCGTCAGGTGATGAGTTCCGTTGCGCTTGCCGGAGCGACGTTGGCCACAAACGCAGCGGTCGCTCAGCAGGAGACGAACTTAACTACGGATAAGAACCCGATTACCGAATATCCAAAACCGCCTTTCCCGGCACAGCAGCAACCGTGGCCAGGGCTGGCTTTGCGCATGGAGCCCAAGCCAGACCATGGCGAAAACAGCTACCGTGGATCGGGCAAGCTGCGGGGTCGCAAGGCGCTGATCACAGGAGGCGATAGCGGGATTGGACGCGCCGCTGCAATTGCATATGCACGAGAGGGCGCCGATGTTGCGATCGGATACCTTCCCCCCGAAGAACCGGACGCGCATGAAGTGATTGAGCTGATTCAAAAAGCCGGGCGGAAGGCGGTCGCACTTCCAGGCGATATTCGCGATGAGAGCTTCTGTAACAGTCTTGTGGGCGAGGCAGCGAGGCAGCTAAATGGCCTGGATATCCTGGTCAACAACGCAGGACGCCAGCACGCGGTGGAGTATCTGGAAGAACTCACTACGGAACTGTTCGACTGGACGTTCAAGACGAATGTTTACGCGATGTTCTGGATCACCAAGGCGGCGCTGCCACACCTTGCGCCAGGATCGGCGATTATCAATACGGCATCGGTAGAGGCATATCAGCCGGGCGCGGATCTGCTGGACTATGCGCAAACAAAAGCGGCCATTGTCGCGTTTACGAAAGGACTCGCAAAGCAGCTGGCGAAAAAAGGCATACGCGTGAACGCGGTTGCTCCCGGACCGTTCTGGACTCCGTTGCAGGTGAGCGGCGGGCAGACGCTCGAAAACGTGATTCATTTCGGCGCCGACACCCCCTATGGGCGTCCCGGACAGCCGGTTGAAATCGCGCCCGTGTATGTAGCACTGGCGAGTGCTGAGCTGAGTTATGCATCGGGTCAGGTGTGGGGGATCTCGGGCGCGACCGGAACGCCATGAGCAGGCCGGCCTCTGCTTGACGTGACAGCCTGAATTCCCTTTGCGAATTTCGGCAAAGACAATCGCACCCTGACGAAGTAGAGCTTCGCTCGCTTATATAGCAGGGCGAAAGGCCGCCCTCCATTCCATAACCACGAAAAAATGTTTTTTGCTTGTTGCTGAGCGAGTTACGGGCCGGATTGAGCGATGCTCGAATGCTCGTCGCGGCGATACTCGGGCGAAATGGCACGAGAGCGCAAGAAAACCGGTCAGGGGGCAGGCGGCGGACCCAAGACCGACGCGGGCAAGACGCGCTCGAGCCAGAATTCGACGAAACATGGGCTGCGCTCAAAGGCGCTCATCCTGCCCGATGAGACGCAGGAGCAGTTCGATGAAGTAGAACGCGGCTGGTACGAGGAGTTTGAGCCGGAAGGCCACGCCGAGACGACGCTGGTGGACGTGCTGGTGTTGAACGACTGGCTGCGGCGGCGCGCGCTGCGCCGGGCGATGGAGGCTGAAGCGGCGGCTGTGGAGGCGTGCGGAGCAGAGCCGCACGCGTGGAGCGCAGAACACCGGCACACGTTTGACTTGATGCAGCGATATAAGACCACCGCCGAGCGGGCGTTTTACCGGTCTTGGACGGCGGTGCAGGGATTCAGAAAGGACATCATGCGTTGCAAACACATCGACCTGGCGACTAGGGAGAAGCTGGCGCGCGTGGAGGATGAGCTGGCCGAGGAGCGCAAGAAGCGGCAAGAGCTGGAGAGTTTGCCGGGCGTGAAGGACATTCGTAAGGAACAGAGCCGCGCGCAGGAACGGGAGCAGAGCGAGGCACAGAAGCGCCCGTCAGAAAGGATGTTCCAGGGGCAGCTACACCCGAAGAAGCAGCGCAAGATTTCGACGCTCGAGCAGTGGGTGGAAGTGCGGATTGAAGACGGCCAGACGGTTACGCGCCTGTATCCTTCGAATGAAGAGCTGATCAAGCGTGGACAGCGCATGCTGCCGCCTCCGGACCTGGTGTACCGGCGCCTGCATTTTCCGCATGGGGTGCCGGCGGAGTATGCGTGGTGCGCGAACGACCACACGACACGCGAGCGGGGCGGGATGGGTATCCAGCGGATGGAAGTGGACACCTGGCTCGAGGTGATCGAACGGGAGAAGGCGGCGGGAACAGGTCATGTGGGACCGACCGGCGTAGGGAATCTGCCGCGGCCCATGGCGCGGGGCGGATGCGATTGCGAAACGTGCGCGGCGAACCGGGCGCTCATGGAAGCGGCGGGGATGGTTTGGTGAGGTTCGGGTTGTGCAGGACGCGATCGCTTTCGAGAATTTCCGGAAGCGCCGCGTCCCGCAGGATTATGAGTTGTGGGTAAGGGGACGCCCTCCGGCGCCCTTTGGGTTAGTGAGATCCGGATAGCTTCAAGAGTTCCGGGTGGCGTGCATACAGGACCGCATCTTCCTTGGGATGGTTGTACAACTCCGGATGCAGGTAATGCCCGCGCTCCTTCTCGTCTTTATCTTCTTCAACCGGAATGCGATGTGCAGTGGCCCAGGCGTCTTGACGAATCCCGGTTATTTGCCATGACACTTTGACATTCGGCTTGTCGGTTTGAATGACGAATTGATTGTTAGTAAGCTCCTCCGCCACGATGGCCTGGGCAAACTGGCCGATGGGGGTGAGCTCATAGCGGAAATCGCGATTCAAGGCTGAAAAGCAAGCAGGCATTGTGACGACCGCCGTGCCTCTCTGGTCAGTGAAGACGGTACCGTTGTAGATGTTCATCATATCCGGCGATTCGACAAAAGAGTGGTAAAGATATTTGTCTTCGGGCGCCAGCGGGTGATCGATCTTGAAAGAGCCGCTGCTCTTGCTAAGATTGCCGCTCACATCTACGTTGCCGGCAAATAATCCGGCCAGGCCGGAGGCGGCGGCCCCCAGGACTCCGGCGTCTCCGGAGTCTCCATTCTGCGAGAAGCCTATAACGCCAGTGCCGTGGAGATCCTGGCACGGCAGGCGCCTACCTAGCTGATACAACTGCCATCGTTCGTGAACGACGAGCAGAAGGAAGCGCTGCGTCAAGAAATATTAGGGACAACCCGCGAACGAATGTTACGGGAGATCTGCGAAGCGCTGGAAGCGATGAGAGTCGTTGCTACAGATAGAAGCGTTTTTCATTCGAGGACGCGCGGGCGGCCTGCAGAAGACATTTGGCGCGGGCGCAAGACTTAGCGCACCCGCTGAGTTTACAGATGAGCCACATCTTACTCGGACGAGCCGAGCTGGGGATTGGCGGTTTAGCTTCAGCCAAGCGGAGCTTCGATGAGGTCCGCAAATTGCAGAGCCGCGGCCGCATTCTAATGGTTTGGATCTGGAAATTGCCGTTACAACTGGGACTCGCGGAATTGCATCTGGCGGCTGGGGATGTAAAGGCGGCCCGCACGGAATCCGAGATTTTTGTGTCGCTCGCACACGATACGGCGGAATGCAACTGGATCGGATTGGCGCACTACACGCAGGCGCGGGTTGCGCTGGCCGAGCAAGATAGCGCGATGGGCGATATCGAGATTCAAAAAGGCCTATCGGCGATTCACGGCCGTGAAGCTCCGCTGGCAGCCTGGCGGCTTCATGCGCTCGCGGCTGCTACCGGCCGCCCGGGTGACAGCAGCATGCAAGCTCAGGCCGTGGTCCGGCAGCTCGCCGAATCATTGCCGGAATCCGACCCGCTGAGACTTACTTTCCTCGCCGCGCGCCCGCAGGTGATTGCGGTAGGACACGGATTGCCGAGCACGGATCGGAAAGTAAGGGACGAATAAGAGGCGACGGACACACTGCGGTTTGAGCGCGCGGCCGTCTGGAGTTCAGTGCGTTTGAAACGTGTCGCAGGCCGAGAGCCTGCCGGTCTCCAAACCGCGTGTGAACCAGGATGTTCTTTGAGCGGAAGAGCCGTGGGTAAAGCTTTCGGGACTGACACGGCCGGTGGCCATTCTCTGGAGACGATCGTCGCCAACGGCCGCGGCTGCGTTCAAGCCGGACTGCACATCGCTTTCGTCGATATTCTTTCGCTGCGCGGAGGAGTTTCCCCAGACACCGGCAAAGCAGTCCGCTTGCAGTTCCAGGCGAACGGAGAGCGGGTTGGCGGCGTCGGGCCTAGCCTGCTGCAATTGTCGAACCTGCGACTCGATTCCCAATATTTTCTGGACGTGATGGCCGATCTCATGCGCGATGACATAGGCTTGCGCAAATTGGCCGGGCGCGCCGAAGCGGTTTCTCAGCTCATCGAAAAATCCGAGATCCAGATAGACCTTCTCATCGACCGGACAGTAGAACGGACCGACTTGCTGCTGCGCAAGACCACAGCCCGACCGGGTGACGTCGCGGAAGAGGACGAGCTTGGCGTGGCGATATGAGCGGTTCGACTGCTGCGGGAGTTTGGCGTCCCAAGTGTCTTGAACATCGTTTAGGACGGCGGTAATGAAATCGACTTCCGGCTGCTCTCTGGCGTCGCGCTCGCGATCGGGCGCGGCGGGCGTTTGCTGCGCGGGCGTACCACCCTCAAATAGCGTGAACAGATTTTGATGGAAGATGAGGCTGAGTATTCCGACGATGATAATTCCGCCGCAGCCGAGCCGCCCCGCTCCGAAACCTCCGCCGCCCCATCCGCCGCCGCCTTCGTCCCGGCGGTCTTCAATGTCGCTGGTTGAGCCTCCCGGTGTCCATCGCATCAAGCCCAGTGTCCCAGACTGGCGAGCCGCCAACTCGGTGCGATGACGTATGAGCCATTGGTACTGGATCTACTAACACCTTCGGGGCGCACGAACTGTTCTATCTTGGCCAATGTTACGCAAAGCGTGACGCACTTGCTGTATCGTTAGACCAGCAGCGCTACTGGCTGCCCCGCATAAACAGTGAAAACGGCCCGTAGACCGTCAATCGGCGCAATGCTGTTGGCTGCGGTGCCTTTCTCCGCCCTGTGTTTTAGCGTGTCCCTTTGGGATCGCGTGTATCCGATAGTTTTAGGGCTCCCGTTCAATCTGTTCTGGCTACTCAGCTGGATCTTCCTAACGCCCGTGTGCATGTGGGCGGCTTACCGCATTGAGGGGCAGCATGAAAGAGCCCAGCAGCGCACGGGCACAAAAGCGTGAGTTCCAGCACGGTCGCGCTGTCCGTCATTTTCGGCATCGTCGGGTCAGGGACCGTGGCGGGTTTCTTCTCCAGGGCGCATCACAAAATGGACCTGGAGCAGTGGACGGTAGCGGGCCGCGGCTTTGGCGCGGTGCTTGTCTATCTGTTGATGGCCGGCGAGGTCTACACTACCTTCTCCTTTCTAGGCGCGAGTGGATGGGCTTACTCGCGCGGAGGCCCGACTTTGTACATACTCGCGTATCTGACACTCGGGTATGTAATTTCTTTCTTCATCCTGCCGCCCATCTGGGAAATGGGTAAGCGGTACAGACTGCAAACCCAATCTGACTTTTTCCGCGTGCGGTACGGCAACGAATATCTCGCTGCGTTTGTATGCATGATCGGGGTGCTTTCCTTTATTCCTTATGTGCAGTTGCAGCTTACGGGGCTTGGCATCATTGTTCAGATCGCAAGCTTCGATTCGATTGGACGCGCTGCCGCCATGACGATTTCGACAGTGTTGGTCGCAGCGTTTGTGTATGTGGGCGGCATACGGGCAGTCGCCTGGGTCAGCGTGTTGAAAGATGCGCTCATGCTGCTGGCGGCCGTGAGCATCGGGGTTGCCCTGCCACAGATGTATTTCGGAGGCGCGGGGAAGATGTTCACGGCTTTGCTGCAGGCGCATCCGAGGCACCTGACTATGCCGGGCGCAACACAGAACCTGGGACACAACTGGTTCATTTCCACTGTGCTGCTTACTTCATGCGGCCTTTACATGTGGCCTCACTCGTTTGGCTCGACATTCACGGCGCGCAGCGGCGAGACGCTACGGCGCAACGCGATCGTGATGCCGCTATATACGACGACAATCGCTTTCATCTTCATGGCCGGATTTACGGCCCTGCTGGTGCTGCCGCCGCTATCGAACGGCGATCTAGCTCTGCTGACGTTAGTTCGAAAAAGCTTCCCGCCGTGGTTATTGGGCATTGTTGGGGGCGCGGGTGCGCTGACCGCGATGGTTCCGTCAGCGATTTTTCTGCTGACCGCTTCCACGCTGTTCGTGAAGAACCTTTTCCGTCCGCTTTTTGCTCCTCGTTTGAAGGATGAGCAAGTCTCTCTATTGGCCCGCTTGATGGTTGTGGCATTGAGTCTTTGCAGCCTGTATCTGGCAATCTACAGCTCTGCCACTCTGGTTTCCATGCTGTTATTGGGGTATGCGGGGGTGTCACAGTTGTTCCCCGGAGTAGTCCTCGGCCTGTACTGGGAGCGAACTAATCCCATGGGTGTTTTCGCCGGCATCTTCGCCGGCGTAGGCATCGCCGCCGTGCTCTTCTTCACACACCGGGAGCCGTGGTTTGGGTGGAGTGCGGGGTTTCTGGCCTTATGCGTCAATTCTCTAATTGTTGTTTTCGTTAGCGCATTGAGACCCGCCGCGGAAAAGGTGGGTGCTGGCGTTTCTACGAACTTACAAGTAATACGGTGAGACTCCTCGCGCCTTGCGCTCCGTGGATGATCACTCCTTCGATATCGCCGGTAGCGGAAGGACCGGCCATGAAGAGGCTGTAAGCATGCGCAGGCAGGTGAAAACGACCATTGTAGGCTTCATGCAGCGTGGGCACAATATCGTCAGGGCTGAGCAACACAACCAGGTGCTGGGCCAAGACGCCGAGCGAAGGAACTACCAGGTCGGCATCGCTCAGCCAGATTGCACCTGCTTCCGCCACGCCCAATCGACTTCGTAGAACGGCAACATCTACGTCGTGCATGTCCTGTGAGCGCTGCCCGGGAGTCACTTGCCGGGTTCCGGGAATTTCCGGAACAACGGAACAGACCACCTTCGCTTCGGGGAAGAGTTCTGCGATCTTGGCGCGCGCCTCGCCATAGCCACTGACAAGGAACGATTGACCTCCCATGGCCGCCAATTGTTTCTGAAAGTAGGGCGCCAACGGCTCACCAGGTTCCGGAAAGCCC
>JAFAMM010000070.1 GCA_019233375.1 Acidobacteriaceae bacterium
CGCTTGATCTATAAAGAGTTCCCGCTTGAAATTCACTCCCAGGCCGAACTCGCCGCCACCGCTGCCGTCGCGGCCCAGAAACAGGGGAAGTTCTGGCCGATGTATGACGCCTTATTCAAAATTCACAATAGTCTTTCTCGCGACAACATTTTGATGGTCGCCAAAGCAATCGGCCTGGATATGGATCGCTTTCAGACGGATCTCAATTCGACTGACGTGCGGGAAACGGTTATTCGCGATGTGCAGGATGGCGATCGCGCCGGCGTTATGGGCACCCCCACCATCTTTATCAACGGGCAGCGCTACAACGGGCCGATCGATACGAGCGATCTGAAACCGATTCTTGACACGCAGCTCAAGAACCCCTCGAAGCCGGTCATGGTTCAGCAATGATCGCGGTTCAGCAATAATTCAGGGCTGCGCATCCAGTTCTTTTATCATTGCGAGCACAACATCTCCAACAACCTGGAAGCTGTGCGCGCTGAGTTTATCCATCGTATCGCCGGCCGTGTGCCAGTAGGAATTATTCGGTCCGTAGTCAAAATCGATGATGTCGAGCACGTTCACGCCGGCATTCGCAAAAGGCACGTGATCATCGTCGATAGCACCGCCCTGCCGGAGGAAGTATTTGCCGTCTCCAAGCTTGTCCGCGGTTTGCCACATCAAAGACACGAGCGCTTGTGAGGAATTAGCGTCATCGGCGATATCCAGGTTCTTGTCCCCGATCATGTCCACGTTGATCAGAGCTTTGACCTTGCCAAGCGTGCCATCGACCGACCACGTATCGACCAAGTGCCTGCTGCCGTAGCGGCTGTCCGTTTGTGTCCAGTTTCCGACCGCCTCTTCGCCGTCGAAGAAGACTATATATATGTCGTCCCGGTGCTTCTGCTTGGCGATGGCATGCGCCAGTTCGATCAAGAAAGCCGTGGAGGACGCGCCGTCATTCGCGCCGACAAAATGCATCATGGGAATGTGTTTGGTGTCGTAATGACCGGAGATGACGATCGCTTTGCCGGACGTGCCGGGAAATTTGAGAATGAGGTTGTCCATCGGCACGGGCCCTGTGGGCGTCTGCCCGGCGAATCGGTCCTGCAACAATTGGCCGCCGAGCGGCTTCAGCTCTGAAACGATCCACTCGCGCAGGCTGTCGATGGCCGCCGAGCCGGATGGCCGTTCTCCGAACGCGCTCACGCGCCGCGCGTAGGAGAGCGCTGCCGCTCCTTGAAACGCGCCGGAAGAATCCATAGCCACCCCGCGCCACCCGGTGAGTGCGCAAGCAAAGCAGAGAAAAACGCGTATAAGGCGTAACGATACGTACGAGATAGAGATAAATGCGTGGTTCAAAAGACTGTTGTATTATAACGGTACACAAATAATTAACGATTTTTCGCCCCGGACTATATGCAATCAGTCGGAGAGAGCCTTCGTGCCACGCGTCTCGACCTAGGGCTAACCCTCGAACAGGTGAGCGCAAGTACCCGCATTTCTGTAAAGAGCCTGCGGGCTATTGAGGCCGACGAGCTTGCCAGTATCGGCTCGGCATTCTTTTACAAAAGTTTTGTCCGGCAGTTTGCCGTAGAACTCGGGCTGGATTACGCACAGCTCAGCCAGGCCGTGCAGGCCGCGGCCAATTCAATTCCGGAGCCGCGCATACCCGGTCATGACGGCGCTCCCCCGCTCAGGGCTTCGCGGCAGAGCAGAAAACGTACGAGCGGTTTGCGGTGGGTTTTCTCGCTGGCCTCGCTCGCCGTCGTGATGGTTGCGTGCTCAACGGTATACGCGATGTGGCAGAATTCACGTGCGGAGATCCAGTCATCGGTGAGTAGTTTTGTGCAGTCGGTGACGTCCGGCGGTAATGCGGTTCCCTCACCCAAAAAGGCAGCTTCAAAACCCGCAGCAAGTGCAGCGGGAGGAGCGGCGGATCCGCTTCCGCCGGTCTCCGGCCGTCTGCCTGCTCCTACGGTGATGACCGAGCCGGGCTCATTTGATCTGAAGCTCTCCGCGCTTGAGGCCACCTGGTTGTCCGTCGCGGCAAATGGCAAGCAAGTCTTCAGCGGAATCCTGCAGCAATCAGAAACGAAAGTCGTAGAGGGCTGCGAAACCGCCCGGATCCGGACCGGCAACGCGGGCGGCCTCGAGGTAGAACTCAACGGCAGATCAATTGGAAGTCTAGGGCCGCGTGGACAGATCCGTACCGTTGTTTTCAGGAAAGATGCATTCGAGATCGTTCCTCCGCCGCTCGCATATCTGGCGCTGACGGGTTTCAGCCTCGACGCCCGATAGAGGAAGCGTCCTGCGAAACGGACGCCCGGATCTGCTCCTTTCTTTCCGCTCGCAGCAGCCGGCGCTTCTGCCGTTCCAATTCAATCAATTCGTGCCGGCGCCGCAACTTGATGCTGGTGTCGACTTTGCGCCAGAACTTCCTGAAATAATCGACCGCGCTCGCCAGCCCGGAAATGACTACCAGCCACATGACGCTCAACGCATAAAGCCGCAGCGCGGGAACGCGGATTGAGATCATGATCATCGCCACCCCGACTACCTGCAGCATCATCTTGGTTTTGCCAAGCTCTCCCGCTTTGACTGTGTACCCCTCGGCGGCGGCGATGCTCCGCAGGCCGGAGACGGCGAATTCGCGGCTGATAATGAGAATCACCAGCCAGCCCGGAAGCAATCGAATTTCTACCAGGGAGATGAGAGCGGCGGAGATGAGCAGTTTATCGGCGACGGGGTCAAGCAGCGTGCCGACGGTCGTCACTTGCTTCCAGCGGCGCGCCAGATAGCCGTCCAGGAGGTCTGTAAGAGCCGCGGCCAGGAAGAGTATCAGCGCGAGAACGTCATTGGCGACGAATAGCTTTCCGTTCCAACGGATGCCGAAATTCTGCTGCACGAGCGCCGCTACCAGCAGGGGCACGAGAAAGATGCGAACGAGCGTTAGCAGGTTGGGCAGGTTCGTCAACACCCTCAATATAGAACAGGACGCGTGTCATTTCTTCCCACCGGGATGGATTACAAGCTGGGCTGATCCGCCTCTGACCACCTGCCAGGGCAGCGAGCGATCAAAGCTGACTAGTTTTCCTTTTTTGTGCAATGCAAGAGCCAACAGGTACGCGTCTGTAACGAGGCGCGGTCCCGTGATGAATGCGCTTTTGAAGAGCGATCCATCACTCAATGAGACTTCATCCGGCCAGAATTGGTAAGACTCAGCGAAAGAACTCTTAAGAGCGCTGAGGACATCGATCACTTCTGCGGGCGTACGTTGCCCGCTTGGGTAGGCAGGTTGCGATAACACCCGGACCATTCCGTTTTCAGCGATGGGGCATGTCGCCCAGCCATGATGATGGTTCTCGCTAAACCAGGCTGTGACAACCGTATGGCTGATGTGATCGGAGTCGACCAGCGCAATCAACGCATTTACGTCGAGTAGAGCGGCCACTGACTACGCGTCCAGCTCCAGGAGGTCTTTCACTCTCTGGGCCGTGACTGGTTGAGCACCCGGCTTCCGCGGAAGGACAGGTATCTTTCCATGCTTTCGTGCCACGCTGCGGGCCGTCACGAGACTTTGGCGGACAACGTCGGACACCACGCGACCGAGACTTTGCCGGCGGTCCTGGGCCAGGTGTTTCAGCAGGCGCAGAATGTCTTCGTCCAGGTCGAGGGTGGTCCTCATACGTGAAGCCTAGCGCCGATGATGCGATGATGTCAAGATGCGCGAGCACCTCAGCCGTAGCGCCTCTTCCGTCGCTTTTCTCTCGATTGCAGTCAGCGCGCTGAACCTCCTACGCGACGGACTCGCGAGTGATCAGACGCGAACGCAAGCAAAATAGGCGGCTCTTGCGAGCCCGCCCTTTTTCGCTTCTAAATTTGTTTTCGCGTTTAGACTTCGTCGGATGCGCCCAGCGCCTCTTCAGCCGCCAGATCATCGGAAAGCCCGCCTGTGTAGATACCGGGTGTTTCGTCCGAGTAGTCCTGCAGGCCGTCGGCGAAAGATACTTCCTGTTCCGGCAGCGGCTCTTCTTCCACCACATCCTCGCCTGCGATTTTCACGCGGCGGTAGTATTCCATACCGGTGCCCGCGGGAATCAGGCGGCCCATGATGACGTTCTCCTTGAGACCGCGCAGGTAGTCCACCTTGCCGTTGATGGCGGCTTCGGTGAGAACACGCGTTGTCTCCTGGAAGCTGGCTGCCGAAATGAACGAGTCGGTCGACAGAGATGCCTTGGTGATGCCGAGCAGAATCGGCTTCCCGCTTGCCGGGCG
>JAFAMM010000176.1 GCA_019233375.1 Acidobacteriaceae bacterium
TGTGCAGACGGCGTGTGTGTCCGCTCATGGTTCTCCCGCCCGCTCGTAGCGCCTCCTCCAGCCTATGCACCGGGAGGCGTAATGCGGGCGTGAGCCCGAAAACCAGACCGCATAACAGCGAGATGCAAATCGCACAAGAGACCACGCGCCAGTCGATGTGAATCTCTTCAGCTCGCGGCAAATTACCGGGCCAGAGCGCCACCAACGGATGCACGCTCACCGCTGCCAGCATAATGCCCAACACGCCGCCGCAAAGGCCCAGAACAGCGCTCTCCGTCATGCATTGGCGGACCACCCGGCCCCGGCTCGCGCCAAGAGCCACGCGCATCGCAAACTCTCGCTCGCGGCCAACCGCGCGAGTCAAAAACAGACTTGCGATGTTCGTACAGGCGACCAGTAGCACCAGTCCGATTGCGCCGAGCAGCAGCCAAAGCGTGCCACTGACATCGCCCACCACCTCCCGGAGAAGCGGATGGATGCGCATGCTGAGGCCTGCGTTCGATTTGGGATATTGCGCGGCCAAGCGCCGGCTCACTACCGCGAGTTCGGCTTGCGCGTTATCCAGAGCTACGCCCGCAGGCAGACGTGCTATGACCTGAATGAAACGGGCTTCGCGATTCTGCAGTCGTGGGTCAGTGCTCTGGCCGAGCGGCGTGTAGATGTCCGCCTCTCCAGATAATTGGAAGCTCTTCGGTGCTACGCCAATCACTTCGTACGTTTTGCCGTCGAAGACCAGTTCTTTTCCCGCTGCGCAATCGGAGGCGAACCGGCTTTGCCATAGATCGTAGCTGATCATGGCGACAGGCCTTGCGCCCGGCCGGTCTTCATCGGCTCGAAAGCCGCGCCCGCACAACGGAACCGCGCCCAGCACGGGAAAGAGTTCTGCCGAGATCTGCCGGGCTTCCACGTGCGCGGCGTCCCCTGGAGCGCTTAGCGTGCCGCCGCTATAAGTCCAGCCGGCTATTCTGAGGGATCCTACGCCGCGCTTGAGGCTCGTGAAGTCGGGATACGAGAAGCCCCAGAACTCGCCGAAGTCTTTCATAAAACCATGCAGGATAACCAACCGGCTTGGGCTCGGGAAGGGAAGCGGCCGCAGCAGAACGCAGTCGACCACGGCGAACATTACCGTACTCGCGCCGATTCCAAGGCCCAGGATCAGTAGAGTGACTACAGCAAAGCCAGGTTTCTGGCCGAAGGTGCGCAGTGCATAGCGAATATCGTGCAGCAACTCCTGGGCCCAGCGCGTCCCGCGAGCATCTCGGCATTCTTCCTTCACTTGTTCGAGACCGCCGAGAGCGAGCCGCGCTTGCCGTGCTGGCTGATCCGGAGAGCGTCCACGAGCGAGCAGCGCATCTTCAGCTTCGTCTAAATGGAAGCGCAGTTCTTTCGCGAGTTGCTCTTCGAGGTGGCTGCGATGCCATAGCCGGGACCACCAGTTCATTGAGCACCTCCATTATTCGAGGCTGCCACGAATACCTTTCGCTTCTAGGCGTATTCTAACCGGATATACCGAGAAGTACAAGCGTTGCGTTGAGGCCAGCGGAATCTCGTCAATCCGCTTCTCAAACGCTTGAACAAGCCTGAATCTCGCGGATAAACCGCGACACTGCTGCGTCTTCCTGCTCGTGATAAGCAAAACCAAACGCCTGCGCGGTGATTCGCGCTGCCCGCCGGAACAGCTCATTCATCGCGTACAACGACCCCCAAACGTTCTCCCGCTGCGCGTCAGAATAGGTGCGTTCCATAAGTCCCCACAAGTCGTCTGTGAGGTGTATTTTAAGGTATTTTCCCAAAAGACCTGCCGAGGCTTGAAGGTTCGTGCTCACGCCTACATACCATGTCAACATCTGCACAAGCTGATTACGCAAAGGTCCGTCCAGCATACCCTTGGCGTACGGAATCTGATCTCGATAAAGTCCTTTGGCAACGTAAGGGGTCACCCACCAAAACTCGTTACAGCAGTCAGCGAATTTCTTCAGTGTCGGTCTGCACGGGAAATAGCTCCGCAGCGAGGGTGGCGGTAACGCGAAACGCCGGTCCTTATCCAGCAGTACGAGCGAAAGTGAATCAGTCACGATCGGAGCTACATCGGCAGCAGGGCGAAACGTCAGGTCAATGCGGTTCCCGTCCGTGAACTGCATGAGATATGCGTAGCTCGTCTCGATAGACGCTGCATCGCCCATATCGTCGGGCGTTTGCAAAATCATGATTTCGCCGAAATAAGCCGGAATCTGCTGGTTCCGTCGATACGGCGCGACATCCTCGACGAGATAGGTAATGTCGTAATCTTGAAATGGATCGCGCGGTGCTTCGCAATTTGCGCGTGAACCGGTCATCACCACTGAGCGTACATCATCTCTGTCCCGCGCGTAACCGAGGATCAAATTCATCATCTCTTTTTCAGTGCGAATGACTTACTCCAGGTGTGAACGTTGCTTTTCAGTTTGACCGCAGCGCGATCATCGGGTCGATCTTTGAAGCTCTTCGTGCCGGAAGATATCCTGCCAGCAGCGCAGCAACGCCCAGTAAGACGACCATCCCAATAAAGGTAAGCGGATCGGTGGGTGTGGTCCGAAATAGAAGAGAGCCGATGACACGCGCAACCGCCAATGAGGCGAGGATGCCAATAGAAATACCAATCAGCGCGAGTCGCACGGTCTTCCAGATCACGTCGAGCTGCACACGAGTTTCCGTCGCACCAAGAGCCATGCGTACGCCGATCTCCGGCCTCTGCCGCGTCACGGAGTATGAGATAACACCATAAATTCCCAGCGAAGCCAGAAGTAGCCCGAGACCCGCAAAGATTCCGGCCAGCAGAACAAAGAATTGTCTTGGAGACGTGGCGTGATCTACCAGTGCCTGAATTGGCCTGAATTCCGTCGCTGGTTGTCCGGGATTGATCCGCCGCAGAGTGATCATCACACTTCTTGCCAGCGCGGCGGGAGGCAGCCTCGAACGCATGACGAGGAACGCGCCCTCCGGCCCAAACTGCTTGGTCGCGGGCAGGTACATTTGCGCTCCTGCATCGTCTTCTACAGCCGTTTGGCGGACATCGGCGATGACCCCGATCACCTCTGAATCGGCTCCTCCCGCAATTGCTGTACGGCCGATAGGGCTCTGGCCGGGCCAGAGCCTTCGTGCGACCGTTTCATTGATAATCACGACGTTCCTGTTATCGGCGACGTCATGCCAGTCGATATCGCGGCCTTGGAGCAGGCGCATCCCCATGGCTTTCAGGTAGCCTGGCGACACAATGTATACAAATACGGGAATGAAATCCTGCGCGCTGGCCTTCTGCTTGCCTTTTGCCGCGATCCCCCAACCCCGGTTGCGGCTCATCGGGAGGTTGTCGGAGATGCCGGCAGCCGCGACACCCGGGATCGAAGAAGTGCGCTCGACAATTTCCTGCCATCTCGCGGCGCGCGCTGCCGCCGTTTCGCGATCATCAAAGTCAAGACTGATGGCGGCTGCGCGACTTGGCTCAAAACCTATGTCAACGTCCAGAACGCGCAGAAAGCTTCGCAGTAACAAGCCGGCGCCCAGAACTAGAACGCAAGCCAGCGCGATCTCCGTAACAACGAGGGTGGTGCGAAAACGGCCGTGTTTTCTGCCCTCGCTCGCTCCGTGTCCCCCACTGCCTTTCAGCAACTCCTGAAGGTTGGTATCCGCCATCCGCAGTCCCGGTGCTGATCCGAAAAGAACGGCGGCGGCTACTGTGATCAACATCGTCCACGCCAGAACTGTTCCGTCTACACGCACCATGCTGAGCAGTGGTAGAGCAATCGATCCCTGATGGGCGAGATATCGGATCGCCAACCAGGCAAGTCCCAATCCGAAGGCAGCTCCCACTGCCGCGAGCGCCATACTTTCCGTGAGAAGTTGACGCACGATCCGGCCTCGTTGTGCCCCTAAAGCGCTCCGCATTCCAAGTTCTTTGCTGCGCGCTGCCAGCCTGCCGAGCATTAAATTCGATAGATTCACGCACACAATCAGCAGAATTAGCCCGACCGCGCACCACAAAACGATCAGCGATCGCCGGAGCCTGCCGCTGACATAGTCTTTTAATCGGGTCACCTGGCCCGTGTAGTTGGCTTTGAACTCCGGGTGCTTATGCTCGAAAAGGAGCTGCGGAAAGAGTTGGTCGGCGTCGCGCTGCGCTTGAGCTAAAGTTACTCCTTTCTTCAGGCGGCCGATTAGCGCGAGGTCATTGCCGTCTTCGCGGAAATCATCCATGATGTAGGGCACGAAGAGGTCGACCTTGGCTCCCGGCGAAAAGACCGAGCCGAAATCGAATGTGTTCGGCAATACGCCGATCACTGTCACCGAAGTATTGCTCAGGTCAATGGCCCGTCCAACAATGCTGGGATCACCTGCAAACTGGCGTCTCCAAAACGGATAAGTCAGTAACGCCACTGGTTGAGCGTGTTTTACGAATTCCTGAGACTTGAATAATCGTCCAAGCGAAGGCTCTATACCCAGCGTTTGAAAGAAACCTTCGGCGACAAGCATGCCCGTTACCGGTATGGGCTGCATACCTCCGATAAGCTTGAAGTTATCGGGCGCACTGAACGCGAAGTAGCCGCTGACGGACTGAAAAGAGTGGTTCTGTTGTTGGAAGTCTTGAGTCGCATCGGCTGTATACGTTCGGCCGGATTCCCCGAACTCGACATTCTTTTCCACAATTCGCACCAGATCTTGCGAATTGGGGAAGGGCAGCGGCCGCAGCAAAATCGTATTCACCACGCTGAATACCGTGATGTTGGCGGCTATCCCGAGTGCAAGAATCAGCACTGCAACCGTTGTGAAACCGTAATCGCGCTTTAATGTTCGGAAGGTGAAACGTAAATCCTGCTCTAGCACGTCAAGCCACGGTAATCCGCGTGACTCGCGATGTAGCTCGAGTGATTGCTGGAGTCCGCCAAATCGGACAAGCGCTTGCCGCCGCGCTTCTTCCGGAGACATACCGCACCGAATGTTCTCTTCGATCGCCATTTCCAGATGTGAGGCCATCTCCTGCTTGAGTTCCTGATCCAGTGGGCCTTTGCGGAAGAAAGCGAGGATCCGGTTGAAGACTTCTCGAACGGGATGCTTCACGGCTCGCCTCCTTCGTGCATCGCGAGAATCCGCCCCATCACTCCTGAAAGGCGTTGCCAGTACGCCGTGTCCTGTGCCAACTGCCTCTTGCCGGCCTTTGTAATGGAGTAGAACTTCGCTTTGCGGTTGTTATCTGAGGCGCCCCACTTGGCTGAAATCCAGCCGCGCTGCTGCAATCGCACCAGCGAGGCGTAAATCGTCCCCTGGTTCAGTAGCACTTCATTCCCGCTTACCTGTTCAATGCGGCGCGCGACACCATATCCGTGCAGCGGGCCCAAAACATCGAGCGTCTGCAGGACCATCACATCGAGCGTACCCTGCAGAAGATCCAGTTTGGATTGACCCATGTGCTTTCCTGTGGTACGACCACAATTATCACAAACGCCCGTGTGGTTCTACCACAGGACTGCGAATTGTGATGGGCTTAACGCTCCGGAGGTCGAGAGCGCACCCTCTGGTAACCTGAAAGTTCCACAGCCTCCGGCCTGCGGGTCGTGTTGTCCCCGCAGTCGAAACAGGATCCGCAACTAAGCCCGCATGTACATCAAAAAGCAACGTCTCCTCACACCTGGCCCGACTCCTCTTCTGCCCGCTGCCTTGCACGCCATGATGGGTTCCGACATCCATCACCGCACGGAAGACTTCCGCACGCTCTACAAGCAGGTACTCGCTGACCTGCAGCACGTGCTCGCCACCTCGCATGACGTACTGGTTGTGGTCGCGTCCGGTTCCGGCGCGCTTGAAGCGGCTACGCAAAACTTCTTCTCGCCGGGCGATGAAGTTCTCGTCTGCTCCGCCGGCAAGTTCGGTGAACGATGGGAAGAAATCATGAAAGCCTGGGGCATGAAGGCTACCGTGCTGAAGGCCGCGTACGGCGATGCCGTGCAGCCCGAAGCGGTCCGCCAGGCTCTAGCGCAGAATCGCGCTATCAAAGGCGTCTTTGTGCAGGCCTCTGAAACCTCGACCGGCACAGAGCACGACGTGCGAGCGATGGGGCGGGCCGTTAAAGAGACCGGCGCTCTCTTCGTAGTAGACGCCATCACCGGTTTCGGCACCATGCCGCTCGATATAGAAGGCTGGGGACTCGACATCGTCATCGGCGGATCACAGAAAGCGTTCATGATCCCGCCCGGGCTGGCCTTCTTATCCATCAGCCCGAAGGCCTGGGCAGCCGCCGACTCGGCGAAGGCCCCGCGCTTCTATTTCGATCTGAAAAAAGAGAAGAAGAACGCTGTCAACGGCGAGTCCGCCTGGACGCCCAACACCGCCCTGCTGCTTGCCTTTGCCGAATCATTGAAATACATCAAATCCATCGGCATGGACAAACTCGTCGCGAACGCACAGCTTCTGGCGCGCGCCACTCGCGAAGCCATGCAGCCGCTCGGCCTTCAGCTCTTCTCAACATCTCCCGGGTCTTCCGTCACGGCCGTGCGTCCTCCTGCCGGGATGGATTCCGGCGTCATAGTAAAAGAGTTTCGGAGCCGCTTCAATGCAATCATCACAAACGGCCAGGGCTCGATGAAAGGTCAGATTTTCAGGCTTGCCCATTTGGGCTACTTCGATTTCCATGACCTGTTTGCCATCATCGCGGAACTTGAGATAATCCTTGCCGCGAATGGTCAGCCAGTCCGTTTCGGTTCCGGCGTTGCGGCCGTTCAGAACGCCTACATGGATGTCGCGCTGCCCAAAGCCGAGCTCGCTCTGAGCTGAACCCAATGAAAATCCTCGTTGCTGAGCCGCTCGCGCCGGCGGCCATTGAACTTCTGCGCGCACAGAAAAGCTGGGATGTCGTCGTTGCCGATCCCAAAACGTACCAGCAGCACCTCAACGATTGCGAAGCGCTCGTGGTCCGCAGCGCCGTCAAGGTCACCCAAGACGTTCTGGCCGCCGCGCCGAAGCTGCGCGTCATCGGCCGTGCCGGCGTCGGCGTCGATAATGTCGATCTCCCGGCCGCCACCGAAGCGGGCGTGCTGGTCATGAACACCCCCGGCGGAAACGCCGTTTCGGTCGCCGAGCACACGCTCGCTCTCATGCTCTCCATGGCCCGCTCGGTGCCGCAGGCGAGCACCTCCACCAAAGCCGGTAAGTGGGAAAAGAAGAAATTCCTCGGCAGTGAGTTGCGCGGAAAAACGCTCGGCATCGTCGGTCTTGGCAGCATCGGCCGTGAGGTCGTCAAGCGTGCGCGGCCGTTTGACATGCGCATCATCGGCCACGATCCCTACATCAGCTCCCAGGCCGCGCGCGATCTCGGCATCGAACTACTCGATTTGACCGATCTCTATCGTCAGAGCGATTACATCACCCTGCACGTGGCGCTCACTCCCGAGACCGATCACATGCTGAACGCCGCCGCGTTCGCCGAGATGAAACCCGGCGTTCGGATCGTAAACTGCGCCCGCGGTGAACTCATCGACCCCGCCGCGCTCCAGTCCGCGGTGGAGAGCGGCAAAGTGGCCGGCGCCGCTCTCGACGTATTCGAAATCGAGCCGCCCGAAAACAGCCCGGTCCTAAAACTCGAAAGCGTCGTCGCCACGCCCCATATCGCCGGGTCCACCGAAGAGGCGCAGGAGATCGTCGGTATCCGCATAGTCGAACAGATGGTCGAGTACCTCACGAGCGGCGTTGCGCTCAACGCCGTCAACATACCGGCGTTGACGGCGGAACAATACCGCGCTCTGGGTCCGTTCGTGAACTTGGCGGAGAAGCTCGGTGTATTTCTCAGTCACGTCGTTCCCGGCAACGCGCACACGATTCGTCTGGTCTACTTCGGCCGGCTTGCCGATCAGAACACGCAGCTGCTCCGCAATGCCGGCCTCGCCGGCGTCCTCAGCCGTTCCCTCGAGTACCGCGCGAACGTCGTCAACGCCATGCAGATCGCGACGCAGCGCGGTTTCCGCGTCGTCGAGCAGCTAGAACCGGGCCACAGCCACATGGATTCCATTCGTATGGAGATCGAATCCGACGCGGGGGCGTTTTCCGCCGTCGGCGCAATCGTGCTAGATAAGCCTCGCCTCTTGCAGGTGGAGGGCATTTCCTGCGAAGCCACGCTCGACGGCAACCTGATGTACTCGAAGAA
>JAFAMM010000455.1 GCA_019233375.1 Acidobacteriaceae bacterium
TAGTAGACAGGTGTTCCGGTGACTATTGCTGCCGGATGCGTATCCGCGTGTATCTGCCAGACGGGTGATCCCGTGGCGACATCGACAGCATGTACATTGCCTGCCTGATCACCAAAGAACGCCAGAGGCTTACCATCGGGCGAAGCAATCGAGATCCCGCTACGCACCGCAGCCGGAGTTTCCGTCGCCCAATAGGTGCAGCCGCTCGAAGCGTCGATCGAATAAAGCGTCTCGCCTCCGCCAAAGAGAAGCCGGCCTTGATAAACCGCAGGCTGAGAGCGGACGTACGTCACGTCCGGTACACCAAACACCCATTTCAGCTTGAGATGCGGTACATCGGTGCTGGTCAGCCCCGCGGCATCCGCGGTTTGAAACCGAAGATTCGCGAGACTCCCGCCCCAGGAAGTCCAGGACGGCTGCGGGCCGCTCGGCTCGCGCATTGCCGTGTCCTTGCACGAATTCGTCAACCGGCTTGGCGCGACAGCAGCGGCTGTTTTGCGGCCAAGCCATTGAGCAACGGCGAGGCGCTCAGCGAATGACAGCGCCGCAGCCTGTTGCTGCATCACACCAGAATTGAGAGTCTTTAAAATCGACGCGCTTGTGCGCTGTTGAAGAGTGGACCGGGGTGGTATGCGGAGTCCGCCGCTATCGTGACAGGAAGCACAATGCTTACTGTAGACAGCCTCGCCCGGTGCAGCCGTGCTCTGTGCGAACACAAGAATTGAAGAGGTCAGCAACAGAGCGCCGGCCGCAATTTTGGACATGCGGCGAATATATCAGGGAATTACCGATCTGTTAGTGCGCGCCCGCGGCCGCGCCGGCGCGGGCTTTTACGCGCTTGAGGCCCCAAACAACCGGCGCGCAGCAGAAGCAGGCAAGAGCCATGTAGCGGAAATCATCCACATATGACCAGAGCTGAGCCTGGTGCGTGAGCGTATATCCCACCTGCCCGAGCGCCTGAACCTGGGCGGTGGCGTGGCTGCCGTATTGCGAAAACAGATCAGTGAAGGAATTGATGCTCTGCTGATAATTGGGCAGCGTCGGAGCAAGATTGCGGACCAATTCGCTGCGGTGCAGTTGTTCGTGGCGCGTCAGGATCGTTTCCACCACCGAAATGCCCACGCTCCCGCCGACGTTGCGCATGAGGTTGTAAAGGCCGCTGCCGTTCCCAACGGAGGCGGCCGGCAGATCACCCAGCGTCGTCACCGAAAGCGGCACGAAGACAAGTCCCAGAGAAAAGCCGCTGATGACGATCGGCAGCGTCAGAGACCAGGGTGAAATGTCGGTCGTGATGTGTCCCCAGAACAGGCTGCAAATTCCGAAGATAAGGAAGCCCATGGAGACGAGAATACGCGTATCAATGCGCGCAACCAGAATGCCCACCAGCGGCATGGCAATGATGGAGCCGATGCCGCGGGGTGAAACCGCGAGACCCGACCACCACGCCGAGTAATCCATTATCGACTGAAAATAGAGCGGCAGCAGCGTAACGGCCGAGTACACAGCGGCCCCGAACAGGAAAATCAAAATACATCCCATCGTGAAATTGCGATATTTGAAGACCGAGAGATCGACGAGCGTGTTTTCGCGCGTCATCTGCGAGACGACAAAGCCGACGAGGCAGACGATCATAATCACGAAGGTGTAGCGAATCCACGTTGCTCCAAACCAATCGTCCTCCTGCCCGCGATCGAGAATGATCTGCAAGGAACCTAGGCCGACGGCCAGGAGCCCGAAACCTAACATGTCGAGTCTTCCCGGATTGGCGTTCTGGATGTAAGGCGGATCGTGCACAAAACGCATGATGAGAAAGATCGCCAGAATACCAATAGGGATGTTAATGTAAAACGCCCAACGCCAGGAGAACGAGTCCGTCAGATAGCCGCCGAGAGTGGGTCCGAGAACAGGAGCGACCACGACGCCAAGACCGTACATGCCCATGGCTAGGCCGCGTTTTTCCGGCGGAAAGCTCTCGGTGAGGATAGCTTGCGAGAGCGGCTGCAATCCCCCGCCGCCGGCGCCCTGCACAAGACGTGCGATGAGAATCGTTACCAGACTGGTTGCTGCGCCACAGAAGAAAGAGGCAATGGTGAAGATGACAATGGACGCAATCAGAAACCTCTTCCGGCCGAAGCGCATGGAAAACCAAGCACTGGCGGGAAGCACAACAGCGTTGGAAAGAAGATAAAAGGTTAGTACCCAGCTCGCCTCATCGTTCGAAGCCGAAAGACTGCCGGCCATGTACGGAATGCAAACGGACGCGATGGACGTGTCAATCACTTCCATAAAGGCCGGTAGAATCACCGCCACTGCGATGAGCCACGGATTGACGTCCGGCACATTCTGTGCCGCTGTAACAGGGTGTGCTGCCATTAGTGAAGTGCGCGCCGCCAGGCGCGCGGAAGCGAATCTGTAAGACCGGCCGGACCGAAGGACAGTTACGTCACTACTCGGCTAGATGATTATGAAGCCGTGCAGGGTGCGCGCGTACGCAATCTTCCCAACACAGATAAAACATTTCGATTCGCCGGATAGAAATTTGCGTGTTATACGAAAGCGCCGGAAACTGCTAAGGTGAGCGTTTACCCTTGGTGTCTTTCGTTTCTCTTCTATGAATCGTGCCAGCAGGATATGGATTTTACTGGCTTCCGCCGGCGGAATGCAGGTAATGGCGCAGACCGCCGCGACAACGGATCAGAGGCTGAGCGCTCTCGAAGCAGCGACGAAAGCAGCACAGCTTTCGGGCGACAACGCTTGGATGCTGACCAGCGCTGCGCTTGTTCTGATGATGACGGGCCCCGGATTGGCGCTGTTCTACGGCGGACTCGTACGCGCCAAGAACGTGTTGAGCACTATGATGTACAGCTTCGCGCTAATGGGCGTGGTGACGGTGCTCTGGGCAATTTACGGATACAGCCTCACATTCTCCGAAGGAAATTCGTTCATCGGCGGGCTGAGTTACCTGTTACTGAACGGCGTCGGTTCAGCGCCAAACCCGGATTACGGCGCAACAGTACCGCATGAAACCTACATGATCTATCAACTCATGTTCGCGATCATCACGCCGGCACTCATTTCGGGCGCGTTCGCGGAACGGATGAAGTTTTCCGCCATGCTGCTGTTTACGTGCCTGTGGTCGACCATTGTGTATTTTCCGATGGCGCACATGGTGTGGGGCAAAGGCGGACTGCTGAACGCATCTCTCGGCGGCAAGATTCCTTGCTTTGATTTTGCCGGGGGCACAGTAGTTCAC
>JAFAMM010000464.1 GCA_019233375.1 Acidobacteriaceae bacterium
CCGGCAGGCGTCGATTCTCGCGGCCGAGGACCCGGACGTTTGTTCCGGGCTTGTTCTCCTGTCTTATCCACTACACCCCCCAAAGAAGCCGCAACACATGCGCACCGAACATTTCCCGAAACTGCGTACCCCGGCGCTATTCGCCCACGGCTCGAACGACCCATTCGGCTCCATTGAAGAAGTCAGGGAGGCACTCTCGCTCATTTGCTCGGAACACACGTTGCGTGTGATTTCGAACGCCGGTCACGATCTGCTGCGCGGACGATTTGACATCGCCGGAGAGATCGTACAACCGTTCCTGACACTTGTTAAACGTTCAGCTGAAGCTCAGCCATAAGCGGCAAATGGTCGGAGGCCAGCAGCGATTCTGTCGTGCGATGCAAAGTCAAGCGGTGCAAACGAAACGGCCGATCGTAGTAGATGTGATCGAGGTGGAGGAACGGGACGGTACCGGGATAGGTTCTTCTGCGGCCAAGATGCTCGTGCACATCGACGCTTTGCATCAATTTACATAACGATTGGGTTACGAGACCCCGACTCCATTCATTGAAATCTCCCATGACGATACGAGGCCCGGTGAGTGAATTACGCGCGAGCATATCTTTGGACAGCAACCGTATCGCTTGCTTCCGGCGCTCGAAAAAGGATGTGCCGAGATGCAGGGCGAAGTGGTGAATAATCGAATCGGGCGCGCATCGCACATCGACCCGAATGCAGTTTCGAGCTTCACGTCCCGAGACGGTCAGATCATACACTTCACAGAGCTCAATAGGCAACCGGCTGAAAACCGCGTTCCCGTAGCCTCTGCCCGCCAATGTTCTCGCGGGCGCGAACCTGTGTTCAACCCGCAAACCGCCGGCGAGCAGACGCGCCTGTTCTTCGAAGATTTCCTGGACTGCGATCACATCGGCGTGCAGCCCCAATAGGACGTTGAGGATACGATGAGCGTCCACCCTCCAATCGATTCCACGGCATTTGTGAACGTTGTAGGTTGCAACACGCAGCACCGTCATTCCTGCTTCGCGAGTAGGGATTCCAGACGCTCGTATACGCGGAACCTGGCCCTCTTTCCCCATTCCTTGTAGGTAATGAGCTGACTTTGGGCCAGATCGCGGTGAAAATCTTCCACCAGACGCCCCGTGACGGCGCGGTCGAGAAACGCGACATTGACTTCATCATTCAATTCGAACGAACGGGAATCGAAGTTGGTGGAACCGACAACCGCCCACATATCATCGACGATGAGTGCCTTTACGTGAATCATTGAGGGCTGATACTCGTAGATTTCAACCCCATTCTTAAGCAGCGCGCCGTATAAGGTGCGGCTCGAATTGCGCGTGAGTGCGTGGTCGGCGTGTTTCCCCGGCGTGATGATCTTCACGTCGAGTTTCCGGTCGCGCGCTGCCTCAATAATCGCCTGCCGGGCGCTTCTGTCGGGCAGAAAATAGGGGGTGTTGATATAGATTCTCTCTTTCGCCGACGCAATTAAGGTCTGGAAAAGGATGCGAGCACGCGTTGAGCCCGCGGCCGGCGTACTGTTCACCACAAACGTGGCGGCCTCGGAGCTACGATCGGCGTGTTCTCTCGGGTCGAACGAGAAGTAATCGGACCCGGTGAGAATTTCGCCGCTTACGCGCAGCCAGTTTTGTGCGAAGGCGGATTGCAGGCTGGGTACGAGCGGCCCTTCTAATCGCACTGCCGTGTCGCGCCACCGGGCGTGACCTTTAAGCCCGGTATACCACTGATCTGCAATCCCTGCACCACCGACAAATCCGACTTTCCCGTCTACGATCAGCATTTCCCGGTGCGTTCGATTATTGATCTGCGGCAGCAGATCAATGCGCAGTGAGTGATACCACTCCACGCGACCGCCCGCATCAGTTATTTTCCGGAAGTAGCTCTTCGTAGTGCTCAAGCTCCCGATGTAATCGATGATGAGCTGCACTTTCACACCGGATCGGGCGCGCTCGGCCAATGCTTCGACGAACTGATCTCCTATCTTCCCGCGATGAAAAATGTACGCTTCCAGATTGATTGTGCGTTGGGCGGCGCGGATCGCAGCGAGTTGTGCCGTATAGAAACGCTCGCCGTTGGTAAGCACTTCAATTCTGGTACCCCTATGCACCTGAGCATCGGTCAGGACCGCGAGGAGCGAAAGAAATGAATCGGACGCGAGATCGCGATCGGGCGCGTGTTTAATGCGGTAGGGCAGATCAGGGCCGAAAAAGGCGAGCACGAGGACGAGGCCCTGGGAGGCGATAGCAATGAGCGCTAATACTAGAAACGTGGTGTGCACTGTTCCGCGGGGCCAAAGTATCGCGCAAGCCCACGTCTTATGGATCACTTCCCTCGGAGATTCGCAACGCGCGTTTTCATGTGCGGCGAACAGATGATGCTCGTGGTTTTACAGGCTTAAACCAGCGGGCAACTGCATGCGTCAATCGCTGATGCAGGGGGAAACGAATGTTTCCCCTTCCATGACTGCATCCATGGCCGGACCAAGTTCCGTCGCGACGGACCCCTTGACCACATAGCCGCCCACCCCAATCTGCAACGCTTCGTCGGCGTACGCCCTCTGGTTCCACTGGCTGATCAAGATGATCCGTAGCTCCGGGATGTGCTTGCGAAGATAGCGGGCCGCGGGGAATCCGCCCATCACCGGCATGGAGACATCGAGCAGGATGAGTTGCGGTCGATAGCGCTCAGCTTGTTCGATGGCGGCGCGTCCGTTATCTGCCTCGGCCAGTACCTCGGCACCGTTGGCCTTCGCGAGTAACCGCAGCGCCTCCCGTATGCCAGCATCGTCATCCACTATAATTGTCCTCACACCCGGCATCCTTAGCGCACCGACATCACATTTCCTACTGCTTCATTCGACGCTGCGGACGCAGGAATTGACTACTAGCGAAAAGCCGCGTTTCTCCCCGAGATCGCCTAGGGGCTTTACTCTATCTGGAAGGAGAGCCGTTCTTTTAGGACCTGACGGATGGCCTCAGCCTGCGCTTCGCGCTCCCGCGCCTCCGTGCGGAGGCGTTCAGCGAAAGACAGGTCGAACTGATCGGCGAGGCGCGTGGCGAGGGAAGCCCCTTCTTCAAGCGCCACAACGGCTGCGTAAAGCGCTTTTTCCTGTGCAGCGAAGTGCCCGGCCAGCATGTTCTTAGCTGAGTACGTGTGGCCCACCCGGCAGCGGTAATCCTTCGCCTGCCCTCGGCGCACCTCCCAGATTGTGCCCCGGCATTCAGGACACGTCAGATCTGTCAATTGCGCTTTCTCTTCCGAACGTTCACTTTCGGAGTGTCTCATTTCGCTGACCCCTTGCTTTATGCCGGTAGCGAGATCGCCCAGCAAAGGACCCATTTCGGCAGCAGTTACCGTGTGGTCGACCTCGATCTCCCGGAGGGCGCTTAAAGGCATCGATGGAAATGCAGCCTCTTCGGGATTTTGAACAACTGTTATGCCGCGCCTCCGCTCGATCTCCCAAAGCCCTGCCGTACCGTCGTCCAGCTCACCGCTCATAACCACACCGGCGACGCGCTCGCCATAGGCCAGCGCTGCTGAACGAAATGTCACATTGATGGAGGGCCGGTGATGCTGCTCTTTGGGCCCCGAAGTTAGATGCATATGGCCGCGCTCAATCACCAGGTGGCAATCCGGCGGCGCGACGTAAATCCGGCCGTGTTCTATCGACGCGCCGTCCGTCGCATGCCGAGCATGCAGAGGACCGGCTTTGGTGAGGATCTCAGGCAAGAAGCTCTTTGTGCGAGCCTCCAGGTGTAAGACGACAAAGAGCGCGGCGGGGAACTCGGCCGGAAGCCCGCGGACTAACTCCTGGAGCGCTTCAACGCCGCCGGCAGAGGCTCCGACAACGATCACATCGTGTTTGGATGCCATTAGGGCACACCCGTCTCCGTTCCGTTCTCGGCGCGAAGCGGAACGCTGATCGTAACTCGGGTACCCTCTCCAAGCTTGGACTGTACGTGCAAGGTAGCTCCTATTTGACGCGCCCGTTCTTCCATGCTTACCAGGCCGAGGCCGGACCTGCCATCACGCGACTCAAAACCATGCCCGAAATCCGCCACCTGCAATTGCAGTCCGTCTGTGGTTCCTTTCAAAGATACCCGCGTGTGCGTCTGGCCCGCATGCTTACTTACATTTCGCAATGCCTCTTGCGTGATACGGTAGAGAGCCGTGGCCGCTTCCAGCGGAATACCGTCGGGTAGATCTTCGGAGCTGAATGTAGCGATCATGTTTTCGCGCTCGCCAAACTCCTCGGTCAGCGTTCTGAGCGCGGCCTTGAGCCCCAGATCTTCAATGATAGAGGGGTGGATGCGATGCGATAACGTCCGGACATCTTCAGACAGCTTCGCCAAGCCGGATCGAATCCGCTGCATTCCCTCTTTCGCGGCGGAAGCATCGCCGGGCAGACTCTTGTCTACCTGGTCACCGTTAATCTCGAGCGCCGCCAGCCGCTGGCTGATGTCATCGTGCAGCTCGCGCGCGATGCGGCGGCGCTCCTCTTCCTGAGAAGTGAACAGACTGACCGTTAGCGCTCGCAGCTCATCCTGGCTGCGGCCCAGAGCCTGCGTAGTGACGGCGACTTCGCTCGCCAGCCGGTCTTTCTCAGTGGTGAGGACTCGCTCCGCCTCCCTATGAGAGGTGATGTCTTCGATCGTGACGAGGAAATACTGATCCCCATCCGGCTCTAACGCACAGCCGCGGACGTAGAATACTCTCGGAGTCTCGCCTCTGGCCGCATGCTCGAATTCAAAGATTTTACCGGCGGTCGGAGAGCCACGCAGCTGTTGCAGGTTTTCGCGCAGAGGTTCATCCAGACCCCAGAGTGTACCGGCTAAAGATGGCAAAAAGCGGTTTTCCAGATCACCGTTTCTCAAACGGGAGAGCTGGCAGAAAGCCGGATTCGTTGCGCGGATCTTCAGCTCGCTATCCACCACTACCAGCGGGAGTGGCACGCCCTGAATGATCGATCTGGAGAAGTCACGAGCGGCCCGGAGTTCCTGCTGGCTGCGACGAAGCTGATCGATGTCTACCAGCGCAACAACCAGACCTTCGATTTTGTTTTCGGTCGTTCGGTAGGGGCGCACGCGCAAGAGGTACCAATGCCCCTCCCTGTCCTGAACTTCGATCTCTTGCGAGGACAGGCTCTCGAGAACTTCCATAAGAAGAGGCGTCAAGTCGTCCACGTTCAGATTGACCCGCAATTCGCTAAACGGCCGGCCCACATCCGACGGCCGGAGATTCATGACGCGTTGTGTAGGTGGCGTGAAATGCCGGATCGTAAGTTCGTTGCTCAACATCAATACCGGCAGATTGACACTGTTGATCAGATTCAACAGGTCATTGCTCGCCTGCGTCAGAACGGTATTGCGGTTCTGCAACTCATCATTTACGGTATGGAGTTCTTCATTCGAGCTTTGCAGCTCCTCTTTTGTGGTCTCAAGCTCTTCGTTCGTGCTTTGCAGCTCTTCATTCGCCGACTGGATCTCTTCATTCGCCGATACCAGTTCCTGATTCTTGGCATCGCGCTCCTCCAACAGCGACTGCAGATACAGCTTGGTCGACGAGAGGTCGTGCCGCATCTGAGCGATCAGGCGGTCCTTATCCTCAGCCGACATGGCCGGAAACGCCTCGACAACGGGACGCTTCTCGGGGCGGCCTTGGGGAGCGAAGACCAGGAGGTAGCACTTTGCACGATGGCCGACGCTGTGAATAGGAAGCACCTCCAGAGTTGCTTCCTGCATCACGTCCCCGTCGGTGATCCGCAGCCCCTGAACCTGCACTGGCAGATCGTGCTCGATCGCGCGCCGGACAGCGGCGCTGACTTGGGGCGCGATGCTATCGCGCGTCATGCGCATCAGATCGAGCGTGGCGGTGCCGGGGCGCAGTTCGAGAAACGGGCTGATACGCCCACGCGATTGCACGATCTCCATCCGCTCGTTCACCACCACACCCGGAGGTGCATACCGTGCTAGCAGAATGCGATCCGCAGCGCGCTGCAATTCCAGATCTCCCCAGTTCTCAACCAGCTGCTGCGGCGGCACAGCCACCATATCGGGAGTCATGCTTCGGGGCAGAACATCCACCAGAGCGCGCGGAGGAATGCCGCCTGCAGTTCGCGAGTAAATCTTGTGGCGTCGATCGGCCAGGACAAACAGATCGCTAAATTCGCGGATAGTTTCTGAAGTACCCAGAACCAGGAAGCCGTTCGGACGCAGCGCGTAATGGAACGTCGGCATCAATTGCCTTTGCAGTTCCGCTCCGAAATAAATCAGCACGTTGCGGCAGCTGATGATGTCCATTCGCGAAAAGGGCGGATCGTGGCACAGATTCTGACGCGCAAATATACAGAGGTCCCGGACCCGCTTTGCTACCTGGTATCCCTTCTCGTTCTTGATAAAGAAGCGCCGTAAGCGTTCGGGTGAGACATCTTCGGCGATGGTCTCAGCATAGAAACCGATTCTCGCCTTCTGAATGTTAGCCTCGCTGGCGTCGGTTCCGAAGATCTGAATGGGAGGTTCGATAGGATTGCCAGTCAGGTACTCCAGCAGACAAATGGCAATGGAATAGACCTCCTCGCCCGAGGAGCATCCCGCTACCCAAATCCTGACCTGCTGTGACGGATCACGGTTCTCAAAGATGCGAGGCAGCACGACCGTCTTGAGTGCCTCAAAGACTTCCGGATCACGAAAAAACCGCGTGACGTTGATCAACGCATCTTCATTCAGCTCGCGAACCTCGGTCGGGTTCGCGTGCAGAAACGCGATGTAATCGCGCAGTGTATCGATTCGATGGAGCAGCATGCGGCGGGCAATACGGCGGCGGATCGTGGTCGGCTTGTAAAGCCGGAAATCTACGCCAGACACAACTCTCAAGAGCGAAAGTATTCGGGTGACATGTTGCTCTTCGCCGTCGGCCGGAATGCCTTCCTGCAGCAGGCGTACATTTGTTTCCCGGAATAGCCTGCTCAACTGCGACAGTTGCGCGGCTATCGCGCTCGGAGGCGAAATGATGTCGACATGATCCACCGAGATGCTGCTGCGGGGCATATCGGGATAATGTGCCGTCTCCGGAGTCTGGACCATCGTGATGCCACCCTCGCCCTTGATGGCCCGCATGCCCAGCGCGCCATCGGAATCCATACCGGAGAGGATGATCCCGATCGCACGGTTCTTCTGGCTCGTCGCTAAAGAGTAGAAGAAGTAATCAATGCTTCGCTTTGCTGAATCCGGAGCTTCCAGGTGAAA
>JAFAMM010000060.1 GCA_019233375.1 Acidobacteriaceae bacterium
CGCATCGGCACTCCCTCACCTCGAGCGTGCGGCGCAACTCGATCCGAAAAACCCAGACGTTCAATACAATTGCGCTTTAGTGCTTATCGACGCAGGACGCGGCAATGAAGCGCTTCGTCATTTGTTAGTAGTGAAGCAACTGGAGCCGCAACGCCCAGACGTTCGCTTCCAGATCGTGCGCGCAAAACTTCAAATGAACCGCCTGTCGGAGGCTAACGCGGAAGCTGCCTCGTTTGTCAGTGATTACCCCGATGCAGCCGGAGCGGTCGGTCAGGCTTTCTTAGAATTCGGGCAGCCCGGACAAGCTGTGACTTATCTGCAGAAAGCTGTTCAGGGCCATCCCGAAGATGAAAATGTGCGCTCTGTTCTCGCTGAAGCTCTAATCAGCGATAAACGTTCTGCCGAGGCTTTGACGATTATCGGCGATCCGGGTTCGGCTTTCGGCCATGCTCTTAAAGCTCAAGCTCTCTATGACTGCGGCCGCTTGCCCGATGCGCTTAGCGAAAGCCAAACCGCCGCGGCAATCGAACCCTCGAACGCTCAATATCTCGTGGTTGCGGGCCGGCTCCTGCAACTAAATAACGACGCCGGCGCTAACGAGTACTTCAAACGAGCAATCACAGCAGACCCAAAGTGGTCCGAGCCCCATTACAACCTGGCCGTGAGTTTTTATCTTCAACAGAATTATCCGGCGGCGATCGCCCGACTGGACGAGGCAATTCGTCTCAATCCTCGGTGTGCTCGCTGTTTATTTCTTCGCGGTCTTAGCTACTTCAATCGTGGTGAGTTACCCGCAGCAAAACCAGACTTGGAAGGGGCCGTCGCGCTTGAGCCGAAGAACGCGCGGTTTCGGACTCATCTCTCGGTTCTGTTGTACCGATCCGGGCAGCCTGCCGCAGCAGAGTCGGGCTTTCGCATGGCTATCTCGCTCGATCCTACCTACGGTCTTGCACACTATGAGTTAGGAAAACTGCTCGCCCGTAAGCAAGCGCGTCTCGATGAAGCGGCTCGGGAACTCGAAGCTGCGCATCGCCTGGACCCGAACCTTCGCCAAGCTCTCTATCAACTGGGTATTGTCTATCAAAGGCTAGGCAAGCAGGCCGAGGCTACTCAGACGTTCGATGAATTTCGTAAGCAGGAGGCCGGAGAGGAGGACGAGCAGGCGCTTCGCAACGACCTCATGCCATCGCAGCCCCAATGGCCGCGGCTCACGCCCCCGCCGCAGTAGCGCATCATCCCGATCGCGTTTACGTCGATCTCCTGATCTCGCCAAGCTGTCTCACGGGGATAATCCGTTAATCCGTCAACGCGGACGCGTTAGGAACGCACGCGTCACAGCAAGTCTGGCGCGTTTGATGAATGAAAGCTAACCGAACAATGCTTGGCAACTGGCTCATTCCGAGTAGAGCCGCCACCCATAAGTGCGTGGAGCCAGAGCCGCCCCCATTAAGTGCGTAGAGCCCTCATTCCGAAAAAGTTATTGGTGCGGATGAGAGGACTTGAACCTCCACGCCGTTGCCGGCAATTGAACCTGAATCTAATTTTGAACCGTTTCGCACCATGTGGCACCACCTAAACCGTTGATTTACCGTAAGGGACCGGTCCCTCGCGGTCTCAATCGGGCCATAGCGTAAGGTCCAAATTAGGTCCAAGAACTTGTGAACGGGTACCCACGGGATTTCTCGCACCGATGGTGCGAGTTTTGATAATTCGACGGATGACAACAACGTGACTAACAAACATGCGGGCCGTTTCCCCGCGCCTTTGCCGAGACTAGAAGATCGCAAGACAATCGCGCCACCTCCACTTCCGGATCTCTCGCGTCATCCCGTCACGGATCCGGAAACTTTTCCGAACATTCGTAAACCCTTTCAGACTTTGCATTCGTAATCCGTCCACCGTCTGACGGGCGGCCGTACGGAAGTTGGTCGAAGCTGCTAAACTCACAGGGATTCAACGCCAAGTCTCGTGGAGCGTTTGGATGTTGTCTTGTCGTGTTGTGTTTCGCACGATCGCAGAGCGAGCGCTTGCGGGTGTGTACTGTGGACCGTTACCGCGCTCCTAGGGATCCATCCACCGCTTTTGTCACAGAGCACTCAAAAATTCAACGGGACCGAAGGTAATTGGACGGGAAGAAATCTAAATCAGGCGCTCGGTAGCGAATCAAGGGTAGCGTCGTCGGCGTTATGCGCGCACACAAAAACCGGCTTTGGATCGCATGCCTTCGAGGGTCAATACACGACGCGAAATGTCAATCACGAGGAATACATCCCCTTTGATTTCTGGTCCGGCGGCCGTTGATGCGCTCATAAACCTCATCCTGCTGCCGCTTTCGGGCTTGCTCGTTGCCCATCGCTCCACCCTTGCCCTGTAACGGATTGGCGGATTTTTCACACCCCGACACGTCACCAGAGATACTTTCGAGCCAGCAGTCACTCGATCGACATGCCTCTAGTGCACTACTACGAACTCAAGTACTGCTAAAACGTTTTCTCGATTACCATCGAGTCGTTGAGGTGTTGCGTAGTTGCTTGAACGAGATACTATAGCTTCGAAATATCATCGCCGATTAACTTGTAAGTGCTGGAGCGCACGTTAACGTGTTCCGGCCGGATGCATGGCAAGCGAAGTTGCGGAAGGAGCCAATTCGAATTAGCAAATGATGAAAACGCTGATAGAAATCGCGGTACCCGCAATGACGATCGTCCTGCTCACCGCAGTGGGCCTTGATCTCAGGGCCGGCGATTTCGTACGTGTGCGACGGCAACCCGCGGTACTGTTGGTCGGTGTCATCGCGCCCGCGATCCTGTTGCCGTTATTGGCGTTCGGGTTGACTTTGCTGTTCCAGACGGGGCCTGGGGTCACGGCTGGAGTGCTTCTAATTGCCGCGTGCCCGATTGGCGGCATTTCAAACGCCTACGTCTATCTTGCGAGGGCGTCGGTGGCTCTTTCGGTCACGTTGAGCGGCCTATCGTGCTTGTGTGCAAGCCTGACAATTCCGCTCATCGGAAAATGGCTGAAACTGATCACGGGTCGACCACTCGACGTGGCTGCACCGATGCGCCTGCAGATCGCGCAGCTCGTGGTAATGTTGGCACTACCCCTTACGCTTGGCATCTGGTTGCGACAGCGGGCGCCCGAGTTTGCCGCACGCTATCATGCGGCACTTCAGCGCCTCGCCTTCATGGCGCTCACAGTCGTACTCTTTCTGGTAATCGCAGAGGACCCGAACGCGTTTGTAGGTGGGTTGTCAAAGACCGTCCCAATCGCAGTGGCGTTTGTACTGAGTTCCCTGATCGTCGGTTGGATGGTTGCGGCACCAGTCACTCGGAACCGCGGGGACCGGTTCACGGTCGCCGTTGAGTTCGGTACGCGGAACGTCAGCATCGCGACCGCGATTGCGGTGACGCTGCTCGGTCGCATCGACTTTGCCCGGTTCGCGACCACGTACTTTCTGACTGAGGTTCCCTTGATGCTCTTGGCTGTCTTCGCGTTCCGCCAGGTGCAGGCCCTGCTGAGTACCCAAGCAGTAGCTTCGGTGGCAAAGCAGTAAAGGCGAACCGACGGATGCTCGTCGGACTTCTATTCGCGGTTGCTCGGCCTATGCACCAGCACTACACTCGTTCATCAGGGTGCGGTTTCGGTTCTGAAGCGTCCTTGCACTGACATTCGATGCGTTGGTGGCCATCTCTCATCGGATGTAGTTTTAATCGCCCACAACTCGCCAACGATCGCCACGTGCCTTGCGTAGAGTTTCACTCGGGCTTTCGCCGAAGCGTTGACGGTACTGAACGGAGAACCGACCCAACTCAATAAATCCCCAATGCAAGGCTACGTCAGTGACGGTTGTTGTCAGGGCTGGGTGCAGCAGTTCTTTTCTCGCCCGAGAAAGCCGGAGGGCCTTGATGTACGCCTGGGGCGCCATACCGTATGTCTCTCGGAACCCGCGTTCGAGAGTCATGTAGCTGGCCCCTGTAACAGCACACAGATCGCGGATCGAGACGACCTCTTCGAGGTGATCCAAAAGATATCTGTAGGCTCGTCTTGCGACATGATAACGGCTGGGATAATTCGTGTCCGTGCTATCTGCATAGCCGTGCAGCAGCAGATTTTCGACAAGCTTTTCTTCCAACAGTGCTACAGCCCGGGCATCTGCCAGCAGGGCCGGCTGTTTCTGAACATCATTCAGGATCGTCTCGCATGCTTCGATATAGCGCATCCGGTGCGCCAAGTCAGGGAATCGAAGTCGCAAGCGGGAATCATGCCAAACATCCACGGCGTATTGCTCTAATCTAGCTTGGGAAAAGGAAACCAGGAAGTGCTGGGCTCCAACTCGGTTTAAAAGCTCAAAGCCTTCGCCCGTTCGAGTTATCGCGACCTGTAGCTGATCGAGGCTGTGACCGCGATGAATCATAGGGCGACGCTGGTCGAGCGACACGGCGACACTGATCATGCCTGTGGGATTTTGTCCCTGCGAAGAATAAGGAGCCGCCTGCTCTACTAGCGCAAGCTGCAGACCCGGAGCTATTAGCCCCGCCACAGTCATGCGTGGCCGCGTACGGCCGATTAGTTGATGGTCGATGTCCCATCCGGCTGCGAAATCGCAAAACTCTTCAAAATCCCTTGTATCCACGGACACAAGAGCGCCCAGACGGAATTTTTCCAAGCGGCACCGGTCCTTCGCGGCGGGCGGCGATTGCAGGCTGGTGTGGCTGCCCGGCCCAAAGATCGAGGCGGACGCACACAATAGGTCTTCTTTAGCTGCCGACGGAATCTTCCTAGAGTAGTACAATTTCGACCCAGAACTGAGCTTTACAACTGAAAAGTACTAGATGGTCAGTTCACAAATCGTGAGACCCGGCGCGACGGGGTACGCCGATCTCGCCCGCCGACCTGCGATACCTGTAACATTCCGTGGTGAATTCTGCATAGTCCTTCCCACCCGATTAGCCAGAGAATGCTACTTCGAAGCTCCGAATAGCCAACTTCGAAAGGATCTACGCTAGCTCGCAGGTTAAGAGATGAACGGTTCCATCACCCATTTTGAGATTTATGGCGAGGAGCCTGCGAAGCTGGCCGGGTTCTACCGGAACCTCTTCGGTTGGGACATCGACCAGATGCCGGGCGTCAATTATTGGCGAATTCAGACCGGCACCTCAGAGGGCCCGGCCTTGCATGGCGGGCTGACCTATCGGGCCATTGCAGACCTGAACGGCTGGATGCTTTTCGTGAACGTGGCCGCTCTCGACGAAACGGTGGCGCGAATTCAATCGCTTGGCGGTTCGATTGTGCGCCCCAAGGCGGCCGTGCCCCGGACTGCGTGGGTGACGATCGTTTCCGATCCCGCAAAAAACATCTTTGGTGTCTGGCAAGCCGACCCTACGGCCTTCCCGGTACCGGAGCCGGACTGACTCAATCGATCCTAAAAGTGAACGAAAGACGACAGACACAACCAAGAAAGACGCACTAGAAAGGGAAAACATGTACTACACAGACAACTCAATCCTGCCAGAGAACATGGCTCCGCTGATTATTACCGCGGCACCGTACGGCCCGGCGTGGCTGCCGGGCGATGCCGCGGATATCCCCCTCTCCTGGGATGAGCAAGTCAAGACAGCGGTCGACTGCTACAACGCCGGCGCCACCATGCTGCACTTCCACGTTCGCAATCCAGCGACCGGCATGGGTTCGACTAACTTCGACGAATACAACTACCTTCTGAAGCGGGTGAAGGAGGCGGTCCCCGAGATGATTATTCAAGTGGGCGGCTCGATCTCGTTCGCCCCGCACACCGCTGATGCAAAGGCGAAGTGGCTTGACTACGACACCCGCCACATGCTCACCGAATTGAACCCCAAGCCGGAGTTTGTGACCGTGACGACCGGCACCACGCTGTGGGACATTGCTTCAATGTTCAGTGCGGAGGATATCAAGGGGACGCACATGGATGATCCCAAGGTGCTTGCGGCATGGTCCGGTATGGTGGTGGACTCGACCCCCGCTTTCTACGTCGAGCACCTCAAACGTCTTCGGAAGAATGGCATCCAGCCTTACTTCGTTCCGGCCCATGTGCACCAATGGGAACTCGTTGAGCGAGTGATTCGCGCCGGCGTGTACATGGGACCGCTGAACATGGCTCTCTGCGCCTACGGCGGCGGCACACTCGGCCGGAATCCGTTTGACATGATGCATTTCCTTTCACGCGTGCCGCAGGGATCAGTCAACACCCTCTGGTCCAGCATGAGGGGATTGATTTCCTATTCCGCAATGGCCATCGTGCTCGGCCAACACGTGCGCGTTGGCAATGAGGACAACCTCTGGGGCGCGGATCGCAAGCGCAAGACGACGGTCGAGCAAATCGAAGGCGTGGTGCGCATCTGTGAAGCGTTTGGTCGCAAGGTGGCAACGGCCGAGGAAGCGCGCAAAATCTGCAAGGTCGGCACCTGGTACAACAGCGTCGAAGAAACCTTGCAAGAGAATGCCATGCCGCCTAACCCCACCGAGTTCAATCCAGGCTTTCTCACCTGGCCGACCGATGGGAAAAAAGCGCAGGCGGTCATCGGCGGCGATTCGCACCCGATCGCCGCATGCATGATCGCGCCCGAGCCGGTCCGCAAGGCGCAGGAGAAGTTGTTGGCGACAGCGATGTAACTCACTCTGGCCGGTCCCGCTCCGGTCACCGCGAGCGGGATCTCGTCCGTCACCAGAATCTGCGATTGAGCCCCATTGCCATTACATAGAGCCGAACATGCGTGATGATGAACAGGAAGATCGAGTAACCCGCCGTGGGTTTCTGGGCGCCGCTCCATCCGGGCTCGCCGCGGCGGGTCTTTTGTCGACAACAGCTATTGGAGGTCAGGAATCAGCCGCGAAGCCGAACGATCCCGTCACGAACAATCAATCTCTAGACGCCGAAAACCCCGACGCAATTCATCCGCCCGCCACGGATGCGGGAGGACTGCCTCCGTTCAAGTACCCTTACTCGCTCGGAGAGAAGTTCGTTCTGGACGGCGGCTGGGTACGAGAGGTTACCGTTCGCGAAATGGCGATCGCAAAGACAATCTCCTCCGCTCAGATTCGCCTCAGCGCAGGGGCCATCCGGGAGTTACATTGGCACTCGGTCTCGGAGTGGTCCTTCATGCTTTACGGAAACACGCGTATAACCTGTATTGACTCGGATGGCAAGAGCTTCGTCACCGATTTAAAACAGGGTGAGCTGTGGTACTTCCCCGCCGGGATGCCACATTCCTTGCAGGGCCTTGGGCCTGACGGTTCGGAGTTCATGCTGGCGTTCGACGATGGCAACTTCTCCGAACGAGAGACCGCACTGCTCTCGGAGTGGATGATTCACACACCCCGCGATGTAATTGCGAAGAATTTTGGGTTGAGCGATCAGGTCTTACAAAAAATGCCAACCAAACCGCTGGTCATTTTCCCGTCCGAAGTGCCCGGTCCGCTCAAGGACGACCAGCAGGCAGCTGCCGGCGTGCGTGGTCGCTCTCCGGTTGATTATGCCTTTCGCACCTTCGAGCAACCCCCGACAAAGAGCAACAAAGGAGGCGAAGTTCGTATTGTCGATTCCAAGAACTTTCCGGTGGCGACGCGGATCGCCGCGGCCATCGTTACTGTTCATCCGGGAGGCATGCGAGAACTGCACTGGCATCCGAATGCCGACGAGTGGCAATTCTTCATCAGCGGCAAAGGGCGGCAAACCGTGTTCGCAACGGCAGGCCGGGCTCGAACCATGGACTTCGAGACGGGCGATGTCGGGTACGTCCCGCTGGGTGCGCCTCATTATGTGGAAAACACGGGCAGCGCTGATTTGCGATTTCTGGAGCTATTCAGGAGCAATCTCTATCAGGATGTCTCGTTGAACGAGTGGCTGGCGAACACGCCGCCGGCTGTTGTCGCGGCTAATTTAGGCATCGATAAGGCCAGTCTCGAAAAGCTACCAAAAGTGAAACCGGTTTTCATGCCCGAGTAGAAAGAAAGCAAGTTCATTCGCAGGAATACCTACGATGTTCAAAATCAGTACACCCCGCCGCGAACTTACTCGCAGAGGCGTTTTGAGAAGCGGCGCCCTGTCCGCGGTCGCTCTGGCACAACCGGCTCGCGCTCTTGACGACGTAGCGCCGAAGGTCGCCAACGGCAGCAGCGACCCGTTTCCTGTCCCCTGGCTCGACAAGAACGGCAGCCATAACCAGGCCGCCGGCATGAACCTTGAACCATCGCATGTCTACCACTTCAAGGGCTTCGTTGCGCGTTGCAATACTTTCTCAGGAATGGGCACGGACAACAAGGGCAATCGGCTGCCGTTCGGAAGCGCTACGACCGATTACGGCGTCATGTCCGGCGAATACTGGGCGGCGCGAACGACCCAGCACGGAACGTTCGCTCACTTATGACTTACGATTTTCAAGGGGCAGGCTGCCCCCGCGAATCAGATTCACGATTGCCACCCGCCGATCGCCCCTTCGGGCCTGTACTGGGTTGTTCCGGTGCCGGAGGGTGGGCTGAATATCAGCCCGGACCGGCAGTCATTCACGCTGGAGATCAGAGACATAGCGGTGGTCGACCAACCGAGGTGGCCCGCTCTCGATTCGCTTGCCACACCTGCGCGGATGACCTTCAAAATGATCTGGAAATCGAATGGAGAACAAGTGAAGTTCGAAGATCCCGCCAAACACTTCCGGTTCACCGGCACCCGCGCAACGTGTCAGATGGAGGCCGAGGTCCACGTTCCGTCCATCGGGTTCTCGTGGAAGTCCGACCCACTGGAAACGTCGAAATGTGATTTTGCGATCCTCGGCGAAGAAGTAAATGGCCGCTATTACGACAGTGATGGAAATATAGGCGGGGCAACCCATTGAGCGATGTCGGTTCACGCGAGCCAGAGTTCTGCGCATGGATTACAGAGAGGGAGGGGGCGGTGCTGAATGTATTAACGGGCAACCGAGGACCGCTGGTTCTCACCGCCGTTCTATTTGTATTTGCGGTCAGTGCGCCAGCTCGAGACTCAAGCGAATGGATCAACATTAATAAGGACTATTCGGGCCAGCGGTATGTCGATCTGGACCAGATCAACCCACGGAACGTGCAGTCCTTGAAAAAGGTTTGCGAGGCACAGCTCACGTGACCACACCAGTTCAGCAAGAATCGTATGTGCACATTCCGGACACGGTTTCACAGCAGGCGCAGGCATTTCTCCGGACCCTGCGTGATCCGGCTCTCATGCCGGCGTTCCCCGAGCCGGACGATCTCGCCGGTTGGGAGAAGGTGAGAGCATTTGCGGAGGCCGATGGTGAGGCCAAGTCTGCGCCCCTGTTGCAACGCTATGAGCACACCGTCACGGCAGGGAGACTAGGCGGCGTTCCGGTGCTTGATGTCCGCCCGAAGAACTGGAAGGACAACGGCAAGGTCGCCGTCTACACCCACGGCGGAGCCCACGTAATGTATAGCGCTGCGTCCACCCTCGGTAGAGCTGTCGTCTTCGCCCATGCAACCGATGTCCGCGTGCTGTCGATTGATTACACGGTGGCCCCTCTGGCCAAATACAATCAGATGTCCGACGAGGTCATCAGGGCAATCAGCGCTCTACTGAAGGACGGTCAACGCCTGGCCCACACGGTCATCTATGGCGACTCCTCAGGGGCTGGGAATGCCGGCCGCCGCCGTGCTGGTCTCTCCATGGGTGGATGTGACGCCGAGCGGCGATACGGAAAGTACGCTGCACGATGCCGACCCGAACCAACTTTACGAGAAGCACAGCAAATATGCAGCCGCTGCTTTCGCCAATCCCGGAGATCAAAAAGATCCGTATGCGTCGCCGGTCTATGGCGACTATTCCAAAGGATTTCCGCCGACGCTCATCCAGGGTGGTTTGAAGGAGACCCTGCTTAGCGGTTTCGTCCGGCTCTATCAGGCCCTCGATGTTGCCGCACTGCCAGTGAAGCTGGATCTCTACGAGGGCATGGTCCATAACTTCCAGGACAGAATCCCCGATGCCCCTGAGTCGATCCTGGCGGCCCGGAAAGTGCGGACGTTTGTACATCAACACCTAGGAATGTGACGTCAATTATGAAAACAGAAGCTCCACCGGGGACGCCTGCAACCCGGCAGACAACAGGTCCGTGGGATGCAGCATTGGACACGCTGCGCGAGTGGGAACCGAACTGGGCCGAAGCGTGCGTGAAGATGACCACGGACCCATGGAGGAACGGGGTTCTACCCCGAAAGACAATCGAGTTGATCAGCCTTGCCGTGAACGCTGCTTGCACGAACCTGAACCCGGACGGCACGCGGCGCCACATCCGTCGCGCGCTCGATGCGGGTGCGACACGCGAAGAAATCCTGATGATTCTGAAGATGGCCTCCGTCATGGCAATCCATTCGTGCAGCCTGGGCGCTCCCATCTTGCTCGAGGAAATGAAAGCGGCTGGGGTGCAGCCGATTCGGGAGTCAACGAGTACAGCACCCACTCCCGCCTGCGACAAGATGCGGGCGGCCGGCCAGTGGAATACGGCTTGGGATCCCTTCTACGAACTGGACCCTGAGTGGACTGATGATTTCATGGCCACGGGATTTGGGATTTATGCAAGCGGCTTGATGACGCCCAAGTTGGTCGAACTTCTGAGCATCGCCTTCGATGCGTCGTACACGCACATGTATGCTCCTGGAACGCGCCGGCACATTAAGGCCGCCCTGAAATTGGGTGCGACACCTGAGGAGATTATGGATGTTTTGAAGCTCTGCGTCGTTCAAGGCGTTCAGGCCTGCAACCTGGCTGTACCGATCCTCAATGAAGAGCTACAAAGGCGAAATGGTTGAGTTTTCGGCCAGACGCCTCGTGTCAGCAGTTGTCGTTCGCTGATGAAGGAGATGACGTGGCTACGACGAGCCAAAGCTTGAAACAAAGGGTGCATCACGGGATACGAGAGTTCCTGGTAATCACTCTCTACCTGTGGGTGATTTTTGTTTTATTCGATGTCTACAAGTCTGTGCTTGTCGCGCAATCTCACAT
>JAFAMM010000181.1 GCA_019233375.1 Acidobacteriaceae bacterium
CGCTAGTAGACACGCTGAACACGTTGGGCGCGATGCGCCCCGATGCCATCGTGATGCGGCATGCCGCCTCAGGCGCGCCGCATTTTCTGTCCCGGTACCTCCCGGTACCAATCGTGAATGCGGGCGACGGTACCCATGAGCATCCGACGCAGGCTCTGCTCGATGCACGCACTATTCTTGACCGGCGCGGGAGCCTGGAAGGGCTCCGGATCGCGATCATCGGCGATATCGCGCACAGCCGCGTGGCCCGTTCAAACATCTTCCTGCTATCGAAATTTGGGGTTCAAGTCGTCCTTTGCGGTCCGGCCTCGCTGTTGCCGCGCGAAATGGAAAGGCTGGCCCCCGGCGTTACCCTGACCACCCACATGGAGACCGCGCTCCGCGATGTGGATGTCATTATGATGCTGCGTGTGCAACTGGAACGCCAGCATGAAGCGGCTTTCCCGGCGAGTGAGTATTTCCGCTTCTATGGCCTCCGGCCTGATCACATAGAACTCTCAAAGCCAGACGCTGTTGTGCTCCATCCGGGTCCTATTAACCGCGGACGCGAGATCTCGTCGGAGGTAGCCGACTCGCAGCGGTCCGCGATTCTGAATCAGGTAGAGAATGGAATCGCGGTTCGCATGGCGGTACTCGAGGCAGTGCTGGCCGCATGAGCAAACTCGTCATTAAGCACGGGCGCGTAGTTGATCCCTCGCAAGCGCTGGACCAGGTGTGTGATGTCGCGATCGAAGACAGCATAATCAAGCAGGTCGCGCGTGACATAGATGCCTCAGGCGCTGAAGTGTTCGACGCGACAGGAATGATTGTCGCGCCCGGTTTCATCGACATGCACGTGCATCTGCGCGAACCCGGCTTTGAGCACGCAGAGACGATCGAGACCGGGTCAAGAGCGGCCGCTGCCGGAGGATTTGGTTCAGTCTGCTGCATGCCCAACACGCAGCCCGTGAACGACAACGCGACGGTGACCAGCTACATTGTAGACCGCGCGCGCCGCTTCGCAAAGGTCAACGTTTACCCAATCGGCGCCATTACAAAAAACAGCGCGGGCGAGGAACTGGCGGCGATTGCATCTATGAAGCAGGCCGGAATTGTTGCCATCTCAGATGACGGCAGACCGGTGATGAATGCGCGCGTTGTGCGGCGCGCGATGGAGTTTGCGGCCGCTTTGGACCTGCCCCTGATCGAGCATTGTGAGGACCTGCACCTGAGCGCGGGCGGAGACATGCACGAGGGATTGGAGTCGACGCGTTTAGGCTTGCGAGGCATTCCGCGCAGCTCCGAGGACGTGATGGTCGCTCGCGACATCATTCTCGCTGAACTCACGGGCGTGCGCTACCATGTCGCACACATCTCGTCAAAATACTCGGTAGAAATGGTTGCCTTCGCCAAACAGCGGGGGCTCAGGGTAACGGCAGAGGCGACGCCTCATCATTTCGCGCTCGCGGATAGCGAAATGCGGCCCTACGATAGCAATTACAAGATGAAGCCGCCGCTGCGATCGAACGAAGATGTCGCTGCCGTCACACAAGGTTTGGCGAGCGGGGCAATCGACGCAATTGCGACGGACCACGCTCCGCACCCGGGGGCGGAAAAGATGCAGGAGTTTGAGCGCTGCCCCTTCGGGATTATCGGTCTGGAGACGGCACTTGGCCTGGCGCTCGAACGGCTGTACCACTCCGGCAGAATCACTCTTTCCCACTTAGTGCGCCTCTTCACGGCGGCCCCGGCCAGCGTTCTTTCGCTCGACAGAGGCACGCTGCGCACGGGCGCCGTGGCCGATGTAACGGTTTTCGGTCTTGACCACGAGTGGACGTACGACGTCACGCGCTCGCCCTCAAAGAGCGCGAACACTCCGTTCCATGGACACAACTTCAGGGGCGGTCCGCTGGCAACCATCGTGAGCGGCGAAATTGTGTGGCGCGCTGCCTGTTAATGTCTTGCGGCGAGCAGGGCGGCAACCAGCGCGGACTCTTCGTCATCAAAAATCGTCCGCATGTCCAGCAAGATCCGGTCGCGCTGAATACGGCAAATCACCGGTGGTTGGCCGGTACGCAGCCGCTGTTCAAATGCGGCCGCATCGGCGACCGGCACCTCAACCGTCCAGGTCGGAAGTGTCTGGTCGGGGGTTGATCCTCCGCCGATGGCGCTCTGCGACGAACACAGTTCGATATCCCAGCCGGTGAGATGACGAGCGATTCTTTCGGCCCGCCGCCGCAGATATTCCGGGGGCGTGAAAATCATTTTGAGCGCGGGAATGCTTTCCCAATCCTGCCGAAGGGCGCGGCGCAACGTTGTTTCGAGTGATTGAAGAATCAGCTTGTCAACGCGAAACGCCCGATACATCGCATTACGGCGAATTCGCTCCACGAGCATGCCGTTTCCAGCGATAATGCCTGCTTGCGGACCTCCGAGCAGTTTGTCGCCGCTAAACGAAACGAGGTCCGCCCCGGCGCTCAAACTGTCGCCGGCTCGCGGCTCTTCGACGCCAAATGGCCGCAAATCAGCCAGGCAGCCGCTTCCCAGATCTTCAAAAAGGGGAATGCCATGCTCGCCCGCGAGGGCCGCAAGAGCAGCGAGTTCCGGGCGTGAGGTGAAACCGCTAATGCGGAAATTAGACGGATGCACGCGCAGGATCAGACGCGTCCGCTCCGTGACCGCGGACCGATAGTCTTCGAGAAGTGTCCGATTGGTGGTGCCGACTTCACGAAGAATTGCGCCGGAACGCGCCATGATATCCGGTATCCGAAAGCCATCGCCAATCTCGATCAATTCACCGCGCGAGACAATTACCTCAAACCCGGCCGCAAGCTCATTCAGAACCAGATACACAGCCGCGGCATTGTTATTCACGACAATGCCGGGCTTACCCAACAATGCTTCTAACAGGGGAGCGACGTGCACGTCGCGTCGACCACGCCTGCCCGCGGCGAGATCATATTCCAGGTTGAAGTATCCCGCCAGGGGCGCCTCGGCCGCTAAGGGAGCGCGGCCCAGATTCGTGTGAAGAATGACCCCGGTTGCGTTGATAACACGTCGCAGGGAGGGTTCGGTGAGCAGGCGAAGGCGTTCTGTAACTGCGGCCTCAACAGGAATTTGATCCACCGGCTCGGCGGCGGCAAGCGCTTCGCGCCGCGCGGCGAGCACGGCTCGAATCTGTTCAACGATAAGCTCGCGCGGCAATCCGTTGATCTGATCGTGCAGGTTGCGAAGCACCTGATCGACGGACGGCAGTTCACGGAACTGATTCATTCACGCGATGGCGCGCTGAGCGAGCGCCTGCTTCAGATACTTCCCTGTGTACGATTCCTGCACGGCGGCAATCGCCTCAGGCGCGCCTTGCGCCACAATGCGTCCGCCGGCTTCCCCGCCCTCGGGCCCGAGATCGATAATCCAGTCGGCAGCCTGAATCATCTCCAGGTTGTGCTCGATGACCAGCACGCTTCCACCGTTCTGGATCAGGCGCTCGAACGATGTCAGAAGCTTCGCAATATCGTCAAAGTGGAGCCCGGTGGTCGGCTCATCGAAAAGAAACAGCGTGCCTTCGCAGTTCGATTGGGCGAGGTGCGCCGCTAATTTGACGCGCTGCGCTTCGCCTCCGCTGAGCGTCGTCGCTGATTGGCCGAGGCGCAGATACCCGAGCCCTACATCCTGCAAAACTTTCAAGCGTGCCGCGAGCCGGGGCGTCTCCGCGAAAAAGGAGAGAGCCTCGCGAACCGTGAGTTGCAGCACTTCGTGTATATTCAGTCCCTTGTAACGAATATCGAGAACGCTTTGCTTGTACCGGGTACCCTTGCATTCTTCGCAGATCAGTTCCACATCGGCAAGAAACTGCATTTCAACGGTGACCGTTCCGTCCCCCTGGCAGGTTTCGCAGCGGCCGCCCGGAATGTTGAACGAAAAATGCCCGGGAGTGTAGCCGCGTCGCTCGGCTTCGGGAGTTGCCGCAAACAGCTCGCGCATGAGATCAAACGCTTTGACATATGTCACTGGATTCGACCGAGGAGTGCGGCCAATCGGCGATTGATCGACCAGTACCACGCTGGTCAAGAGGTCTGCGCGTTCCACTCGCTTCAGCGGCAGCTTGCGCGCGGCGCCTTCACCCTCGATAGCTCCGGATTCTCCCCGAGCGTTTTCGCGGGCCTTGTTCACCTGAACGTCCAGCGCCCGGTAAATCACTTCATGGACAAGGCTCGACTTGCCCGACCCGGAGACTCCGGTCACGGCAACCATCATGCCGAGAGGAATCTCTACATCCACATTCTTCAGATTGTTAGCCCGAGCGCCGTAGAAACGAACCGTACGTTTGGGGTTGACCTTGCGGCGGTCGGGCGGGCGTGAAACAGCAACTTCGCCACGAAGATACCTGCCGGTAAGTGATTGGCTCCGTTCCTTTGAAGAGGAAGGCATTAGAAGTTGAGCGTAACTGCCCGCGAAAATGATGCGCCCGCCATTTTCTCCCGCTCCCGGACCGAGATCGAGGATGTGATCGGCCTCCTCCATGATTTCGGGATCATGCTCCACCACGATGATGGTGTTGCCGAGGTCGCGCAGATCCTTCAACAGATGCAGCAAGCGCGCGGTGTCACGACTGTGAAGACCGATCGAGGGCTCGTCTAAGACATAAGTCGCACCGACGAGCCGCGAACCAAGGCACGTAGCGAGCTGAATTCGCTGCGCCTCTCCCCCTGAAAGCGTTGCTGAAATACGATCCAGCGTGAGGTATTCCAAGCCCACGTCGTTTAGAAACTTGCAGCGCTGGCGAATCTCGTCAAGCACGCGGTCCGCAACCTGTGACTCTTCGGGACTCAGTTCGAGCTGGGAAAAAAACTCGTATGCTCGCGCGATGTTCATGCGGGAAACCTGCGCGATGCTGTGTTTACCCACGCGCACCCACAGCGCTTCAGGGCGCAGCCGCGCACCGCGGCAGGCCGGGCACTCCGTATAGGCGCGATAGCGGCTCATGAAGACGCGCACGTGCACCTTGTATTTCTTCTTTTCTACTTCGGCAAAGAACCGCTGAACATGGCTGCGGACGAATTCTTTTTCCTCGGGTCTCAACTCGCCGTACGCGACGTTCAGGCGGGCCTTGCCGCGCGACTTCTGCTTGAAGATTTCGTCGTAGTACCAGTTATATTGCGGCTTCGTCCATGGATCGACCGCGCCGTCTTCGATCGAGATCGTCGGATCGGGGATGATCAGGTCCAGATCGTAATCGATGGTGTTGCCGAAGCCCTGGCAGACCGGGCAAGCGCCGATCGGGTTGTTGAAGCTGAAGAGCGTTGGTTCAGGCGGCGCAGCCGCCAGGCCGCACGTCTTGCACACGAACTGCTCAGAGAAGTGCAAGACTTCGGGATCAGCCACCGCAGCCTGCTCAAAGAAAACCTCGCCCGTTTCGCGGTAACAGATCTCGACGGTGTCCACCAGGCGCTGATGTGAATCCGGGCGAATGACAACACGGTCGGCAAGGATGTAGACGGGCTTGGAGAAATCGATTTCGAGCAGCGATTCGGGCGTGGAGAACTCGAATGTGCGGCCCGCCTGAAACAGGCGATTGAAACCCTTCTTGCGCAGCTCGAACAAACGGTCGCGAAGAGCTGCCGCAGTATCTTGTACCGCCCGGACCGGGAACAGCGCATACCAGCGGGATCCCTCTGGTTGCTTAAGCATTTCCTCGGCGACCTGATCGACTGTATCGCGCTCTATTCGCGTGCCGTCATTCGGGCAATACGTCCGGCCGGCGCGTGCCCACAGCAAACGCATAAAGTCATAAAGTTCCGTGGCGGTAGCGACTGTAGAGCGCGGGTTGCGCGTCTGGTTCTTTTGGCGAATAGCGATGGGCGGAGCGATGCCGAGGATTTCGTCTACGTCCGGCTTCTCCATACGTTCCAGGAACTGCCGTGCGTATGCCGACAGCGATTCTACATAGCGGCGCTGCCCCTCGGCATAGATTGTGTCGAAAACTAGCGAGGACTTGCCGGACCCGGATACCCCCGTGACGACGGTCAGCTGATTATGCGGAATCTCAACACTAATGTTCTTAAGGTTATGGACGCGTGCCCCCTGAATCGCCAGCACAGAGCGGCGCGCCGCGCATGTCTGCTCAGAACTCGCGGATTCACAGGAAGCTAAGCTGGAGTTTTCCGGCATTTGCGGCTAAGACGGGCAGGATTGACTCAAGTTGGCGTAGGCGCGACTCGAGGCTGACTTCTTCACTAGTATAAGATGCCGGAACACTCTCAAGGGTTGTAGACAGGTGCTTTCAAAAGAAGACGCTCAGGAGTTCCGGCGACGGCTGCTCGACTGGTTTGATGGCGCGCAACGAGATCTGCCCTGGCGGCACACAAGAGATCCGTACTCGATCTGGATCTCAGAGATCATGCTGCAGCAGACGCGTGTGACAGCTGCGATCCCATACTACTCACGATTTCTCGCGCGCTTCCCGACCGTTCGAGCACTGGCGGAAGCTTCGCAGACGGATGTTCTGGCGCACTGGGCGGGATTAGGTTACTACTATCGTGCCCGAAACATGCATGCCGCGGCGAAGCAGATCGGGAGCGCTTGCGCTTTTCCCAATACCTATGACGAGATTCGCGCCCTTCCGGGAATTGGAGAGTACACGGCAGCCGCGCTCGCGAGTATCGCCTTTGATCTGCCGCACGCGGCGGTAGACGGGAACGTCCTGCGTGTTCTGAGCAGGGTTTTCGCGGATCCGTGCGACACCTCGAGCGCCGCAGGACGCAAGCACTTCGCCCGCGCTGCGGATGTACTTCTCGATCGATCTCGTCCGGGCTCTTTCAACCAAGCGATGATGGAGCTCGGCGCTACCGTTTGCCTGCCATCGAATCCGCAATGCCTGCTCTGTCCTGTTTCGGCTATATGCCGAGCTCGAACGCGTGGAGCACAGGCCTCGTTTCCATTCAGCAGTAAACGAATGAAAAACCTTCGGGAGAGCCTGGATGTGTTCTGGATTGAGCGCTCAGGGGAACTGCTGGCATGGCAGCGGCCGGAGGACTCGCGGCTCATGCCCGGATTTTGGGAGCTGCCGGGAAACGAGCAGCTTCCGGAAGCGTTCGCAGTGCGCGAACTCGGCCGGTTCCGGCACGGAATCACCTTTCATGACTATCGTTTCCGGGTGCTGGAGGCCATTTTGCCAAACGAACTTGGGCCATGCCGGTGGATACCGATCACGAGCCTGGGCACTCTGCCTGCGAGCACAATTCTCAGAAAAGCGCACCGGATTGTGAGCCGGCATCGTTCAAAAGAGAAACCGGCGGTATCCCACGCCGCGTCGGAATAGCCGAAGGCTCCGAAATCCAGCTAGACTGAACTCTAAGCGCGCATGTATCGAAAGTTTCTGGTGGGTTGTTTCGCCGCTGCGTTTGTGTTCCTTGTATGGGCGCAAGCACAGAGTTCCCCGTCATCCCAGGACGAGAATGGTGAGTCCCTCGGCTTTAGGCGGCGGCCACCCGATCCCCAAAGCAGTGTGTCGCCGCAGAGTGCCGGGTCTCAGACCGCCGAACTAAAACACCGCGAGCCGGCCGAGCCAATACCTGGCCGTTACCAGATCGCCGCCGGGACGCACATCCTGCTCAGCATGATCAATAGTGTGAGCACGAAGCAGGCTTACGTCGGGCAGCGCATCTACCTGGAGACGGCGTTTCCCGTCATGGCAGAGAACCGCATCGTCATCCCGCAAGGAAGCTGGGTGACGGGCACGGTGACTGAGGTTAAGCGGCCCGGCCGGGTGAAGGGCCGGGGCGAGCTACAGGTCAGGTTTGATTCCTTGATGCTGCCGAACGGTGTCACCCGAAACTTCAATGCCGACCTCGGCTCGATGGACCCCCGCGAGAATGAAACGCTGAAGAACGAAGGCGGGAAAATTTCCGGCCCCGGGGATAAGAAGGGCGACGTGGGAACGGTGGTCGGTTCAACGACTGCGGGCACCGTAATCGGCGCGGGTGTCGGCGCGGCGGCTAACGACGCCGGAAAAGGAGCGGGGATTGGAGCCGGAGCTGGCGCCGCTGCGGGATTGCTTGGAGTGCTGCTGACCAGGGGACCCGATGCGACATTGAGCAAGGGATCCACCGTGGAGATGGTCTTGGACCGGCCTATGGTCTTCACTGATACAGACCTGACGTTTAGTGGCGCGCCGCAACATGCTCCCATGAGCGACACCGGAACGCCAACCCCAGCACAGCAGAACTCAGGCGTTTGGCCGCGTCGCATACCGTGAGCGAGGAGCCGGTTCGGATTCCGATTACTGACATCTTCGATCTGCACAGCATTGCTCCGCGCGACGTAAGCGCCGCAGTCGAAGCTTACCTCGAAGAAGCACACAGCCTCGGGTTACGAGCCTTGCGCATTATTCACGGACGCGGAATCGGGGTACAACGTGAGACGGTGCGCGCCATTCTGAAGAGAACGCCCTACGTCTCAGACTTCCAAGATGCTCCGGCCGAAGCCGGCGGCTGGGGTGCCACGATAGTCACGCTGCGTGATCCGCGCGCTCAGAGAGGCAGCGGATGATTCCAGCGGCCCTCGAACACTAGTTCCGTTAATGGTTTTCGCTGCCGCGCGGCCAATTCCCGCTCTCTGAGATCCGCCGGCAAGCTTTCAGGCGACCCGAGATACCCAAGGGCAACGGCAGTAACCACCTCATAGTCATCGGGAACGTCGAGTTCCTTGTGCGCGCGGTCTCGATCGAAGCCGGCCATTCCGTGTATATGCAGGCCCATCGCGGTCGCTTGAACGGCAAGTAGCGCCAACGCAGAACCTGCGTCATGCAGAGCATGGAAATTGGGCTTGCCAGTGTTCGAAAAGGTTTTCTTGGCGAGAGTGATTATGAGGACGGGAGCGGTTTTCGCCCACCCCTGATTGAATGGAACGAGAAGATTGAGCAATCGCTCGAAATCAGCTCCATCCTCTTTGCGCGCGACGATGAAACGCCAAGGCTGCTCATTGTAGGACGAGAAAGCCCATCGTGCCGCGTCGAACAGAATTCGTAAATCGTCCTTAGTCACGCTACGAGCGGAAAAAGAGCGGGGGCTCCAACGCAAACGTACGAGTTCATGAACACCAGGGACTGTCTCGGCGCGCTTCGCGACCGTCCAATCTTCCAGGGTTGGTGCTGACATATAACAGTAATTCCTTTACGGCAATCTTGGTCGCCCAAGGGCGCCATGTACATGATGCCGCACGGATGTACCGGGATTCAGGCGCGGTCAGCGCTGAACAGTTACGGCGTCTTGTGCGCCAACCTGCTCGTTCTCGTCTCCATTGTTTTCCGAGTAATAGTAATCGTGATAGTAAGTGTACTTACTGTAGAGTTCACCCCGGCGCGCTCCATTAACGACGACTCCGAGAACATTGTTTTCGCAGAGCGATTGCATTGCTCGGCTTACCGCATCGAAAGTGGTCGAACCGATGCGCACAACGAGAAGGCTCGAGTCAGCCATTGTTGAAAGCAGATTCGCATCGGCAGCGAAGAGCAGCGGCGGCGTGTCGATGATTACCCAGTCAAAGTGATTACGAAGCGCATCGAGCAACGCGCGGCACTCTTTCAGATTCAGTAACTCGAGTGGATTGGCCGCTGGTCCGCCCGCGGTCATGAGGTACAGATTGCTGTCGGCAACACGATTGATGATTTCCCCAATGCGCGCCCTTCCCTGCAGGTAATCCGTGATTCCAGCCTGTCCGGAGATACGAAACGTTTTGTCGATCGTGGGCCGGCGGAAATCGAAATCAGCCAACAGCACGCGTTTTTCCGCCAGCTGCGCCTGCGCAACCGCGAGATTCATTGCGGTAAACGATTTGCCTTCGGCCGGCGATGGGCTCGTCACGACAAGCGAATGAAGCGGTTGTACCGTCTGCAGATGGTTCAGCCGGGTGCGCAAGCTGCGGAATTCTTCAGCGGGCGTCGCTCGCGGCTTCGCGGGATTGATCAGCAACGCCTCCGGTAACGGGTCGAACGGGATAAAGGGCGCAGCGCGGATCACGTCTTCCAGCCGCTCTAAATCCGCAATAGCTTCGACGAGCGCGTTCTGCCGGTATTCGGGCTGAGCGGCTTCAGGCTCAGGCGGCGCCACGACCGGGGCCGGCTCAGGCGCACTCGCGGCCACCACCGGGGATACGTCAGATGCCGTATCGGCGCCCGGCGCCGGCTCCTCAGAAGGCGGCGGAGGGGGCGCTACCTTTGGCGCACGGGTTGGTGGCTTCTCTGGTTGTGGATTCTCTTGCGCCGCTCTACGGAGGGCGTCGTGAACTCGGCTCATGTTTTATGCCTTCTTGAGGTAATGGTGAAGAACAGAGCCGGCCATAATCGCGATACCGACAATGGTCGCGGCTACCCAACTCACCCACGTCATCTGCTTGCGGCGCTGTACCACAACGTCGTTTTCGAGCAGCGGGATACTGCCCAGAACGGAAAGCTGTGTATAAAGTCGCGCATCCTTCAGGTTCTTCAACGAGGTGTCACGGATCTCGCGGAGCGCGACGAAAACGACGCCTAACGCCAGCCCAACCACCGCGCCTATGGGGATGATCATGGCGCGTTTCGGCGCAGCCGGGGACTCCGGCAGTGAAGCCTGATCGAGCAATTCTATTGTCTGACCCGCCTTACGCCGCTCCAAATCCATCGATACCGACGCCTTTTCCAACTTGACCTGAAGCTGCATGTATCTCTCCTTGGCGGCGGCTTCGTCCCGCAGGAGATTCGCATATGCCGTTTCACCCGCCGGGACGTCCTCTATACGGCCCTGATAGTTCTTGAGAGCCGCATTAACCGACGCAGTCGCGTTTTGGATCTGCCTCGCTTCGAGCTCATTCGCCTTTAGCGACGTCTGCAGCTGCGTCAAAACGCTTTGCGCATCGAGCTTTTCGCGAGTCATCTCATTCTCCTCGGCGGCCGCATTTGTATCAACAGGCTTTTCTTTGTTCGCCTTGTCCCGTTCCTTCTTCAAGACGGCGAGCTGTGCCTCGGCTGACTGCAAGCCGGGATAATCTTCCGTATAGTGATCGCGCATGGACTCGATATTGGTTTGTAATTGCTCTATTTCGCGATCCAGCTGGGCAACATGCTCGTTATGGGCCTGGTTCTGCGGCGATTTCACAGCGTCGAGCCTTTCCTTAGCAATCCGCAGTTCGGATTCGAGCATCATGTGCTGTTCGGTATTGCGCGTCGCCTGTTCAGCCAGCGAGCTGAGACGTCCATCGAGCGCGTTCATCTCGGAAACGTTGCTCTGCATCTCCTCCGGCAAACGGCCTGCGTTCTTTTCCCGGAACTCCGCCAGCTTCTGCTCAATACCATCAAGGTCTCTCTTAGCGCGGTCGAATTCGTCCTGCAGGAACTGCTGAGCCATTACCTGGGTCTGAAATGAGGATTCTGTGCTCGAGTCAAGAAAACGGGATACCAGCGCCTCGCATACTTTCTGAGCCGTGTAACGGTCGTTGTAACGGAATGAAACCTGGAGTGCCGGAAGGTTATTGTTTCCACCGCCGGTGACGCCGAGGACCGGCTTGATGCTAATCGCCTTTTGCATCTGGTCGATCACATCCTGCAGCGGCTCCTTATTGCGCTCCTTTTTGTACAGTCCGAAGTTGTT
>JAFAMM010000203.1 GCA_019233375.1 Acidobacteriaceae bacterium
GACAGCCGTCCCGGTGAAGAAGATCTCATCGCAGATGTAGAGTTCGCTCCGGTCAATCGAGCGCTCCACCACATCGAGCTTCAGTTCCCGTCTTGCCAGTTCCATCACGCTCGCGCGCGTGATGCCTTCCAGGATGTTGTCCGTACCGGGCGGCGTGATCAACTGATGATTCCTGACGATGAACAGATTGCATGTCGAGCCCTCCGCCACATGACCGCTCTCCGTCAGAAAAATCGCCTCATCATGACCATTCAGCCGAGCCTCATCGCCGGCGAGAACACTGTTGACGTATGCCCCGCAGATCTTCGCCCGGCCCGGGATGGCGTTATCTTCCACCCGCCGCCAGGAAACCACGCCCGCCCTGATGCCCCTCTTCGTTTCGAAATAATGCCCGAACGGCAGGGCGATGAGCGCGTACGCATCGTTCTCATCTGTCGCCACTCCTATCCGCGCCGAACTCTTATATGCAATCGGCCGCACATACACGTTTGATCGAAACGAATTGCGCCTGCACAGCTCGGCTGTTATTTCCGACAGCTCCGGCGGAGACAGCGGAATGTGAATCCGAAGAATCGAACAGTTCCTCTTCCAACGCTCGTAATGCTCCGGCATCCGAACTAAGAACATCTCCTGGCTGGCCGGTTCGTAATATCCGCGAATCCCCTCAAATACGCCAGTCCCATAATTAAGCGCATGAGTGAGGATATTTACGTTCGCCTCGCCCAGCCGGACATACCGGTCCTGGAACCACACGATCGCATTCGGATTGGGAGCGTCTGTCTTCATTCGGAATGCCTCCAAGGTGATTCTAGCGCAAAAGCACCACGGATAGGTGGGTCTCCGCCCTGTGGTTTTTTCATTAAGCGTTAATAGGCGCGTGGTTAAATCTGCCTCGGACCTGCACTCGGTCCGGTTGCCGCTTGCACCTCAAACGCACGGCACCTTGGGCTCGCGCCAGAAAGAAGGGATACCTTTGAAAATCAGAAGACTAAATAGCGCAAAGGACGCGGATACGTGCCCCGAGACAACGAAAGGACTCCGCTGCTCTTTGCGGAGCAGGCTCAACACCGCGGCCGTTTTGCGCGGCTTCTTGAATAGCCGTCGTGTGCTTACAGCACTCGCCGCAACCTGCTGCTTACTAGCCACCTCAGGCACTGCGATACCGCAAGACCTGCCCGACAGCGATGACTTTCCCACCACTACGCCCATCAAACACGTGGTGGTCATCTTCCAGGAGAACATCTCCTTCGACCATTACTTTGGGACCTATCCGAATGCACAGCCAAACAAGGACGGGACACGTTTTTTCTTGCGGCCCCAGGCGGGGACTCCCCGCGTCGACAATCTTTTGAGTGCGGGACTTCTTGTCTCCAATCCGAACTTGGCCAATCCATTCCGCATTGATCGCAGCGTGCCAAACACCTGCGACCAGAACCACGATTACGGCGCCGAACAAGCCGCCTTTCACGGCGGGCTGATGGATCAATTCATCCAGCAGACCGGTTGTACGGATCCTGTCCTTGGTCCCAACAGCGTGATGGGTTACTACGACGGCAACACGGTTACCGCGCTGTGGAACTATGCCCAGCACTTCGCGATGAGCGATAACTATTTCGGAACCACCTTTGGACCCTCGACGCCGGGCGCTTTGAACGTGGTTGCCGGAACGACCTATGCCGGGACCGTGAAGAAAGGCTCCGCCGCCGGAGATATCGCCGACGGGCTGACGACAGGATCCGTGATCGGCGACCCCGATCCTTACGGTGATGTGTGCTCGAATCCAAAGCGAACGCAGATTAGGATGTCCGGCAGAAATGTCGGAGATCTACTGAATGACGCGGGGATCACCTGGGGCTCCTTTATGGGTGGTTTCGCGGACTGCAAAAAGCAAAGCACCGGAGTGACCGGGCTTACGTCTACTGACTACATCCCGCATCACGCATGGTTCCAATACTGGGCATCCACCCAGAATCCAAATCACGTCCGCCCCTCGTCGCCACTGAAGATCGGAACATCGGAGGACGGCGCCAACCACGAATATGATTTGGCGGAGTTCTGGACCGCTGTCAAACTGCACCGCATACCTGCCGTGAGCTATATCAAGGCCGCGGCTTATCAGGACGGCCACGCCGGATACTCTGATCCGCTTGATGAGCAGATCTTCCTGGCGGACTTCATCAACCGGCTGCAGCGGACCGATGAATGGAAGGAAACGGCGGTGTTCATCACCTACGATGACTCTGACGGCTGGTACGACCATGTCATGGGACCGATCATCAACCAATCGGACGTAAAAGATGACCAGCTCCTCGGTCCCGGGAACTGCGGCACTCCCAAATCGCCTGCCGGCAGTGACGCCCCCATCCAGAATGGCCGCTGCGGTTACGGGCCCCGTCTCCCGCTGCTCGTGGTTTCACCGTGGGCTCGTCAAAATTATGTCGATCACCGGGTAACTGACCAGTCCTCGATCGTCCGTTTCATTGAGGAGAATTTCAATCTCGGGCGTATTGGGAACGGCTCCGCCGATGTGGTTGCCGGTACGCTAAACGGGCTATTCGATTTCCGCCATTCCGCGCCCGCTCCAAAGCTGTTTTTGGATCCTCGAACGGGGCAGATTCTCAGTTCAGACACCGACTAAGTTATATCCGTTCCGGAACCCGAGGTCGCGCGCAGCGGCGGCCTCAGGTTCCTTTTTGTGTGCGTGCAAGCATGGAGTGAGTGGCCAAGAGACCATACATCCTTACGCTGCTGGCCATATCTTTCTCTTTTGCTGCCCGTGCCCAGGGAAACTACGAAATTCAGGTCTACGGTTCAGATACAGTTCCCGCGGGGAGCACCATGATCGAGCTGCACAGCAACTATACAGCGGAGGGAAGCAAGTTCACGACCGATGGCACCTACCCCACAAACGATCAGCTTCATGAAACAGTCGAAATCACGCAAGGCTGGAATAGCTGGTTTGAGACCGGCTTCTACATTTTCACGAGCTTTGGACCGGATGGCCAGGGGTATAAATGGGTCGGCGATCACATCCGCCCGCGCGTGCGTGTTCCCGATAGCTGGAAATGGCCCGTCGGCGTCAGTCTCTCCACAGAGGTCGGCTATCAGCGGCCCATCTTTTCGCGCGATACGTGGACGTGGGAAATCCGCCCCATCATCGACAAGCAGCTCGGCAAATGGTATCTCGCGGTGAATCCTGCTCTGGAGCGTTCCTTCCACGGTCCCACGGTTCCGGATGGTGTAGATTTCGCGCCGGCAGTTAAAGTCAGTTATCAGTTCAATAAGCGCCTGGCGGGCGGCTTCGAATATTACGGTTCCAGCGGACCTCTTTTCAACCCTTACGCCGTAAATCAGCAACAGCAGCAGATCTTTCCTGCGATTGATGTCGATATGGGCCCCCAATGGGAGCTGAATTTCGGCGTTGGTATTGGCATGACAGGCTCTACGGATCATCTGATTATCAAAATGATCCTCGGGCGGCGCTTCGATTTTGTCCACAAGCAGGGGCTTGCCCGGCTCAATTCCGCCCCTGCGCAAGCAGGTCTCAACTAAACAGCGGCTGATCGGCGTCACGGACGATAAGCTAACGCTTGATGCCTACTGCTGTCCGAGCCGCACGTATCAGCCTCGTGCTGCTCTCCGCGTTGGTCTTGTCCCGCGTCTTCGCACACCGCGCCTCAGAACCGCCCGACATTGCACATGGGGGTTGGAGTGACTTCGGCGGCGCGCCCGATTCTGCCCAATACTCGGCGCTCACTCAGATCAACCGCTCGAACGTGAAGCAGCTCGAAATCGCCTGGACGTACTCCACTCACGATGCCAACAAGTACTTCTATAACCCGCTCGCCGGCAACGGCCTGATCTATGTCATGGCCCGCAATAATTCGATCGTTGCGCTCGATGCCGCCACGGGCCGGGAGGTCTGGGTTCACGCCTCGGATCCCAATACGCGCCTCATCACCAACCGCGGTATCAATTACTGGCAAAGTGCCGATGGTACCGAGCGGCGGCTGTTTTTCGCCAGCAACAATCAGCTTCACGCACTGGATGCCCGAACAGGAAACCTCATCACTTCTTTTGGCGATAATGGCTCCGTCGATCTGAAGCAGGGGCTCGGCCGCGATCCCGATACTCTATCGCTCGTCCAATCCACCACTCCCGGCCGCGTATATCAGGACTTACTTATCCTCGGCTCCGCGACGAACGAAGGCTATGGCTCCGCGCCCGGCGATATCCGCGCCTACGACGTGCGCACGGGAAGACTCGTCTGGACCTTTCATACCATTCCGCACCCCGGCGAATTCGGCTACGATACCTGGCCCAAAGACGCCTGGAGGACAGCCGGCGGCGCGAATAGCTGGACGGAGCTTTCTCTCGATCAGAAACGCGGCATCGTATACGTCCCGACCGCCAGCCCGAAATACAATTTCTACGGCGGCGATCGCAAAGGCGCCGATCTGTTCGGTGATTGCCTTCTCGCGCTCGATGCCCGCACAGGCAAACGCCTCTGGCATTTCCAGATGGTCCATCACGACATCTGGGACTACGACAACGCAACGGCGCCCATGCTGCTCACCGTGCGGCACAACGGCGAATCAGTCGACGCCGTCGCCCAGGCCGGCAAGCAAGGCTTTCTTTGGGTATTCAATCGCGTAAATGGCCAGCCGTTATGGCCAATTGAGGAGCGTTCCGTCCGGGCCTCCGACGTCCCCGGCGAACAGACCTGGCCCACACAGCCGTTTCCGCTGAAGCCGCCGCCATTCGCGCGGCAGGAGTTTACCGAAAGAGACCTGAGCCCGTATATCAGCGATCCCGCCGAGCGAGCGCGTTTTGCCGCAGAGATTCGAAACGCGCGTAACCACGGCCTATTTACTCCGCCGGCTCTTGAAAACACCATCGAAATGCCGGGCAACAACGGAGGCTCCAACTGGGGCGGCGCTGCCGTTGATCCGCGAAACGGCACGCTGTTCGTCGTATCCAAGGATCTTCCCTGCATGCTGAAGCTCGAACCGGAGCGCACCGCGCCTATCACTTCGGCCGTTTCTGCCGCCGTTCGTGGCCGCCTGCTGTACGAGGCAAACTGCCAGTGGTGTCATCTGCCGGATCGCGCCGGCGAACCTCCGGCCGTGCCCTCGCTTGTTCACGTGAACGCAAGCCTCACGGAGGAGCAGATCAAGAGCACGGTCCGTCAGGGTCAAGGCTCTATGCCCGCTTTTCCTAAGCTGTCTCGGGAAGACATCGATGCTCTCGCCGAATTTCTTTATCATCCGGATCGGGCCGCATCAGAAGCCGGGCCGAAGCCCTCACCAGTCCTGACGGGCACTCGCTATGTGAGCGGGTTCGGCTTCATGTTTACTCGCTCCGGCCTCTCGCCCATCGCGCCTCCCTGGACATCTCTCACCGCCTATGATCTCAACGCGGGAACTATCAAATGGAAGGTTCCGCTCGGCGACGTTCCGGAACTCGCCGAGCGCGGCATTACGGATACCGGAACCATGTTCCCGAAAGTCGGCCCGGTTGTCACCGCAGGCGGGCTGATCTTCACCGGAACGCGCGACAAAAAGGTCCGCGCTCTCGATGAAGAAACGGGCAAAGTGATTTGGGAAAAGCAGCTTGACACTGCGCTCGAAGGCATTCCGGCCGTCTACGAGGCCGGCGGCAGAGAATACATCGTCTTTTGCGCGGCCGCTGTGCCGCTGGTTTATCCCCCCTCCGAGGCGCCGGTGGAAGGCAAGTATATCGCCTTCGCCTTGCCCCGGCACTGAAACATACGCAGGTAGTTGGGCGGAGGAGCGACCAGCACGTGGGCGTGATGCTAGGCCCACACGCTGTGAGATATTCTGGCTTGATGGAATCACTCCGACCCGAACAGGCTCATTTCTTGCTTCATGGCGTGCAACTCCCCGCGCTCAAAAACGAGCACGCCTTGACCATGCGTGTCATCCACGCGATTCCACCGGATAAAGGCGACTACCGTCCCGAGCCCATTGCAAAGAGCGCGTTGGAACTGGCGTGGCACATCGCTTCGAGCGAGATGCGCTTCATGGATGCCGTCGAGGCGGGCAAGTTCGATTTCACTCCTAATCCAAGGCCGGACACCATCAAGAACTCAGCCGACCTGGCGGCCTGGTACTCGGAAACTTTCAACAAGCACCTTGATGCCGTCTCGAAGCTCTCCAACGATCAGCTCTTAAAGGTCGTCGATTTTCGCGGCATAATTCAGCTGCCGGCGGTCTTCTATCTGAACTTCCTCCTGCATCACTCGGTTCACCATCGCGGCCAACTATCGACGTATCTGCGCCCCATGGGAGCGAAGGTGCCTGCAATCTATGGCGAAAGCTACGACTCGGCCGAGGCCCGTAAAGCCAGTCTCCAGCCTGCATAAAAGACAGGACGGCGGCGAGCAGCCGGTTCGCGGCTCCTCACGCTGCCGGCACGGTGAAATAAAACGTCGAACCCTTGCCGGCTTCTGACTCAATCCAAATCCTTCCGCCGTACCGCTCGACAATCTTTTGGCAGATCGCCAGACCGATCCCGGTTCCTTCGTACTGGCCGCTCGAATGCAGTCTTTGGAACACTGCAAATATGCTCTCGTGGTACTTCGGGTCGATGCCGATACCGTTATCTTGTACCGCAAACTTCCAGAACCGGCCTTCCCGCACCGCGGAAATGCGAATCAAAGGCGCGCTTTTCCCCCTGTACTTGATCGCGTTCGAGATCAGATTCTGGAACACATGTTCAAGCGACGAGCATTCCATCCGGACCATCGGCAACTCCGCCGCTTCAATCTCGGCCTGCGCTTCCTGAATCGCCAGTGCCAGGCTTTGGCGCACTTTCGTCAGCGCCCGCGTGCTGTCGATAGGCTCACTGGCATCGCCGTCATGCATCCCCGCTTGCGCATAGGCCAGCAGATCATTCACGAGTTGCTCCATGCGCAGCGCGCCTTTCCGGCAGTTCTTTAAAAGTTCACTCGACCCAGGGTCCAGCGTGCTGCCGAGCCTTTTCTCGAGTAACTGGCTGAAAACTGCCACTTGCCGCAACGGTTCACGCAGATCATGGCTCGCCGCGAAATTGAATTGCGAGAGCTGTTGATTTGCAAAAGCGAGCTCCCGGTTTGAGCGCGAAAGCTCCTCGTGAACGTGTTTCAGTTCCGTTATGTCGATAAGCCCCGCAATGCAGCCGTAGTTCTTGCCGCCGGCATCCTGTAGCGGAACCACGTTGCCTAACAGGCAGCGCGTGCTTCCGTCCGCCATGCGAAACACCATCTCCTCATCGAACAAAGGCTTTCCGGAACGCGCGACGCGTTGCATTGGAAGTTCGTCCGGCGGTACAGGGCTGCCATCGGCACCAATCTGCTCAATCTTTACCGTCTCAACGTTCGCGTCCGGCGTCTGTGAGAGATTGGCGCCGGCTGGAACACCCAGGAACTCATTCGTAGCCCGGTTGCCCAGAATCAGCCGGCACTCCGGGTCACGCGAAATCCAGACGCATGCCGGTATCGCGTCGATCAGCGTTTCCAGTTCGCGAACCTGCAGCCAGTAGCTCTCCTGAAGTTGCACCAGGTCCGTTACGTCCACCAAGACTCCCACCATCTTGCCCGAGGCGTGGTCTGGAACCACGCTTCCTTTCGCGCGCACCCAGCGCATGGTGCCGGACTGCCCCGTGATCCGGAACGTCACGTCTAGCGCCCCGGATTTCGCCGCCTCCGCGCTGGACGCCTGCACCTTCCCGTAGTCTTCCGGACGAATGCAGTCGATGAGTTCGCTGATGGTAGACCCAGCCGGAACCCCCCAGATCTGATATAACTCCGGCGTCCACTGCACATCTCCCGTTCCAATGCGCCACTCCCACATCACTAATCCGCCGGTGCGCTGTGCTGTTCCCAACCATTCCCGTTCGAACACCTGATCCAGGCTTAATTGATGCTCGATATCCGTAACCGCCCCGATCCACTCGTATACGGCGCCATCGACATCCAGAATGGGGACTCCGCGCGTCAGGCACTGCCGCCAGCGCCTGGTGGCTCCGTGCCAGCACCGCCACGCCACCTCGTACCAGGATTTACTGCGAACCGCCTTCGTCCAGGTCTCCATCACATGCGCGCGGTCACCCGGATGAACGTCGTTGATCCAGCCGTTCCCGCCGTGTTGTTCGAAGCCGTGTCCGGTGTACGCCTTCCATCCTGGTTGCGGGCTCGCAAAATTCCCGCGAGCGTCGGCGATCCAGACAAATGTGCTGATTGCCTCCACCAGCGCGCGGTATCGCGCCTCATTGACACGACTCTCCTGAGTTGCTTCGGAACTGCTAAACGCGCTCATTCGGTGACACTTTGAATATCACGCTCGAACGGTCCAGCCAACGCTCGAAAACCCTAGTAAGGATTCGCTTTAAAGCGTCGCGCTTTCTTGAACCATCGATGCAGAGCAACGGCTCCGCAGTGCATAGTGGGCAAAGAGGAGTATCTCCACGCAACCTATCACCGTGGACTGTGATTATGTCGATGGGTGGCCGCACGGCACTTCAGTGCGGCTCCAGTCACGCGTTTCCGAGATTGATCAGCGCCACGCCGAAGATAATCATAAGTAGCCCGGCTATCTTCGCAATCGTAAACTGCTCTTTGAAGAACAACCGGGCCCAGACAATGGCCCAGATATAGCCAAGCGAAACCATCGGATACAGTACGGTGAGCTGTCCTTGCGATACGCCCATCATGTAGAACACTGAGGAAAGCAGGTACAGAATAACTCCCACCCCCAGCCAGTAATTCGTCAAGAGCCGCACCAGGCTGCCCTTCATGTGTTCGGCTCCGAGCTTCAGAAAAACCGCGCCAAATGAACCGATAAAAGAGCCGAAAAGCACGAGGATGATGCTGCTCAGCGGGGTCGTCATGCTTACTTCTTCACTCCCAGAATCGAGACCCCGCCCACAATAAATGCGACGCCGATGCCGCGGAAGAAGTTCATATGCTCGCCGGGCAGGATCATAAGCGAAAAAAAAGTCACCCACACAAACGTGAGGGCAATGATGGGGTAGAGCCGCGAAAGCTCACGTCCTTTCAAAGCCAGCGCCATCAGAAACGTGTTGACGCCGTATAGCACGTACCCCATAAACAGCCTGAAATTCGTGATCACGCCAATGCAGAAACTCACGATCAGAGCCGGATGGCGCAGCACCTGCGTCAGCGTGACGTGGGCGCCAAGCTGAGCCGTGCCCTGCTTCACGAGAATCTGCGCGACGGCGCCAATCAATGTGCAGGAGAAGACAAGGAGAAACGATCGCCTGGCCTCTGCTCGCGTATCAGCGGTGGTGGCTTCAAGAACGGTGGGAGAGGTCAATAAAAAATTCCAGTCGCAGAAGCGCCTTCCCTAGTAGTTTAGAGCATGGCCCCGCCTGGGCCCAAATCGTTGTAACGGCTCAGTTACACTTGAACCAATGTCAGCGCCGCTGGTCCCTTCGCCGCTCGACTATATAGGACGCCGCCGGTTTGCATTCTATCCGGCCATTCGCAACGCCCTGCCGAACGAATGGGTGCTCGGAACCGGTTCCCGCACCGAAGTGCAGGTAGTGAACGCCGAACTTGGGTATGAGCTGTGGATTTCCCGCCAGCATATTGGCGCTGTTTCTGAAGGGGAAGGAGCACTGCTGGTGGTAGGTCTCACCAAGGAACTCGATTTCCGCGGGGGCGCTCTCGAGCCGCGCGTGAAGCGAGTCATCGAGATGCCTCACTCCGGCACAGGGCGAGATCGCCAGGACGCGGACTCGCTTCGCCCGGCCGCCCCCGCTCCGGTTGTGGGTATCCGGTTGGAACAGACCGAGTCCTCGCGGATGGACAAGGCCGTCGTGGTGCTTTGTATCGCGGCGGTGGTTACAGCTTTGCTTGGCGCCCTTGTAGCCGCAGCCGCCCGCCTCTAAACTACATGCATGAGTAGGCTCCTGAGCCGGCTGGTTTGGGCCGCGCTGGCCGTAATAGCGGCACTCAGCCTCGGCATCATTGCCAACGGCCGCGGGGAAAACGTGAATAGCCTGTGGCTGGTTGCGGCCGCGGCCTGCATCTTCCTCCTCGGCTTTCGCTTTTACGCAAAATTCATCGCTGCCAAAGTTATGGCGCTCGATGACCGCCGCGCTACGCCTGCGGAACGCTTGCGCAACGGCCTTGATTTCGAGCCCACGAACAAATGGATTCTTCTCGGGCATCACTTTGCCGCCATCGCCGGCCCGGGGCCGCTGGTAGGCCCCGTCCTCGCCGCGCAGTTCGGCTACCTGCCCGGTACGCTCTGGATCCTCTTCGGCGCCGTCTTCGCCGGAGCGGTCCAGGACTTCATCATTCTGTTCTGCTCTATGCGGCGCAATGGCAAAACGCTTGGGCAAATGGCAAGAGAAGAGATCGGGGTGGTCGGCGGCTTCGTCTCCCTCATAACCGTGCTGCTGATCATGATTGTGCTGCTGGCTGTGGTCGGCTTGGTTGTGGTGAACGCACTCAAAGGAAGCCCTTGGGGCACCTTCACAATCGCCGTTACTATCCCGATCGCGATTCTGATGGGTCTCTACCTGCGCTATCTCCGCCCGGGCCGCGTGTTGGAGTGCTCCGCCCTTGGGTTCGTGCTGATTCTGCTCAGCATCTATGGCGGCAAACTCGTCGCGGAATCCGCAGCATGGTCTCCATGGTTTACGTGGAGCGGAGTGGCGCTCGCCTTCGCCATCATCGTGTATGGATTCCTTGCCAGTGCGCTTCCGGTCTGGCTTCTCCTGGCGCCAAGAGATTACCTCAGCACGTTCGTCAAGCTCGGCGTTGTGTTCCTGCTCGCTGCCGGAATCTTCTTTACGCATCCGGCGTTGAAACTCCCCGCCCTGACGCAATTCGTTAACGGTACGGGGCCGATCTTCGCCGGCAAGATCTTTCCGTTTTGCTTCATCACGATCGCCTGTGGAGCGATCTCCGGCTTTCATTCGCTGATCTCTTCCGGCACAACGCCGAAGATGATCGCAAAAGAGTGGCACGCTTGGCCCATCGGCTACGGGGGTATGCTGCTCGAGGGATTCGTTGCCATCATGGCTATGGTTGCGGCTGCCTCTCTCACGCCCGGAGTTTACTTCGCCGTCAACTCGCCTCCGGGCGTTGTGGGAGCACTGCCTGATACCGCCGCTCGAACCATCAGCGGATGGGGCTTCCCTGTTCTGGCGAGCACAATGCAGCACCTCGCGCAAAGTGTCGGCGAACATTCCCTGTTCGGCCGTACCGGCGGCGCACCCTCGCTCGCACTTGGGATGGCTCAGATATTTGGCGACTGGTTAAGCAAAGCTGGAAGCGGCGACGGTCTTCTCAGCTTCTGGTATCACTTCGCCATCATGTTTGAGGCGCTGTTTATTCTGACGATCATTGATGCGGGTACGCGAGTCGGGCGCTTCATGATGCAAGATCTGCTCGGTCACGTTTATCACCCGCTCGGCCGAATCAGTTGGATGCCGGGAGTGCTGTTGACCAGCGCTCTCGTCGTTACAGCCTGGGGCTATTTCCTTTATCAGGGTGTCATTGATCCGCTCGGCGGCATAAATTCGCTGTGGCCGCTCTTTGGAATTTCGAACCAGTTGCTCAGCGCCATTGCGTTATGCGTGGCCACCACGATTCTCATCAAAATGCATCGCGCCAGGTATCTGGCCATCACGGTTGCGCCTCTCGTCTGGCTCGTCACCGTAACCTTTACGGGAGGCTGGGAGAAGATCTTCTCGTCTGATCCGCATCTCGGCTTTCTCGCGCACGCCTCGGCTTTGGAATCCGCTCTCGCGGCCGGAAGAGTCGCTGCCGCGCAGATCGCCCAAACCCGCGCCGTGATTTTCAACGAGCGCCTGGACGCCGCAGTCTGCAGCGCATTTCTTGTTCTGGTCACCGTTATTGTGATCGATTCCATTCGAGTCTGGTACGGCGTGCTTCGAGGGACGCGCGAGTCTGTAAGTTCCGAGTCGCCGTTCATCGCGTCTCGCCTGGAGGCCGAGAGCATATGAACCCCTTCGCCAGGATGTTCCGCCTTACGCGGGACCTGCTTCAGGAATTATCAGATGAAGCGGTATACCGGCGTTATCTGCGAGCGGTGGGCCGTCCGCATTCACCGCAGGAGTGGAGACGCTTCACGGATCGCCGCTATCGCCGCAAGTATCAGAGCGCGAAATGTTGCTAATCGCGTCTTCGAGCATTTGCCGCAGCAATTGATGGGCAGATTGCCGCTCGCCTTGCCGCAGATGCTCAAGCACGTCCGAGTCGACGATGCGGTACCAGAGGTCCCGCCGCGCGGAAAAATTTTGAATGCGTTGCGAAATCTCGGGACGCAGCGCGGACAGCTCGCTCATAAGCTCCTCGTACTCGAGGCCGATCTCGCACGCCAGTTGCTCCTTCAATCGCACCGCCAGCGCCGGCGCCCGCCCGTTCGTTGAGATCGCAATGGCCAGATCTCCGCGCCGAAGCACGGATCCGAAGCTGAACCGGCAATGCTCCGGATCATCCACCGAATTGCACAAGATGTTGCGCTCCTCAGCCAGCCGGAACACTTCCGAATTATCTTCGCGATCCGTAATGACCAGGAAACAGCCGTTCAAGTCGGTGGCCTCGAAATCGCGTTTCACCCATTTGATTCGCCCCATTTCAGCGAGCGCTTCAATTGCTATATGCGCGTGCGGGTTTACATAGACGACTTGGGCGCCACAATCGAGCAGCGACTTCACTTTGCCGAAGGTCTCATAGCCGTCGCCCGTGACCAGGCACTTCTTGCTTGCAACGTCCAAGAATATGGGATACCGGAAGTTCACCGAAAGCCTGATTGCCCTCCTCGCTCTATAGGAGCGCATGAGCGGCCTCCCCGTGACTGGGACAGTTACTAGGCGTATATAATCATTCACACCTTTTCCTGAGGAGGACAAGTGCATGCGGATGTTGCTCCGAGTATCGATTCCTGTCGAGGCCGGGAATTCGGCCGCGAAAGCCGGAACGCTGGGTTCTACGGTCGAGAAGATTCTGCAGGATCTCAAGCCGGAAGCCTGTTATTTCTTTGCGGACGACAACGGCAACAGATCAGCCTCAATCGTCTTTGACATGCAGGACTCGTCGGAAATTCCGGCCGTCGCCGAGCCCTGGTTTCTCGCCTTCAATGCAAAGGTGTCGTTTCGCCCGATCATGAACCCGCAAGATCTCGCTAAAGCGGCTTCGGCGATTACCAAGGCCGCCGACCAATACGGAAAGTAAACCGCGCCCCGGTTCTCGCGCGTCAGATCGCCGGCTATTCGACTGGCGCGCGTAGCAGCTTTTCTCTCGCCGCAAGATAGAGACGCAGCGGACGCGGAATACTGGCAGTCGGTACCGCCTCCCACCAGTTGTTGAAGATGGGTTCGGCGGGAGTGCGCATTGACCGGAAATATGCCGCGAGGTTATTGATGTCGGTAGTGTTGTTCAAATTGGGAAAAGCCGGCATGCCACGGTCTCCCCCCTCCCGGATCACCTCCGTCAGATCACCGACCTCGGCCTCGCCCGTCCTCAATACGGGTGCGCCAAATGATGTGCCGCCGCCACGTCCTCCATGACAACCGTAACAGTTGTTCGCGAGGTAGACGCGCCGGCCTTCTTCTGCGGGAGTAAGCTGGGCGCTTGCCGTCGTCGCCAGCGATAGTGCAGCAACCGCCAGCCCTGTCAATCTTATTTTCATGGCCATATCTCCTCATCTACTTTCTTATTCAGTAAATCGACTTCGCAGGTATAGAATCGGAATCATCTCCCGGCAGTGCGACAACCGGGACACCATAGTCCTGCAGGACCTTCAGTATGTGCTTTTGGCTGCGGTCGAGAGCGCGTTCCAATCGTTCCTTCAACGCCGTATCCCCGCGCCTTACGCCCATCGATATGTCGTAGGTGAAACGGAGAGAAGAATCGTCATCGCCGGCGGCGACCGGCGTCACCGCTAGTGGGGTCGACTGCCGTGTGGCGAAATAACCGCCCAAAGGACCCCATACGATCGCCACATCGATCTTGCCGGCGGCTACCGCTTGTATGATTTCCGCCGGTTGGAACATGGAGAAGCCGACCACGTTGCCATTGAGTCCGCGCCGGGCGAGCGCGTACGCGGGCGGCGGGTTGGCTCCTTCACCGGCGATTGCAGGCAGACCGATTTTCAAGCTGCGCAGCGCCGGATCGTCGAAGGAGCTGAGATTCAGGTGCTTGTTCTTCGGGTAGACGAAGACATAGCTTGAGGCATAGTACGGCCGGGTAGTCAGCACCGGGCTCCACTCGGCCGGAGCGCCGACGATAACGTCGCACTTACCCGCGTTGAGTGTGTCGCGGATCGACATGCGGCTCTGCGGGAACCAGGCATAGCGCAACGAAGCGTGCAGATCATTGCCGATGACCTCTGCGATCTTGTTTTCAAACCCCTCAAATCGATCGTTCGAGAACGGAAGGTTGTCGGGGTCGGCGCAGACGCGCAACTCTTGTCCCGCAGCGCCCGCTGTAGCGAGCGCGCCGGTCAGGACAAGTACGCATAACAGCACGAGACGTCGTGACTTCATGGGCCGCTTTGTTTCCGGGTGAGTTGAAATCAAGGCAGCTTGAAGACGTGAACGGTACCGGGTGCAGCCAACGTACCCGGAAGCGCGGGGGGAAGTGCGCCCGCGTAGGGATCATCCGTCGCGGTGCGGTTTCGAGGAA
>JAFAMM010000229.1 GCA_019233375.1 Acidobacteriaceae bacterium
CGACGGCACATTCGGCTGGCATGCCCCTTCTATCCTCGATGCAGATACCGAAGCGCCTCCTCGCCTAATACGGCGCGAATGGAGGACCCGAGGAGTAAACGAAACGGCATTTTCCCGAACTCATTCAGCTTCAACGCATAGCGAGCAATATTGATGCCGTCGCGAACGGTGTAGCTTTCATCTGCAGCATGCGCCTGCTGCAGAAAATCCGTCACGTACTGCAGGATCTCGTCAGAAGAAAATGGCAGGTTTTCCCGCATGATGGCAAGCTCTTCTTCACGTTCCGGAAAATCGATGATGATCTGGGGCTGAAGCCGGGAATGAATGTACTCCGGGAGATCGAAAGTTGAAGAGTCTTCGTTCATCGTCGCGACCATCCGGAAGTTCGGATGAGCTTTGATCTTTACCCCCGCGGCAATCGACTCCACATACCGCCGGCTGTCCAGCAGCGGAGCGAGGCTAGCCCAGCTCTTCTCGCTCATGCGGTTTCCTTCATCGAGGATCGCCACGCCGCCGCGGATCATCGCCGAGACCAGCGGCGAGGCGACGTACCTGAGCTGCGACGCACCCTCTATCACCGGCGTGATCAAAAGATCTTCGGGACGAGTATCTACGGTGGCTTGCAGAATATATACATCGCGGCCGAGGCGTCTTGCCGCCGCGTACGCCATCGTTGTCTTGCCCACGCCCGGCTTCCCCAACAGCCGGGGATTCATCGGTAAGTCGCGGTGGTCAATCACCATCCACGCCGCCATCAATTGCCGCATGGCATCCTCCTGACCGACCCAGTTGACGGTCAGCTCATCCGGATGGGCGAGGTGAAGTTCGATTCCTTCAACCGAAGTTTTCATGCACTTAGTCCCATCGTAGAATGAGAGTGCTTTGGAGATGCCTTCGAGACTTCTTCGCCTCGCATATGCGTGCGAGTTCCTTCTGGCGCTTGTTGCTATTTTTACAGCATGGTCCGAAATCGGCGGCCAGGCGGCACTCGACCTCATGCATTGGGGATGGAAATTCGGCCTCAGCTTCCCGCTCGCGGCAGCAATTGTGGCGTACACGGCGGCGCTGGTTTCCGAGCAGGGGCTATGGACGCTTCGCTCGGCTAGATGGTTAACCGCCATACTGATTTTGCTTCTCGGTACGGGCGTCGTGACGTATTATTACGCTTTACAAGTGGAGAACGGCGATTCAGATGAAAACAGCGGTAACGTGTCGTTTTCCCGTGCAATGGAATCTACGGGCTTTCATTTCTCATGAGTTCGAGTGTGCAACCCCCTGCCGAATACGCTTTTTGGCAGACGCCAGATACAGCGATTACCGTCGTGTATTCGCTGCCTCTGTTCCATGAAATTGATTTCGTCGTGAACGAGGCATACCGCTCGATCCCTCGAGGCGGTATTGAAGTGGGCGGCCTTCTTTTCGGACGCAAGGAAGCCTCGGGTGTTCGCATCGAAGCCTTCCGTACCGTCGAGTGCGAGCACGCCAGGGGACCGTCCTTTGTACTCTCTGAAAACGATCTGGAAAAGCTGGCCCGCCAGCTTTCAACTTTCGATGCAGATCCGGAATTGAGCGCTCTCGAACCGGTGGGCTGGTTCGTATCGCATTCACGCAGCGTTCTGGAGATGCGGGAGCAGGAAGCCGAATGGTTTAACCGGTTCTTTCAGCCGGCAGGGAGCATCGCAGTGCTCGCGAAACCGGAGCGATTTCAACCGACCCGGTTCGTGTTCCTCATCCGCGGAACCGACGGCCAGATGCTGCCCGCGGGCGATCCGATTATCCTTCCATTAGCAGGAGCACGATCGGGCGCGGGAGAACCGATACCCTCGTTGCCGGCCCCGCGTATGGAGGGTCCGAGCCGTGCCGTGACGCCGCCCACGGCGCGCGTGGTTATCGAAACACCCTCGGTGCAAGAATCGAGAGTCGAACCGTTACCGGTCGTGCCTGTACCGGCACCAGTTCCCGGTGCAATCGTCGATCCGGTTCCTGCCACCCCGCTTGCCGAGGCTGCTGCGTCGAGTGTGGCGCCTCCGCCGTCACCGGTGCGCGAGCCGATCGCCCCAATTCAAGCCGGCACCGTTGTTGCCACGAATCTGGCAACGTCCTTAAATGAGCCCACAGCAAATGAGCCCACAGCGGCTCAGCCCAGTGTGGCGCCCCCAATCTCTCAGGCAACACCTCCACCCGACCAGCCGACTCGGATCGTGTCATCCCGTGGGATTGAGACGCGTCCTCTCAATCCGAAACCAGATTTCTCCGCGCCGCTGCATCCGATACAAGCCGTTCCTGAAGGGTCCGCTGCTCTGACGCCTCTACCAGCGCCACCAGTTCCCGCGAGCATTCCGAACGCGTTCGTAGCGCCACCCGCCACTCCGGACAAGGCGGCACCTATTGTTCCGTCAGAAAAACAGCCGTTCGAACCACCGTTAACCCGGGAGCCGAGACCGACGACTGTTACGGACGAAATCTGGCGGCAGCGAGTGGAAGCACTGCCGCTCCGACCTGCCCCGCCTTTGCCCGCCAGCCCTCCGCACTCGCGAATCGCGACCGACCTCCCACCACGGCGCCGCAGAGAGGCAATCAATGGCGCGCCTTCACGCTTCAAATGGTTGTTTCTCTTGGCGGCTTTGCTCGGCTGTTGCGTCGGCTACTTCGCTTACTTGCAACTCCCCGCACCGGTCATTCCGCTCACCGTGCGTCCGCAAGCAACGGGCCTAGTCGTTTCATGGCCGGCTGCCCAAACCCAAAACACGAGTCAAGCCACCATCCAGGTCGGCACAGAACAGCCTCTTTCGCTATCGCCGGAGCAACGAGCATCCGGTGAAGTGTCTGTGCCCGCAACTGGCGACAACATCCGGATAGAACTCGTCGCGCGCCATTGGCCACGAGACTCACGGGGAATCGTACGATTCATACGTTCCGGAGAGAGTACGAGCCACTGACCCAAGCTAACAACGCCGCGCTATAGCCAACGTTATGTCGTCAGCCGGTGGAGCCCCCGCCGTAAATGTCTTTAGCTTCTCGCTTATCGCCTCTATCAGATCGGCTGCCGAGCAGTTTCGATTCTCCTGAATCAATCGTATGAGTCCCTGTTCTCCGAACTCTTCATCATCCGGTGAACAAGCCTCAGTCACACCATCACTAAACAGGACCAAGACGTCGCCCGGCTCCAAGCAGCTGCTCTTCACTTCATATCCGCCGTCCCGCGTGATGCCGAGAGGCAGACCTGTGGCGGCGAGTGAGTGCACCTGGTTATCAGTACGGACTATCAAAGGTGGATTATGCCCCGCGTTGCAGTGAAGTAACTTACCCGTCTTTATGTCGAGCACTGCTGCAAAAAAAGTTATGAAGCAACTGCCGGGACAGCTCATCGCTATGCTTCGATTCAAACGGGAAATCTGCGCACCGAGCGGTTCAGGGCTTTCAAAAACGACCCGAGCGGCTGCCTGCAGGTTCGACATCAGAAGGGCTGCACTCAGACCCTTGCCGGATACATCGCCAACCAGGATGGCCAATCTCCCATCCGGGTATGGAAGAAAGTCATAATAGTCTCCGCCCACAGTGCGACACTGCGCGTTATACCCAGCCAAATCAAAGCCATCCACTTCTGGAGCGTTCGAGGGTAGCAAGCGGCGTTGGATCTCGGCCGCCCGCTCGAGTTCTCGAGCAAGCATTTTTCTCGACTCCTCCTCCGCGATTAGCCGCGCATGCTCGATTCGGATCGCGGCAATATTCGCCATCACTGTAAGCAGGTTCAGGTCTTCCGTATTAAAGCCACGGACTAGGAAAGGCGAATCGAGGTAAAGCAAACCGATCACCCGATCATCCGTTTGCAAGGGCACCGCGAGGATACTTCTGATTTCCTGTGCCACGATACTTTCCCGCATCCCCAGATCCTGATCAGACCGGGCGTCCTGAATCAGCACCGACTTTCCTTTGTCTATCACCAGATCACGTACGCGGGTGCTGATTCTGACTCCTTCGCCGCGAGTTGCGCGCGTTTTCAGAACGCCTTCTCCTTCGCGCGTCATCACAACCCCGCGCGACGCTTGCGCGGCCCCGAGAGACAGTTCGAGGATTAGTTCAAACAGCGTTTCGAGCGTGCCATTTCCAGCCAACTCGCGCCCCGCCCGAACGAGTGCACTCAGGTGTGCATTCTCTACGCTGGTGCGGCCTTGCAGAGTGGTTCCCGTTCGTAAAACGGCTTGGAGATCGAGTGAAACGGTGAGTTCGGAATGTCCGGAGTCTTCCGAGACAAATGTAATCTCGTTCAACCTGGAATCGGTAAATTCGCCAAGCACGTCATAACGGATCAGGAGAGGTTCAGGGGTTATCTGGTCGCCGGGCGCTAATCGCCGGGTCGCGGTTAGGTCGGAACCATTGAACTGCGTCCCGTTTTTGCTGCCCAGATCACGTACTGTCCAGCCGTCACTCTCTCGCTCGAAAATGAGATGGTTCCGTGATAGCTTCTGATCGCTTGGAAACGCGAGATCGTTCGTTGAAGAACGGCCCAGCTTGTACTGAACCTGCTCCAGTCGGACCCGCTGGATTGCGGTTCCTGGCGAATCGATGATCAATTCGCCCACGTTTGGTCCAGTAACCACGCTAGCCATAGCCCCAAGCCTACCCGAAATATACGCGCGCTTCTAGACACCTTGGCTTCGAGCGGAGCGCTCGCACTCGGCTTCGGGCGGAGCACCACACAAGCTCGGATGAATTCTCTGCTACAGAATGCGCAGATCCTGGCCTTTCATCTGAGCGGGCTTTTCAATCCCGAGCATGCCAAGAACCGTAGGTGCGATATCTTTCAGTGCTCCGCCCTGCCGAAGCTTCACGCCATCATTCGTCACGAAAATAAACGGAACAGGATTCGTCGTGTGGTACGTGTGCGGTCCGTGTGTGACGGGATCAATCATGGTTTCGGCGTTCCCGTGATCGGCGGTAATCAGCCATGATCCGCCGGACCGCTTCAACGCGCTGTGGATTTCCCCCAAACCAGCATCGACCGCTTCGCAGGCGCGAATGGCCGGTTCGAGTTTGCCTGAATGGCCGACCATATCGGCGTTGGCGTAGTTCATCACAATTACGTCAAAGCTGCCCCCGTCGATGGCTCGCACGACGTTCTCCGTGATGCCGCCAGCGCTCATCTCGGGCTTCAGATCATAGGTTGGGACCTTCGGTGAAGGTACCAGTTCGCGCTCTTCTCCCTTATACGGCTTTTCGGTTCCGCCATTGAAGAAGTACGTAACATGCGCGTACTTCTCCGTTTCCGCCAC
>JAFAMM010000344.1 GCA_019233375.1 Acidobacteriaceae bacterium
AAGCGCCCCAGATTGATCGCCCAATGCTCCGGGATTGCTGATGTGGTTACCGCCATCAATTTCGCGCGCGCGAACAATTTGCTGGCGGCCGTTCGCGGCGGAGGTCATAACGTGGGTGGCCGCGCACTCTGCGACGACGGCATAGTCATAGATTTGTCCAAAATGCGTTCGGTGTACATCGACGCCCGAAACCGAACCGTCCGTGTACAAGGCGGGGCGACTCTTGGCGATCTCGACCGCGAAACCCACGTCTTCGGTCTGGCGGTTCCATGTGGAATCGTACCCAAGACCGGTATCGGCGGTCTGACGTTGGGTGGCGGTGTCGGGTGGCTGCTTCGAAAATACGGGATGTCCATCGACAACCTGCTTTCATGCGAGGTTGTAACGGCAGATGGCGCAGTGCTCAATGCAAGCTGCTTTGAAAACAGCGATCTGTTCTGGGGGCTGCGCGGGGGCGGCGGAAACTTTGGCGTGGTCACTTCTTTCGAATTCCGGGCGCATTCCGTGCATACCGTATTGGGCGGCCTCATTCTGTATCCTCGTGCTGTCGCGACGGACGTGATTCGCCATTATCGTGATTACATGGCCGGCGCACCGGATGAACTGACGGCCTACGCCGCGCTGCTTTCCGGCCCAGACGGGACCCCGCTTGTTGCGATCATCGTTTGCTATTGCGGTGAACTCGCCGACGGTGAACGAGTGCTGCAGCGTCTTCGCAGCTTTGGCAACCCGGTTCTCGATAGCATTCAGCAGATGCCTTTTCCCGTGATGCAGTCGCTGCTTGGCCCGAACTTCCCGGACGGGAATCAGAACTATTGGAAATCGGCAATGCAGAAGGAATTGCCGGACGATGCAATTACCGTGATTGTCGAGCACGCCAATCGCATGACATCGCCGCTTTCTTTCATTGTTGTGGAACGTTACGGGGGTGCGGCAGGCCGTGTGGCGAGCGATGCTACTGCGTTTCCGCATCGCAATCTGCCCTGGGACATCTTACTTATCGGGCAGTGGACCGACCCGGCGGAAACAAAGATTCACCGCGAATGGGCCCGTTCGGGCGAGGAGTTGCTTCGTCCTTTCTCGTCGAACGCGCATCTGGTCTCGGCGTTGGATGTCGAAGGAGATGAGGTCATCAAAACCGCGTTCGGGTCGAACCTGCCGCAATTAGCGGCCGTCAAGCAGAAGTATGACCCAGATAATTTCTTTCGTGTGAATTGCAACATTGCGCCAGAGATGAGCCATGTCGACGCGGTTTCATTAGGTTGAAATTTCTTAAATTGGACCCCAAGAGAAGACCGCGGGCAATCCCTCTGGTCCCTTGACGGCATCGGTAATTGTGTGGCCCAGATTATCAGGCGGCGTCAGAAATAATCTGCCTCCCCGGTATCTGCTGAATCTATCTCCCCGGAAGGTTCACTGCTAAGGACGTCGTTTCGGTTAGTCCCAACGGTGAAAATTGCCGGTCCGAACCGGCCGATGACATACGAGCTGATAACCAGCTCACGAATTGAAAAGGAGACATGACCATGCCAGTCAAAGACCCCAAAGAAGTGTTTGTGATGATGCTTAGCGATCTGAGGCGAGGCGCTGAACACTCGACGAAGATTTATCAGGAGCTAAGCGATCTGGCTCAGGACAAAGAGATAAAGGAAGCGTTGACCGCGCGCGGCTTCGTAGCGGACAGTATCGTGAAGCGGCTCGATGAGTGCTTCCGGCTGATCGGGGCACAACCGGCGAAACTAGACGGGAAACTTCAGGAAGTGTTCGTAGAAGACTTTCGAAGGGAACTCGCGACGATCGAATCTCCGGAAGCGAAGAGGCTCTACATCCTGATCAAGGCGAGCCACCTGATGCATCTCCGCCATGGAGAGTACGTCGCGTGCATCGCGGCCGCGGATATTACGGGTCATCACGGTGTCGCGGTGCTACTCGAAACCTGTCTCGCGGACAAGGTAGCCTTTGTGGAACGCACAAAGAGGCTTATCCGTGAACGAGTTCTCGAGAGAGTTGCTCAACGGGTAACCGCGTAACCACAGGTTGGTGTACGCAGGGCTTTTGGGGGAAGGCGGATGAGTCCGCTCCCCCGGAAGCTAATTACATAACGGCGTTATTCGCGATCACTTCTTTGTAGAACAGGGCGCTGAGCTTGGGATAGCGCTTCTGGGTCTGATAATCGACGTAGTAGATTCCAAACCTGTTACTGTAACCATCTGCCCATTCGAAGTTGTCCAGCAAACTCCAGAGAAAGTAGCCGTGGACCGGGTAACCTTCAGAAGCAGCCCGATGGAGATTGATGAGGTAGTTCCGGAGAAACATTACGCGGTCGGTATCGTAGACGTGACCGTCGGGGCCCAAAACATCCGATGAGGAACAGCCGTTCTCGGTGATGTAGATATCCTTTACGTTCCAGATTTCGGCAAGATGGCGGGGCGCCCAGTAGAGGCCCTCCGGTCCGATGTAGAGCCAGGGCGAAGCCATATGCGGGTAGGAGGCAGGAGTCGGTACCACCTCGAAGCCCTCCGGCGAATCGGCGGCACGAATGAAGGTCGGATTGTAGATGTTCGCACCGACCAGATCGAGCGGGCTGCCGATGATTTTCAGGTCCTGATCAGTAAACTTGGGCGCGTTTGCGCCTTCATGGCTTAGATACTCGTCCGGATATTTCCCCTCCATGATGACCGTGAGGTACGGCGCGTTCAGGATGCGCGTGGCTTGGGCGCTCGCTTTGATATGCGCTGGGGAGTTGAAGACCGGAGTGCCGGGCCGGAAGTTCTCGGCCACCCCGACCTTGGTTCCGGGGCGAGCCTTGGCTCGAATCGCCTGCACCCCCAAGCCGTGCGCGAGCACTGCATTGAAGCGCGCCTGGTTCAGTTCTTTGGGCGGCAGCTTGAGCCCTGGCGCAAACTGACCGGTGCCATAACCAAGGTCGATGAACGAGGAGAATTCGTTCATTGTGAAGAAGTGTTGAACGCGGTCAGACAAGCGCGACGCGACATATCCGGCGTATTGGCCGAATGCCTCGGCGGTTTTGCGTGACTCCCAACCGCCGAAGCGGTCCTGCAGCGATTGCGGCAGGTCCCAATGAAAGAGCGTTACGAACGGGTCGATGCCGGCCTCGCGAACGGTGTCGATCACGCGGTCATAGAAGGCAACGCCCTGTTCGTTGGGTTTGCCGTCACCCTGGGGAAAGATGCGCGGCCACGAGATGGACAGACGATAGATCTTCGCACCAACATCTTTGAGCAACTGAATGTCTTGTTTATAGAGGTGATAATCGTCGTCGGCTACATCGCCGTTCTGGTTGTCATGAACCTTGCCGGGTGTATGGGAGAAGGTATCCCAGATCGACTTTCCCCGGCCGCCCTCGTTCGCGCCGCCTTCCATCTGATAGGAGGCTGTGGCGCAGCCCCAACTGAAGTTGGGCGGAAAGGCGTAGTAGTCTGCCTTTGCGGAGCCCTGAGCCGCTGGCGCCGGGGTGGGTCGCAATCCGCCGATAACGGAAGCGCCGACCGCAGAGGCGCCGAACTTTCCGAAGTTTCGTCTTGAGAGGTCCTTGAACATGCCGCTCCTATTTATATGACACTCGCGTCGGGCTTATTTGAGGTCATGGATTGCTTGTTCGGAACGGGGTTACCTCGTGCTGTTTGCGCTTCGACAAACAGCCTAGAAATTTTTACGGACTTTAATCAGATATCCCTGGAAAAAGTTCCTAGGTGCTGGTATGCTTGGCTACACACTTGAATCTGAGCAATAGAGGGTCTTAAAGCCTGTGGGTTCTAGCCGGAAACGCTCCTGGGCAAGGAGCGGCGGCCGGGCCGGAGGCCGAGGGGTCTCTCATCGCCACGTTGGAATTCTGGAGCTTGTAATTTTTTCATGTCGCAAGCGGTATCAGCGCATGCTCCCGTCGTGGGCTCGGGATGGCTTGGTTGGAAAGTCATCTCTCTTCTCGGTAAACACCGCCGCACGGTTGCGGGTCTGCTCGCCCTTATCCTGGTCGCCTCTGGCCTTGATATCAGCGTCCCGTTCCTGACCCAGCGGTTAATCGATCAGATTTTGCATTCTTTCGGCACGGATCGGAGCAGCGCGGTCCATATTCTGATCACCGCGGCAGTTGCAATCTTCCTGGCCACCGCGTCGACACGCCTGTTGCGGTCTTTCTACAATTACCGCCTGGTGCTTGCGGCTTCGCAGGCTGAGGATGAGGTGAAGAACGCCGCTTTTGCGAACTTTCTCCGGCTCGATGCCGAATATCACGGCAAGGTGAATACGGGCGAAGTGGTTGGCGCTTTGGATCGAGGCGGTACAGCTATCTATGTTGTGCTGAATGAGATTCTCGGACAGAACCTGGTGCCGCCGCTGCTGGTGGTGATCGGCGTCCTGACGTCGCTGCTGATGAAGAACGCCTGGATCGCGCTGATGGTGTTTACACCGCTACCGGCTTACGTTCTAGCGGTCAGCCGGCTGGGCGGCCGCATGCATAAGACCGAACAGCAGGTCAGCCGGGCTTTCGAGAACGTCACGAAAGAGTCCTACGATATTGCCAGCAATGTGCGCGCAGTGAAGAAGTTTGGCCGCGAATCGCAGGAAGGCTTCACTCAGCGCAGCCTGCTGCAATTCGCCCGCGGCAAGCACCACGGGGCCGAACGGCTGTGGGCGGTGGTCGAGAACGTACAAAGCTTTATCGCTACGGCAGGACGCGTGGGGGTCATTGCGCTGGGCGGATATTTCGTGCTCACGCGCCGCTGCACGGTGGGCGACTATGTTCTATTCATCGCCATGCAGGACATGGTGTACGGGCCGATCTCGCAGCTTTCGATCATTCTCCCCAAGCTGCGGCGCAACCTGTCGCGTGCCGAGCGGTTATTCGAAATACTCGAAGCGGGCGCGAAGGTCTGCGATGCCCCCGATGCTCAACCGAGTCCGGGTGTGAACCGGTCTGTGGAGTTTCGCGATGTCTACTTTAAATATGCGGGCAGCGAAAGCTGGAACCTAAAGAGCATCAATTTCACGGTTCCGGCCGGCTCGACGGTCGCGCTCATCGGGCCGAGCGGATCAGGCAAGAGCACGCTGATGAATCTGATGCAGCGGATGTACGATCCGCAGTCAGGCAGCATTCTGATTGACGGCGTGGATCTACGCAAGATCACGCAGCAGAGCCTGCGCGATCAGATCGCCGTAGTGCCGCAGGAAGTGGAGCTGTTCTCACGCTCGATTATTGACAACATCGGTTACGGGCGCGATCACATCGTACTTTCGGATGTCGAGCAGGCGGCGCGGATGGCGCACGCTCACGACTTCATTCAGCGGTGCGACAACGGCTACGAGACGCAGGTTGGGGAACGCGGGGCCAAACTGTCGGGTGGCGAGCGCCAGCGGATCGGCATCGCGCGGGCCATCATGCGCGATCCGAAGATTTTAATTCTCGACGAAGCGACGAGTCACCTCGACAATGAAAGCGAGCGGCTGATACAGGTGGCGATGGAGAAGCTGACTCGCGGGCGGACGTGTTTCATCATCGCCCACCGGCTGTCAACCGTACGGAAAGCCGATCTAGTGGTGGTCTTCAGCGAAGGGGCGATTGAGGCGGTGGGCACGCACGAGAGCCTGTGGGAATCAAGCCCGACCTACCGCAAGCTGCACGGGCTGCATATTGCGGAGCGGCCCCGGCCGCAGGTGACGGACGGCGAAGCTGCGCCCCAGCCGGTGTTGGCGGCCGTAGGGGAGTGACGCGGCGGGAGCTGCAGGTCAGGCACGGGTCGGGAGAAGTAGGACTCACTTCACTGGCAGGAACCGGACTGCATACCCACCGCCCGCGGCCAACGGCAGTTTGAGATGTGTGGTCCGGTCGACCGTCTTCTTCTGAATTTCGACGCTCTTCGGGTACTGGCCGGCGTCGGGGGCGTCGGCATAAATCTCTGCCATGTAGCGCCCCGGCCCGAGGAAGGTCAGCGGAATGTTGAGCTCGCGCGGGCTCCAGTTCGTCATGCTTCCGAGGAACCACTTATCGCCTGACCGCCTGGCCATTGTGATGTATTCTCCCGGTTCGCCGCTCAGCACGTGCGTTTCGTCCCAGGTTGCCGGGGCGTGCTGGATGAAATCGAAGGCCGGTTGATCCAGGTAGGCTTTCGGCGTATCGGACACCATCTGGAAAGGCGCGTCGTACACGACGTACATTGCAAGCTGGGCGGCGCGCGTGCCCATCACCATAGGGTGGGGTTCGCGGGGAGTGAAATCGGACGCGGTCACGTTGTCGAAGCCGCCCGGCGTGTAATCCATACGCCCGGCGAGCATCCGCGTGAATGGGAGAGTGACGCGATGATCGGGGTTGTCGCGGTCGTTCGCGCGTGACTGCTCCATGCCGAGAACCGCTTCATAGCCGAGGACATTCGGCCAGGTGCGATCGATGCCCCATGGCTTCGTCGCACCGTGAAAGTCCAGCATAAGGTGATGGGCGGCGGCCAAACGGGCGACGCGATAGTACCAATCGATGCCCTGCTGGTCATCGCGTTCCACAAAGTCGATCTTCAAGCCGGCCACGCCCCATTTCTCGAAAAGCGGAAATGCTTCGTTCATCTGCGCATCGACGGCCTTTGCCATCATCCAGATCCAGACCTTGACGTTCTTGGCAGCCGCGTAGCGGACCAGCTCGGGAATGTCGACCTTACCGTTCATCGTCAGGATGTCGTACATGGGCGACCAGCCCGCGTCCACCAGCATGTATGGAAATCCGGACTTTGCGGCAAAATCGACGTAGTATTTCATGGTCGCGGTTGAAAACGACGCTTTCCCATCCGGGCCGACGCTGCCGCTCCACCAGTCCCAGGAACTAAGGCCGGGATGGATCCAGGAAGTATCTTTGATGGCGCACTCCGGGTTCAGACTGGTAATGACATTTGACTCGACGAGCGTGCCGGGTTCTTGCCCGATGAGTAGAACGCGCCACGCGGAGTGATGCGGGAGGGCGGCGTTGACAACGATGCCGGGGTCGTCACCGGGCGCAAGCTGAGATTGGAACCAGCCACGCATCCACGAGGTTTCCGGATTGACCAGGTACATTGAGCTGTTGCCTTCCAGATCCGCTTCGGTGATGGCCATCCAGCCAACGCCGGGCACCTGCATCAAAAGCGGCAGCCCGATCAGGACCTTTTGCGACAGACCGTTGCCTCCTCCGAATGCGCTCATGGGAAGCCGTATGTACTCGGCTTCATACATGGTGTGGTAGTGAGGAAGCACAAGCGCATAGGCGGTCGCGTCTTTGCTGACGCGGAACTCTGTCTTCTCCTGTTTCAGGCGGAAATCGCCCAGCGGCGCCTGTTCCGGTACGACATAGCGAAAGGCAACGGCGTCATCATACACGCGGGCTTCGATGCTGAAGCGGCGCGCCGGGAACTGCTTTTCCGCTACATCTACGCGCAGCGCGTTGTAATGGTTGCGCACCGTGCTGGCTTTGCCGGTTATGAGGTGATAGGTCTCATCGGTCTGCGAAGGCGCTGAGCCGGTGATCGCCACCGAAGTCCCCAGCGTCCGCTGCCCCTGAAGGTCCAGAGCTAAAGCAGACCGATCGACGATAGGTCTTTCGTGAAAGGTCACGGAGTACACGAGTTGGCCTTCCGGCGCAGGATTGTTGGCGAGAATCGTCTCGAAAGTGGCGACGAGATTGCCGTCAGGAGAGGATACTTTGGGGGTTTGCGCCGCGGCGCAGGCGGCGGCGATGAGGCTGGAAACGGCCAGTGCGGGGAATCGATTGCGCATCCCCTGAAACTATATCGCTGGCCGTTTCCCGATCGTTTCAGCGCGCGATTATGGATTACTTGTTCGTTGAAGTGCCGGCTGAAGCGCCACCGACGGCGGCAGCGGAAGTGGTTCCAGTGGCGCCGCTTTCACTCGCGTTGACCGGGATTTGCCGCCGCTGACTTACTTGCTGCGGCACCGGGATGCTGATTTCGAGTACGCCGTCGCGGAACTGGGCCTTCGCCTGATCGGCATTGGTCCCGTCCGGTAACGGGATTTCGCGATAAAACTGGCCGTAACGGCGCTCGGAACGATAGTTTGCTCCCGAGCCCTCTTCGTGCTGCGATCGCCGCTCCCCTTGAATGATGAGCGCGTCGTTCGCCACTTCAACCCTGACGTCCTCGGGTTTGACGCCGGGCAGTTCGGCATGTACGTGAAACTGGCCTCCACGCTCGGCCACTTCAATCGCCGGAAGCCAGCCGCCGCCTGTGGTTCCGCCGCCGCCTTCTCCATAGAACCGGCCAAAATTCCGGTCCATCTCTTCGCTCATTCTACGCATGAGCGCAAAGGGGTTCGCAAAGAACTCCGAGGGATTGAAGAAGGATGCGAACGGGTCCCAACCTCGCGAGCGAGAGATCCCGCCGCCGCCCTGGGACCGTTGCAGCCCGGAGCGGCTTTCTTGTTGATTTCGACTAGAAGATCGGTTCTCGACGTTAACGTCCGCCATAGATTTCCTCCATTGTTGTGACGCGCAGCGCAAGCTGTGCATCGCTTCAAAAATATCGAGAAATTGTGTCCCGTGGCGAACAGGCATGACGAGGCGAGCGGCCGGAAGTGGCACACCCCGCGGACGGCAATGTTGACAGAACTCGCGAATTCGGTCTAAACTCTACCAGATCGTTCCCTAGAGGGCTAGGTACAATGCATGGGCAAGCACGCTGAAAATAATCTGCAGGGGAGTCTGGAGTTGCTGATTCTGAAGACGCTTGAACGCGGGCCGAATCACGGGTTCGGCATCACGACACACGTGGAGGCGGCGTCTGAAGGCCTGCTCCAAATAGAAGAGGGCTCGCTGTATCCGGCCCTGCACCGGCTTGAAAAGAGCAAACTGATCGCGGGTTCCTGGAAAACGACTCCCAATGGCAGGCGTGCGCGATTCTACACACTGACCGGCTCAGGAGCCAAGCGCCTGGAAGAGGCGAGGGCGAATTGGAAAACGGTCGCGCGTGGAGTAAAGAAGGTAATGCGGTTCGCTTGATGGCCAACATAAGTTATACGGGATGAGTCTTGCGAACTCGCTCGTGAGTTCCGCCGCGGCTGTCCAGTTTGCGAACGGAACGGAAATCCTACATTTCTTCGAGCGCCTTACGAAGCAGCATTTTCTTGACTGGTTTCACTCGACCTGCGCCCGCCGGCAATTTTGGGCGAACAAGGAGATGAATACCAGCGAGCCGGTGAAGGAACGATTTGCGCGGATCTGGGATTGGATCCCGCTCATGTTCGACGAGCCTTCCATCAATTTGCTGCAGTTCAGTGCGTTAATGAGCATACTGATCAACGAGGTGGGCGATGATCTTCTGCCCGTGACCGAACTGTGCGGACGCGATGAGTATCCGGGCTTGGCCTATGCGTTCTCCGCGATTCCCGGGGTGAAGAGGTCTTATAACGCGGGAGAGGAAAACAGGCCGGCGGGAAAGCTGTTCTTTGATGATCCGGACTTCTGGTCGGCACACGGTTCGCTGGCCGGCGCGGATCTGGTTCGAGCGATTCCGAACCTTCAGGAAACCTGGAACGGCGCCGTATATCCGCAAAATCTGTTCCCTACCAGCCTGGAGCCGGACCGTTCGGGGTTTATTCAGCAGGCGGATTTCTACAAATTCCGCGGCCGAGGATTCATTCAGATAACCTGGCGCTCGAATTACCGGGACATTGTCGGTTTCGTTCAGAACTACTCCGGAGCTGACCCGACGCTGCTGCGATACAAGGCGGCCTGGGCAACGAAGGATCCCGACACGGTGTGTACAACGAGCACGAACGAAGACTGGGATGAGTTGTTCGGGAGCACGAACCTGATTGTGGCTTGCCGCGCGATCGGTTTGCATAATCGCGCGGGCGGCAATTATCTGGAACTGTCGGCAGACGCCAACGTTTTAACGGCAGCTTCTCCTCAACAAGGATCTCTGTGCAGGATGGGGCTACGGATCAGCGGGTCGAAACCGTACGCACTGCTCTTCCGCGAGCGCGTTGTGCAGTTGCTGACCACGCTGGGGTATGAGCGCGGCGTTTGATCAGCCAACGCCGGAGGTGTTAGGGTACAAGGGTGACGATGTTCCGCGTTGCGCTCGCGAACATCCGGTTTCCGGCGACTCGCGACGAGTCCGTCCGGTTGGCGGAGGAAGCGATCGCACAAGCGTCAAAGGAGCAGGCTGGAATCATCTGCTTTCCGGAGTGCTTTGTTCCCGGCTACCGGGTGGGCAAGTCCGTGGCGCCTCCCGATAGAGGCTTTCTCGAAAGCGCGTGGGCGGCGATTGGGGCTTCCGCGGCGAAGGGAAAGATAACCGTTGCACTTGGCACCGAACGCGTTGCCAACGGCGGTGCGCTGGTAGCTACAGTGCTGGTCATCAATGCGAATGGAACGGTTGCCGGGTTCCAGGACAAGGTCCAGCTCGACCCGTCGGAAGACGGGACCTATACGCCGGGTTCGGAGAGACAAGTGTTTCGAACCGGGCCGCTGACCTTTGGGATTGTGATCTGCCATGAAGGTTGGCGGTATCCGGAAACCGTCCGCTGGGCGGTGCGGCGCGGCGCGCAACTCGTGTTCCATCCTCATTTTCATGAAGCAGAAGGCGGGAGTTACCGGCCGTCTACTTTCGCGGATCCCGCCAATTCGTTTCATGAGAAGGCGATGTTGTGCCGGGCGGCTGAGAACACGTGCTATATCGCAACGGTGAACTGCGCCGGAGCCGGATCACCGACGACTTCGGCGGTGGTGCGCCCCGACGGCACGCTGCTCACGTATCAGCCGTATGGTCAGGAAGGCTTACTTGTGGCAGACATCGATCTGAGCATCGCGACAGGCCTTCTCGCGGCTCGCTGCAAATATGCGTCATGAGGGGTTCGATTTCTATCAGCGAGCCGCTTTCGCGCGGGCGAGAGTGACGGATCTGCCATAGCTTTCGCGGAACGCTCCCGCTGCTTCATTGGCGGCCCAGAGCTCCAGATCGGCATCCGAATCGGCTTCCACGATCACGCTCAGATTGCCGTCGCGAAGGGCACTTCGCACGTCGCGAACCTTTTGCTCGTGGCCACGGTCTAGAGCATCGGCAAGGCGCAGAAGCGGCGCGAGCGCCATGACGATCCGCTTGGAATCGGCGTCCAACTCTCCGAAATGCGAATGCCTGGGCTGCGGCATGGACTTGCGATGAAAGCGGCATAGAGCCGCAATGGTGAGTCTCTCCTTATCGGTAAAGCCGGGCATATCGGAGTTCGCGACGAGATAGGCCGAGTGCTTGTGATGGCCGGTGTTGGAAACAAAGTGGCCAATGTCGTGAAGATAGCCGGCAGCCTCGAGCAACTTGCCCGCCGGCGGGGCGAGCTGGTGCACGGGCTGCATAATCTCGAACAGCCGGTGAGCGAGGCAGGCTACGTGCCGCACATGCTTGATGGAGACACAGTAGCGCCGTGCCATTGCTTCCACGAGAGCGCGCTGTTCGCGCGAGAGCTGGCTGAGTTCACGGCCAACGCAGCGCGCCGCAAGGTCGGCAATGATTCCGTCGCGTACTCCGGCAGCGCAGTAGTACAGTGAACGCTGCCCGAACATTTCGAGCGCGTGAAGGAAGACCGCGGTTCCGCCGAGGATGATCTCTGCGCGCTTCGGACCGATACCGGTGATTTTGCGCCGGGCTTGCACATCGCTGGCGGCGAGAGTGAGCAGCAGATCGCGAATCTGGCCTGAGCCGGCGCGCATGCGATCCGCTTCGTCGCGCTTGGCGCGCGGGACCTGATTCACGGCGCAGACGATCGCCGCGGCGGAGGCGGATGTGCCCAAGACGCGGTCAAAGCGTTCAGCGCCGTGCTCATGGATAAACGGGTTCAGTTTCTCTTCGATATATGCGTCGAGACGCCCGAGTTCGTCCGGGCGCACCGGGTCGCTTTTAAGGAACATTTCTGTAACACGAACCGCGCCCAGAGGCTTGGAAATGGCGTCAATCAACTGCCCGTTCTGGCTGATGATGAGTTCAGCGCTGCCACCTCCGACATCTATGGTAAGAGTGCGTTCCTTAGGCCGCGGCCAGCGCGCCTCGACACCGAGATGAATGAGGCGAGCCTCCTCGGGGCCGGAAATCACCTCGACGTTGGCACCGATGGCGGTGCTGGTTCTTTGCAGGAATTCCTGCTGGTTGCTCGCATCCCGTACGGCACTGGTAGCGACGGCGCGAACGCCGACGACGTCGAGCCTGCTGTAGGCAGCCGACATCCGGGCGAGCGTCGCGCACAGGAAATCGAGCGCTTCTTTGCTGACTTTTCCGTCGCGAAAAACGCTTTCGCCGAGTCGCGTCACCTGCCGGTCCTGGGCCAGGATATGGGTCTCGCCGTGGCTGACATCGGCGGCCATCATGCGCACGGAATTGCTGCCAATATCAATCGCGGCATAACGCGGCATATTTGTTTTATAGCAGTTGGAACCTCGAACACCGCAATAAGGGCTGAGATCGCAGTCAATCAGGCGGCTGGCACGCTGCGTAGCGCAGAGAAAACATGCTCGGGTTACTGGCAGGTCTTGATTGCTCCGGCAGGTTTTCGCCGCGCGCGGTGAACCACCTGGCCCGGGACCCCTCGTAAGGCGGTCCATCTTACACGCGCCTCAGACCGGAAAAAATCGCTCTCAACACCGTAACTCCTGGCGGCAAGTTTCGAAAGGACTGACAGAGCTTGGCCAAGCAAATGCCGCGCTCGCATTAGAAACCAGGAAGGATCTCCAATGAAGAACTCTGTAAACAGCCTTGTGATGGCCGCTGCTATTTCCGGCCTCTTGGGTGGAACCGCGGCACGCCTGCAGGCGGCGCCACAATCAGCAACGTCAAACAGCGGCATCCGGGCCACTTCCCGAACAGCGGCCGACAGCGCAAGAGCGGGTAAGACCGCTTTTGCCCGCACAGCTTTCGATGATCAGGGAAGCAAACACTCGTGCAAGGGCAAGAACGATTGCAAGGGCCAGGGTGGTTGTAAGGCCGGAGACAACGGCTGCAAGGGAAAGAACTCCTGCAAAGGGAAGGGCGGATGCGCGACAGACGGCTCGAAGCCGCCGCAGGTCGCCTGAGCCGCTGATTGCACGGGGCCGGTCCGGAGAAAAACCGGCCTCCTATTTTTTTTAGGTTATTCGAATGCCCGCAAACCGATTCAACGGATTTACAGATTATGGGGCCGGTATCGGCTTGAGAATTCCCCATTACCGCCATATCCTCGAGCGAAAGCCGACGGTGGAGTGGTTTGAGATCATCTCAGAGAATTACATGATCGATGGCGGACGGCCGCTCACGATCCTCGATCGGATTCTCGAGCAGTACCGGGTCGTGCAACACGGCGTCTCCATGTACTTCGGCTCTGCCGAACCTTTGAACCGCGATCATCTGAGGCGGTTGAAAGCTCTCGTCAGGCGAACAGGCACTCCATGGCTTTCAGATCACCTATGCTGGGGCAGCGTAGACGGCCGCTACACACATGACCTTCTGCCGATGCCCTATACCTTCGAGGCAGCGAGCTTAACGGCGGAGAAGATCAGGCAGGTGCAGGATTTTGTGGAGGTGCCGGTGGTGGTCGAGAACGTAAGCAGCTACGCGGAGTTTCACATGTCCGAAATGACTGAGTGGGAGTTTCTGAACGAAGTTGTCGAGCAGGCCGATTGCGGCATTCTGCTGGACGTAAATAATATCTATGTCTCCTCTCAGAACCATGAGTTTGACCCGTTCACGTATGTGAACGCAGTGCCGGCTGAGCGTGTTGCGCAGATTCACATCGCGGGGCATTCAAAGTACGAGAAATATATTCTTGATACGCATGATCATCCGGTGATCGACCCGGTGTGGGCGCTGTATGCGCGTGCGATCGAGCGCTGCGGACGCACCGCGACACTGCTCGAGTGGGACGACAAGATACCAAGCTTTGAAGAGGTTCACGCCGAAGCGCTTAAAGCGACCCGTTATCTGCCCGCTCCCGAATATTCGTTTTTGCCGGCGTCCGAGCGTATGGCTGCGGAGGCGGTGCGATGAGCCAACTGCTGGAATTTCAACGGCGGTTAAGTTCGGCTGTCATGCAGCCACTAAGCCGAGGGGATCGGATGCGGCGCTCCGCACGTAATCAAGCCTCGATGGAGCGCGAGGCCGAAGCACTCGTAAAACCGAATAGCCGGCTGTCCTCCCTGGAGCGATTGGAGATCTACAACCAGCAGTACTGGTTCCGCATTCTCTCGTGCTTCGCCGAGGACTTCCCGGGTTTACGGGCCGTGGTGGGACGCGCGCGATTTGAACGGCTGATGCGGGCGTACCTGGCGGAGTGTCCCTCCCGTTCGTTCACGCTTCGCAACCTGGGTGCGCAGCTTGAGGCCTGGTTGCGGCGTAATCCGGAATGGATTAGAGCCGCCGAACGCCTGGCGCTGGACATGGTGCGGCTTGAGTGGGCGCACATAGAGGCGTTCGATTCGGCTTGCGAACCTGCTTTGACGCCAGCCGAGCTTGAGCGTGGTCTCGCAGGCGGGCGGCTGAATCTTCAACCTTACATAAGGCTGCTCGAGCTCCGATACGCCGTCGACGATTTGCTGATTGAGGTCCACAACCGCGAGCACAGCGAGGACACTTCGAGCAACGCGGCGCAGGACCGGCTGACGCGGAGCCGGGTGCGCAGCTATGCGAAACCTCTGCCGGGAGCGGTTTACCTGGCGGTGCACCGTTCGGACGATTCGGTGTATTACAAACGGCTGGAGCCGGTAGCGTATCAAATACTCGAAGCTATCGGAGCCGGCAGGTCTCTCAGGGAGGCATTGGATGCGTTGCTTGCGCACAACGAGGGCCGGGGAACAGATATGATTTCGAGCGTTCAGCAATGGTTCGCAAACTGGGCGGAATTAGGCTGGTTCTGCAGGCCCGAGCCTCTTTTGCTGGCGAGGACTTCGAGATATGCTTAGCCGGACTTATAGGTTGTTTGCAAAGCATGCCTCATCTCTCGAATCGCCGTTTCTGGCGGCGGTGCGCTTGTATTGGGGCTGGCAGTTCGCGCAAACAGGCTGGGGCAAGATTCAGCACCTGCCGAAAGTGATCGGCTTTTTCACAAGCCTGGGAATTCCGGCACCCGGCTTTAATGCGGCATTTGTGTCCTGGCTTGAACTGATCGGCGGGATTCTACTAATGCTGGGGCTCGGGTCACGTTTAGCCGCTCTGCTGCTTGCCGGAGACATGTTCGTGGCCTACGTTGCCGCGGACCGTCCCGCGTTACTGGCTGTCTTTTCCGATCCGGGAAAGTTCTACGGTGATGACGCGTACACGTTCCTGTTCGCCTCGCTGATGGTGTTGATCTTCGGTCCGGGCCGCCTCGCTTTGGACTCGTTTATAGGCCGCCGCCAAGCAGAGGCAACGACGGCCGCATCTCCGCACCGAAGTACGATTCATGCTGGTTAGGGAAAGGCACTCCCGGCCGGCCACCTGGCCGCAGTACAGCCAGCAAAAAAACCGAGGCTGGGCGCGGTTCTTCTTCCGCGTCGAATGGTTCTGCGAGTGGGCGGCTTGGGCGCTGAGTCGTTGGGCGTTCCTTGAAGTGCTCGAATACCTCAGTACCCTGTCGGTGCTGGTTGCCGTGGTGTATTACTTTATCGATGCTCCGCATCGTGTGCGCCAGGTGCACTACCAGGCATGGCAAGTCATCAACACCTCGCAAGGCAAAGGTGGGAGCGGCGGCCGCATCGAAGCATTGCAGCAGTTGAATCAGGACAGGATCTCGCTGACTGGAGTCGATGCGGCGGGTGCATTTCTGCAAGGCGTGAAGCTCGAAGGCGCACGCATGTCCCGCTGCGATCTGGAAGCGGCGGATCTTCGCGACGCCGGTTTTCGCGGGGCGGACCTTTCACACTGCAATCTCCACTCTGCAAACTTTCGCAATGCCGGCTTCGAAGGCGCTGATCTGAGCCAGACCTCCCTGAGCGAAGCGGATCTCGCCGGAGCAAATCTTCGCGCGGCGAATTTGAACGGCGCCGACCTGAGCGATGCCGATCTGGGGTACGCCGATTTTCAAGATGCGCGTGTCGAGCACCTGGCAAGCGCCGCCCGTGCCAACATTCACGGAGCGAAGAATCTGTCCACGGCGGCTAAGGCGGTTCTGATTGCGTCAGGTGCTACTGATATCGCTGCTAATGAGACCCCGGATAGATAGGCGGCGTACACTCCACAGTTACGTTGTCGATCAGCCGCGTAGCACCGAGCCAGACGGCGGCGGCGATGACGACGGGCCCGTCGATCTCTTGTACGGGCTGCATGTCCGCTTGGGTGACGACCTCGAAATACTCGACTCGAAAGCGCGGGTCACGGCTCAAAACGTCAAGACCGGTTTGCCTGACGTGCGCGGCGCTACAGCAACCGGATTGTATGGTCTGGAGAGCGGTTTGAAGCGCCTGGAAGAGACGAGGTGCAACGGCGCGCTCCTCGCGTGTAAGCCGAGAGTTGCGTGAGCTGAGGGCGAGGCCGTCGCGTTCCCGGACAGTGGGAACGCCGATGATCTTGACGGGCATGTTGAGGTCGTCGACCATACGCGTGATTACGCTGAGCTGCTGGGCATCTTTCTGTCCGAAGTAGGCGGTATGAGGCTGGACAATGTTGAGGAGTTTGGCGACGACGGTGGCTACGCCGCGGAAATGGCCGGGACGAAACTCTCCGCAGAGCCTTTCGGAAATGCCGGTGACTTCGACGAAAGTGCGCGGCGGCAACGGGTACATGTCCTTGGCTGAGGGAGCAAACAACAGGTCGACGCGATGGCGCGAGCAGAATTCACGGTCGAGCGGGAGATTGCGCGAGTAGCGATCGAAGTCTCCCCGCCGGTCGAACTGTAGCGGGTTGACGAAAATGCTGACGGCGAGGACCTGCGATTCGGCGCGGGCCTGATCCATGAGTGCGCCGTGGCCGGCATGCAAGGCGCCCATAGTTGGAACAAAACCGATAGTGAGGCCGCGCTGGCGGGCATCGGCGCAAACGGCTTGCATGTCGCGGACGCTTGTTATGAGGTCTGTCATTTGGCCTGGGGTGGGTCGGACCGCGTGTGCTCGGGCCCCGGGAAGCGCCCGGCTTGCACGTCTGCAACGTATTCCCGGGCGGCGGCCGTCATGGCTTCGCCAAGCTGGGCATACTGTTTCACAAACTTCGGAACGAACGTATCGAAGAGACCGAAGGCATCATAGCTGACCAGCACCTGGCCGTCGCAGGCAGGTCCCGCGCCGATACCAATGGTTGGAATCTTCAGTTCGCGCGTAATGGCCCCGGCGACATGCGCCGGCACGGATTCGAGGACGATGGCGAAGGCGCCGGCCTGCTGCAACGCGCGGGCATCTTCCATGACGGCTTCCGCTTCCGGCCTGGTCCTGCCTACGGGCCGGAATCCGCCGAGCGAATGAACCGATTGCGGCGTCAGGCCGATGTGACCCATGACCGGAATGCCCACATCAACAAGACGTTGTGCGGCATCGGCGATGGGGACGCCTCCTTCCATCTTGACGGCAGCGGCACCGCCCTCCTGCAGCAGCCGCCCGGCGTTGCGGACGGCTTCGGGGATGCTTGCCTGGTAGGTGAGGAAAGGCAGATCTGCGACGACCAGCGCGCGTTGTGCGCCGTTGGTGACAGCGCGCGCGTGATGGATCATGGCCTCGAGCGTCACGGGCAGAGTGGTGTCGTAGCCGAGAATGACGGTCCCGAGCGAATCGCCAACCAGCAGGACATCAACTCCGGCGCGATCCAGCAGGCTTGCCATGGTGGCGTCATAAGCCGTGAGCATGGTAATCTTCTGAGCTTTCTGCTTCATGGTCAGAAGCTGAGGGACTCTCACGCGCTCGGGCTTTTTAGTGATCATGCGCGCAGGGATTCCTCGAGCACCGCAATAATGTCGACGGAAAGACCGCGCCGGCGGCTCATATCGACGGCGTGTAATGCGACGGCACGGTACAGGTCGTGTACTCGCGGCGGGGCTGAGGCGAGACCCGCGCGATGTGCGGCCACGGTGTTCACATCACCGCGCGCG
>JAFAMM010000382.1 GCA_019233375.1 Acidobacteriaceae bacterium
CGAACAGTTCCGGCGAGGGACCCGTACACAGCCTGGGCAAGACCAGACCGCGGTATAAGAACAGAAAGAAGCATTGCCCCTGCACAAACAAGCCAACTTCTACTGAGATGTGGCATTTTTAACCCCAAGTGAAGATATCCGCACTCCGACCCTCCAGCTCCCAGTCTGGACCTGGAGCGAGAAGAGCCGAAGATTGTTGAACTGCGAAGACGATATCTGTTCGAGAGTCGCGTGGCAACGCTAGATACGTCTCTAACGTAGGCTCTATGTTGCTGAATCCGTTGGTTCTTGAGTACTAACGGCTGTGTGTATCGGTTACCCACGGTTAACTCGCAGGCCTACGGAGCCCCCGTACATCACCGAGGCGCGGAGGGGCGAATCCGGTGCCGCTAATCCTGTGATATGCTCTCTCGGGGGTTTTCGGGGGTGGCAGGCAAGCGTGATCAAGCTAGTCACAACGCCGCGATCGCGAGGATCGCGGGTGCCCTACCCCACGCCAACCTGATCAGAGCCCATCTACGAGAGATTCTGAACAGCACCGCCTTTAAAGGGAGCCGCCGAAGTCAAGAGTTTCTCCGGCACGTAGTTGAATGTGCGCTTGCGGGGAACTGGGAGCGGCTGAAGGAGCGAAGTCTCGGCATTGATGTTTTCAGCCGCGATGCTTCCTACGATACCGGCGGCGACTCCATAGTACGGGTAACCGCCAGCGACGTTCGCAGACGCCTCATGCAGTACTACGCGGAATGCAATGGTACGCATGCTTGCCGGATTGAGATGCCGGCCGGATCGTATATTCCCGAATTCGCCGGATTTGAGGACGCTAGGGAAGACGATCGGTTTGTGTCGTCTGCCGCACGGACCGGTCCGCAGACGGCGAACCCCAATGGTCTGCGCTTCCGCAAAATTGCTCTGTTACTCATCCTCCTTGTGGCCGGCTGGGCAATGGGAATGGCGTCGGCCCATTTAATCTACCGCCCTTCGGCCAAAACGGACGCGCGTTACGCCTTCTACCGCGAATTGCTCGGCCCCATCGCTACAGACAGCGGACACGAAACGGAAGTTGCGCTGAGTAATCCTCGCGTGTTGCTTTATGTGGCAAGCAATAATTCCGCAAGTCCTACTTGGCCGTCTACGCTGAACGCGCGTGTGCCCTCCGAAATCGAGAAGATCTTGAACCCCTCGGCAAACGATGTGCAGGCGAAGTATCCGTTCCACTTTCTGACCCTTGCGGACCAGGATTACACGGGAATGGGCGAGGCGATATCAGCCTTCAATCTCGGCCAGTTGATGCGCCAAATCGGCCGTCCTGTCCGCGTCACTGAGGCGCGTTTCCTGAACTGGGCCTCAGCGCGCAATGTTCATCTGATTCTGCTCGGCGCGCCACAGATGAGTTCGTGGGTGCAGGAAAGCATGGAACGATCCAACTTCACCATGGAGCATGACGCGATCACGAATGCCCGGCCGCTCTCCGGCGAACGAAAGACCTACAATCGTTCGATTGCCGGGAACGTTTTGGAGGACTATGGGCTCATCTGGATGGCGCACTTGCCTTCAGGTTCGCGGCAATTATTAATCGCCGGGCTTACCAGCGCCGGCACTGCGGGCGTGGGCGATTTTTTCTGCGACCCGGATCGCATGCGGCCAGTGTATGAGCAACTGCGCGCCGCTCGAAAAAACGGCTCAATGCCCTCGGACTGGCAGGTACTGCTGCGCATCCACATCCAGCCCACAGAAAATGTACCCCTACAAGTGAGTTTCGTTTCGCTGCGAGTAGGCGGCACGAACTGAGTATCGTGTTCGACTCTGGCGCTTTTGAATCAAGTAAGCCCCTCTTCAACGCGCCGCGTCGCTTTTTGCCGATCGCTTGTGCATTCGCGGCGCTGCTGGCGCCAGTTGGGCTTTCCGCTGGGGCACACGCAGAAACTCCGCGTTACGGAGGCCCGGAGGTCTGCGCGAAATGCCACAAAAACATTGCTGTCGCGCAGAGCACCACCGCGATGGCAAAGACATGGAACGCGGGTGTCACGTTGCCGTTGCCTCCGGGTTTCGAGCAAAAGAAAATCGAAGGTCCCGATCCCGCGCTCGTCTACGAAGTGCGCAGTTCCGGGACAAGTTTGGAGTATTCCGTAACCGGTCCGCTCGGAGCGAAGACCGTTCTGCCTGTTGAAGCTGTAATCGGCGGGAAACGCCACGGCATCAGTTTTCTCGCCCGAATTCGCGACATAGACGGCATTCCGCTCGCTCGTCCAGCGTTAATCGAAGCTCGTTACGCTTACTCGCCGCATGGGTCACTGGTCCTGTCGCCCGGATTTCAATCAGAAAAACCGGTCACCTTGGAAAATGCACTCGGCCGTGTCCTGAGTCCCGCGTTTGAACAGAAGTGTTTGAGCTGTCACGGACAACCCGGCACTTTGGGGGCGGGCGCGCAGGGCGGAGTTCGCTGTGAAAGTTGTCATGGACCTGCGGCCGAGCACGTGGACTCATTGACCGCTCCCGGCCGGCAGCCCATTCAACCCAAATCGCTCGCCGGTCCGAAATCCATCGAGGTTTGTGCCCAATGCCATACCGGCCTGAGCAACATCAATCACGCAGATCCTGTACCGGGCGATCTCCTGGTGTCCAGCCAGGTTCCCGCGCTTCAGCATTCTGAATGCTTCCAGCAAAGCGGCGGCCTCGTCACTTGTACTAATTGCCACGATCCGCATGGCGACGCCTCCGGCCTTGTCGAGCGGTCGACGAAGACCTGCGTCCGCTGTCACGCGGCTGCGAATCCGCGGCACGCCTCCATCTGCCCGGTCAACGCGAGTTCCGGCTGCACCGGATGCCACATGCCGTCTGCTCAAGTGAATGAATTCAGCGTCGCGGATCACTGGATCGCTGTGCATCCCGAGCAAGGCGCGAAAGCCGAAAAAAATGACACCAGTTTGCGCTCCCTTGTCGCGCCTAAGCGCGAGTATCTGGAGATCATTGCTACGGACGATCGCGGCAAGGCGGAAGTCGCGCGTCAGCGCCTCGCCTCGGGCGAGCCCTTCTATGATGTCGCGCACCAAATGTCGGTAGATCCCACAGCCTCCGCCGGCGGATACATAGGCAACGTGGAGACATCTGAGATGGACCCGCATCTAGCCGATGCGGCTGCGCACCTGTGGTACGGAGAAACCAGCGGCATTATCGAGCAGGGAAGCCGCTATGTCATTCTGCACCGTCTGCCGCGCGATTTCAGATGGCAAGCCAACCAGCTCTTTCTGGATGCTGTCCGATTGCGTATGACCGGCGACCGAAAAGGCGCGATCGCAAAGGCGCAAGCGGCGCTGAAAGTCTATCCTTATTTCCTGCGTGCTCACATCTTCGTGGCCACAGAAATTGGGGAAGCCGGCGACGCGGCGCGAGCTGCTTATATCCTGGCCTTCGCTGCTCAATCGTATCCCTCCGATGCGTTCGCGCAATACCGGTATGCCCTGACGTTGGGCAACCAGCCGGGTAGCCAAATCGAAGCATTCCGCCATGCCATTGAACTCGAACCCGATATTGTTGGTGCGTATGAAAGCCTGGGTGCCGTGCTTGCCTCATCGGGCGACATGACGGCCGCGATCGAAGTGTTTCGACAAGGCCTGCTGGTGGATCCGCTCTCAGCGATGCTCAATTACCGTCTCGGCGTCGCGCTCAAACAGGAGGGCGAGGAAGGCGGGGCAAAACAGTTTGTTTCGTTGGCTGCCGAACTCGATTCCGGCCTTGCCGCCCAGCTCGGCGCGTCTGCGCACTGATCGCCGAGCAAAGCTGACCCAGCGAACCGCTCTTACTTGGGCTTGTCTTCCGGCTGCGGATTTGACTTCTGCAATTTCCTGAACTCTTGCATCTCGTTTGCCGCTTGCGATGTCTTGCCCTGTTTGCGATAAATACCCGCAAGACCAAAATGCGCTTGCGCCGCGAGCGAGCTGTCTTTTTCTATTGAGAGCAAATGCGTCCACGCCTGTTCAGCAGCGGCAGTATCACCGTCAAGCATCGCTGCTTTGCCAAGCGAATACAGCGTCTCGGGCATGTCGGGCCGCAGACGATCCGCGCGTTCGAGTTCTTGTCGCGCCTCGTGTACCTTCCCTTGCTCCAGTAGCGCAGTGCCCAAACGGTAGCTTGCCTCGGCATTGCCAGGCTGCAACTTCGTCTCGGCCCGAAACTCTTCCTCCGCTTTGGGCCACTGTGCTGCGCCGGCATACACCAGCCCGAGTTCAAGGTGAAGCCCTGGAATATCCGGACGCTCCTTCAGCGCGGCCTGGTACTCATTTTCAGCCTGCGGCATCTGTCGCAGCACGAAATAGTTTTCTCCCATGGCCTGATGCGTGCGCGCGGAATCCGGGTACGCTGCTATGAGCGTATCGATTGACTGCTTCGAGAGAAGGCCGCTCGCCCGTCCCAGGTAATACAACAGGTCGGGCTCGCCAGGGTGTTTGGCCAGCGCGGCACTTAGATTCACGATCGCTTCCTGGTAATGCCCGGTTTCTATTTGTGCGATGGCCAGTGCCTCGACGGCGTGAGCGCGCTCGAGATGCGGCATCGCTTCAGCAGGATAGCCCTGCGATAACAATGCGTAGCCTAACTGCAAATGGACTTCATCGAGGTCCGGGTTCAATTCCAGAGCCCGCTTGAGCGGCGCGATCGCCGCGCCGTAGTTATGAACCTGCATATACTCTTCGCCAAGGTCAGCGAATGCTTCGGCCAGAGTGGGATCACTCTCTGTCGCTTTCTTGAATTCGGCGATGGCGGTTTCGAACTGCTTTTGGCGGTGCGCTTCAACTCCCGCCTTCATATGTTCGGCGGCTTCGGGCGACACGCTTTGAAATGCGAGCAACAGGGCCAGGAGGCCGTGCATCAGCGCTGCTCCGGTTCGGTAATTTCAAGAAATTGATCCGCGCGAACGTTGCTAATGGTCTGCTGGATTCCTGAAGGCCATAAGACTTGCACGTTGGCCGCTGTTTGAGATCCCAGGCCGAAATGAAGCCGTTTGTCGTTGGACGAAACATAACTTCCTGATGCGGTTGCGAACCGGGTTTGCCCCGCCACGCTGACACGTGCGCCGAATCCATCCCGATTGCTCTTTGTGCCGCGCAGCGTGACGGACAGCCAGTGTTCGCTGCCGCCGCGATTCATCAATACAACAGGCGGCCCGCCGAGAACCGTCATCACTGCGTCCAGCCAGCCATCATTGTTCAAATCGCCGAACGCCAGGCCGCGGCCTGCAAGAGGAATGGCAACCCCGGACGCCGCCCGTTCGAACCGCCCATTATGGTTCAGCGCCAACAGCGGAAGTTCGCGGTAATGCAGGGAGTGATCGATCGCTTCCACATTGTCGAGAACATGGCTTTGCGCGACGAGCAGGTCCTTCCAGCCGTCGTTGTCAAGATCTTCAAGGCCGGCACCCCAGCCAGCGCTGCCCGAGGTGAGCGCTCCGAGACCTGTTTCAAGGCTTCGGCTCGTGAACAAGCCTTTACCGTCATTGTGGTAAAGGCCGTATATCTCGCGCGGCAGCACCGTCACGAGAACATCCGGCAATCCATCGTTGTCATAATCCTGGAACACGGCGCCCATGCCCGAAAGTGGCTTGCCATCTGCCGACAGTGCAGTGCCGGCGTCCAGCCCGCACTCGGTAAACGTGCCATTGCCGTTGTTGTGAAAAAGAAACTGCTCCATTCCGTCATTGGCTACAAAAATATCGGTTAGCCCATCGCCGTCATAGTCGGCAAATGCTACACCCAGAGCACGCCCTCGTTTGGCCGTAATGCCGGCTTTCTCGCTGACATCTTCAAACGTTCCATCGCCGCGATTCCGATACAGCAGATTCGTCGTGGCTGGGAACTCTGCGGGCGGGCAGTACGTCCGCCAGGCTCCGCCGCACGTTTTGCTGCGACGCGTGTCCCAATCCATGTAGCGGGTGACGAAGAGATCCAGCAGACCATCATTGTTGAAATCGAAAAATCCGGCCGACACGGACCAGCCTCCGCCCCCTACTCCGGTCTTGGCAGTTACGTCGGTAAACGTCCCATCACCGTTGTTGTGATACAGGATGTTCCTGCCATAGCTCGTAACGAACAGGTCGGGATGCCCATCATTATCGTAGTCGCCAACAGCTACACCCATTCCGTAGTTTCCCGCGCCCGCGTGTTGCAACCCCGCAGCCGCCGTAACGTCGGTAAAACTGCCGTCTTTGTTCTGACGGAAAAGGCGGTTCCAGTACCGCGGGTCTTCGCGGTAGAAGGCCTCGGGACGCGTCATCGGGTCAGCAACGCGGCCGCCATTTACAAGAAATATATCGAGCAGGCCATCATTGTTGTAGTCAAACAGCGCCACACCGCCTGGCATGGTCTCTATCAGATACTTCTGCGAAGTGGGTGAATTCTGAAGCGTGAAGTCGAGCCCGCGCGGACTCCGAGCGTCAAAAATAGGTGTAACCGCAGTTGCCGTTGCCAAACGAAAAAAGTCGCGTCTGCCGAAACGGCACGCAGCCGCATGATGTTTCATCCTCAGCTATTGAGGATACCGAACGCCGCTGAATCCCTCAGAAGGCGAACTTAAGCCCAAATTGGATCAGACGAGGATTATTGACCGTGCTGCTTACAATTCCGAAACTTGTACTGCCGGCCGAGCCATTCGGGGGACCGAACTGGGGATGATTGAACAAGTCGAAAAATTCGGTTCGAAACTGTATGTTCATCCTCTCATTTGGCCCGAAGGTCGTGATCTTAAATATGGCGAAGTCGAAGTTAGCGGGTCCGTCCATGCGTAGAACGGGATCCACGCGCGCTTCAGAGCCGAACCCGTACGCGGGAGGCGCGGTAAAACAGGCTGTATTGAACCATTCATTCAGCCGGCGCCCGTCGCTGCCGGAGATACTTTCGGGACAGTTTGCAGTCACGTTTGGTCTCAGTGTACCGATGCCCAATCCTAATGACGAAAGGGGTGTGCCGTTTGCTTCGCTGATCTTCACAGGGAAACCCGTCTGTACCGTCGTAACGCCATCAACGCCCCAGCCGGACACCAGTTTGTTCCCGAAGCCGTTTAAGCTGTTGAGGTATCTCTGACCTCTGCCGAAGGGGAAATCGAGCACATAACTCACTACGAACCTTTGCGCCACATTCTGGGATGAGATCGACCAATCGTTTTTGAGATTATTCCAATCCTGAATTGAGCCGACGCCGCCCGTTGTTCCACCTTCGAGCCATGACGTCAGCGTGTCGGTGTTACTCATCAGTTTGGCCCAGGTGTAAGCCGCCAGAATGGTTCCACCGCCGGAGAAACGCCGCGTCACTGTTGCTTGCAGAGCATTGTAGCTGCTGCCACAACAGCCGTAGCCTTGCAAATTCAATCCACTGTACTCTGGGAACGGACGATAGAGCTGCCCCTGAATGAGATGCCCTGACCCCAAGCTGCCCGGCAGATTTAAACTGAACGGATAGCCCGACACGGGCTGCGCAATAGTCACAGGCTGACGCGCCAAATACTGTGATTCCGCCTGACTGATGAAGTTATCCGGAATCTGATCGATTTGGGTGTTGAATTGCGGGAGATGGACGCCGTGCGCCCCGGCGTAGGCGACATCGGCGAAGAAGCCACCTGGCAGCTGACGCTGGAGATCCAGGTTCCACTGCTGGTTGTATTGTGACTTCTGCACTGTGTACCCAGTGGCGCTTAGAGGCGTCTGGTTTAAGCCGTAGACGGAGACGTTGGGCTGCGGCTTTCGCCCGGGTGGGATCACGAGCGTTGGGCCGAATGGGCCTTGGGTTGCGCAACTGAAGGCTCCGCCTGTTGATAATGTACAGTTGCTTGCGTTTACCGTGCTCGAGGGTGTTAATCCCTGATTGATGCTGGCGAAAAACGTCGAAGTCCCGCTGTTTAGGACATCAACATATGGGTTCACGCCGAACGAGACGAAATTGGGAATGAAGAAAATTCCGTATCCGCCGCGGAGAACCGTTTTCGTATCCGGGCTGTAGGCAAACCCCACCCTCGGCGCGAAATTATCTTTAATCAGCGGCAGATTGTTCCTGCTGCTGTTGGCGCCCGTCTGCACCAGGAAGAGATCGCCGGGACAGGGGCTGCCTGCAGCGCCGCTGCAGCCTGTAACGGAAGAATTAATTACCTTTGGGTTGAAGTAGGTCAGCCGGTTGTAACGCTCCGACCATGGCCCCTGCAGCTCGTACCGAAGCCCCAGGTTGAAAGTCAGCTTACTACTGAAGTGCCAATTATCGGCAACGTACAGCGCACGATAGGTCTCTTTGCCGGCGACCGGCTGGGAAATAACCACGCTTCCAGTAGTCTGATTACCGAACGCAGCGCCGGCACCGAGGCCGTAACCCAGCAGAAAATCGGCGCTATCAATTCCGCCCGTCGCGCCCGTCGCATTCCGCGCCAGGCTCTGCGTCCAGGAACCGTTGAACGAGATGATTCCACCTCCATTGTTGGTCTGAAGATAGTTGTCATAGGTGTACTGGAGTTGACCACCAAATACGATCGTGTGCCGTCCGCGCACCATCGTCGCCTGTGGAGAGAGGTTATACATCGTGTCGTAGTCAGCGATCGCACTTTGGCCCTGGCTGCAGCTGATTGTTGGGTCGCTGATGGCGAGACAAGGTGTGAGTGGATTGCGTTCGATGTCCGGAACCGCGCCGTTATAAGCTGCCGGCCAGCCCTCTTTAGTGACATCAAAGCCCTCATTCTTAGGCGTGCGCAGGTAGGTGAAGCGCCCGAAGCTGCCGTTCAGGTTGAAAGTGGTTGTCGGTGTAATGACCCATGTGTACCCAACGGCGAAGCTGTTACTGTTTGTATTCTCTTCGCACCGATCCTTGCAGAGGCCGGTGCCGTACGGATCCTGCGGC
>JAFAMM010000098.1 GCA_019233375.1 Acidobacteriaceae bacterium
TGCCGCTATTGCGAAGAAATGCGGGTACCGTGTCTTCGATTGACGCGGCACATAACACACGGGTGTTGCCGGCCTCGATCAGGACCGAGCCTTCCGCTGTCACGAGATAGTCCGTCGTGATCCTGGTCGGACGAAGTTGCTGGGGGAGTCTGCCGTCTGTTCTCATGAGCGATTCTAAGTCTAGCCGTGCCTGAGCGCGCTTTCACCTACAAAAAGGACTGCTTTCCGCGGCGGTCAGCCGTACGTCGCTAAACAGTGCGCAGAGCGAAATAAAGCAGTACCGCTACAACGATGAGGACCAGCACGACGATAATCAAACATGGAACCGCTCCCTGTCGAGGTACGGCAGTGGTCTTTGCGGCGGTGGATTTTTTTTTGATTTTAGAAGAGGCCATTCGGAAGGAAGGCGAGTCCCGGCGCCGCTAGGGCCGTACCGAGGGCCGCACAACGGGTGCGCCGCTATTTCTTAAAAAGGCTGTCGAACGCGGCCCGCGCATCATTCGCGCTGCGGGGCGCTATGACGTTACCGTTGTCGCTCGTTTTCGGAACACCAGCTGAAGGCTGAACGTCTCTTGCCACCGTGACGCGCGGCGCGAAAAGTTCGCAACTGTTCTCCTGGTCCTTTACGGGAATGCGCACCGGAATCGGCTTCACGCACTGAAAACGCGTTGACGAATCGAAGTGCACACACTGCTTGCAGCAGTGCAGAGCGGCGCCGCATTTCGGGCAGGCGCCTTTGAAGTCAGTTCCGGGTGCGAGAGCGACCGCACAGTTGAAGCAGCGCGAAGCCACGACGTTCTGGACCAGCCGCGGCAGTTTAGGGCCGGTTATGTCGATCGGTGGTTTAGGCCCTTGCGGCTTTACCCGTTCTTGCCGGTAAGAGGCTGCTGCCCGGTCAGAATCCTGGTAACCGTGCTGCCGGTATTTTCGATCTCCGTCCATGTGTGGAGCGGCTCCTTGAAGTCCAATCACCAGCCGACGCACGAGGATTTCGTTCGTGAACGCTGGGTGACCAAACGAACATCTGATTTAAATTCCAGACTCACCCGAAAGACGAGACTTCAGAGGCTGGATTACGGTGAAGAGAGAAGCTACAAGTTATCGGTAGGAAGTAAACGTAGGCCTCGCTTACACCTAGTTTGTATGTACCACGGATTTGATTTCCGCGCTAGTGCCGCCGCCGAAAATGTAGGCCTCGCAGCTCAAATTTAGTCTGAAACCCATTTTAGAGGCGCATTGCATGGGCGAGTCAGCGGATTCTCGAAGTGGTTTGGGCTAACGCGAATGGAATAACCCACACGGCCCGTTTGTTGTGCCGTAAACTCGTTGGCAAACACCACCGCCGTCCCTTTTTCTTCTACGGCGTTCAGCGGCAGCGCATACGTGCTCTGCAGCTGCCCGTTGACTCCGATGGGCCCAATTACGGCTTCGACGCGCACTTCCGACGGCTTTAAACCAGCGAGCTCTACGGTTGCCCGTACCGGGATTGCCGATCCGCTCATCACCTGATCCGACGGGCCCTCACCGAAGTCTATAAACTTCACGCGGTCCCAACTTTGCCACAAACGCGAATCCCAATCGCTCTTCTGCCGGGCTTCACTGAAATTGTTGCGGGACACGTTCTGCCACAGCTGGTGGGCGGGCTGATACAACTCCGACATGTACTCCGCCACCATGCGTCCGCAGCTATAGCGCGGTGTAATGTGCGCTATACAGGTCTTCATACGCCGGACCCACTCGAACGGGAATTCGTAGTCCGAATCCTGGTTCGCATAAAACAGCGGGACGATCTCGTTTTCGAGGGTCGAATAAATCGCGCTCGCATGCATATCGTCCTGATCTTCTGCGTATGGTGCGCGATCGCCGACGGCCCAGCCGCCCGACACCTCATACGCTTCGTCGAACCATCCATCGAGTACACTCAGGTTGAGGACGCCGTTCATCGATGCCTTCATCCCGCTGGTGCCGCAAGCTTCCTCACCGCGCCGCGGGTTGTTCAGCCACAGATCGACGCCCTGCACCATTTCACGTGCGACCTGAATGCCATAGTCTTCGACAAAGATGAGGCGCTTGGCGATCTCGGGGTCGCGCGACATCGTATAGATTTCGCGAATCAGCGTTTTCCCCGGGTGGTCCTTAGGATGAGCCTTGCCGGCAATCACGATCTGCACCGGCATCTTCGGATTATTTAGAATCTTCTTCAATCGGGCTACATCTCGAAATAACAGAGTTGCCCGCTTATACGTTGCAAAGCGGCGCGCAAACCCGATTGTCAGTACATCCGGGTCAAGCACTTCCTGCAAACGGCGTATTTCCGCTGCTGAGGCTTTTCGCTGCTGTGCGGAGGCGACGGCACGCTCGCGCACAAATGCAACCATGCGCCGCCGCCTCCTGCGATGCACTTCCCAGAGTTCCTGGTTCGGGATCTCATGTACGAGTTCCCACATCCTCGGTTCTTCCAGCCGTTCACGCCAATCGGGCTGCAGATATTGATCGTAGAGCGCGGCCAGATCGCCATTGATCCAGGTCGGCACGTGGACACCGTTCGTAACGGAAGTAATAGGCACTTCGTCCACGGGCAGCCGCGGCCACAAATCCTGAAACATCTCCTGCGATACGAACTTGTGCAGCGCGCTGACGGCGTTGCGAAATGCTGATGTTTTCAGAGCGAGCACTGCCATTGAGAAGCGCTCTGACGGATCCTGCAGATTCTTGCGCCCCAGTGCCAGCAGCTTTTCGAATGGGATGCCCGCGTGCTCGCAGTAACGGTGGAAGTAGTCGTATACCAGACTTGAGTCGAACAGGTCGATACCGGCCGGAACCGAGGTGTGCGTCGTGAAAACATTGCTCACGCGCGTGGCCTCCAACGCCTGCTCAAAAGTAAGACCGCACTCGTGCATCAGCACACGAACACGTTCAATGGCAAGAAAAGCAGAATGGCCTTCGTTCATGTGATGAACGGTCGGCTCAATCCCAAGCGCCTTGAGCGCCCGCAGCCCCCCGATACCCAGTACGATTTCCTGACGGATGCGCTTGTGAATATCGCCACCGTAAAGCTGATCGGTGATGTCACGATGCTCCGGTGTGTTCTGCGGGATGTTCGTATCGAGCAGATATAGTTTCAGACGCCCGATATCGATGTGCCATACCTTGATTGCCACTTCGCCGGTGGGCAGTGCGACGCTGACAATCAGGTCGTCTCCCTTTGCGTTCACGACAGGCCGCACTGGCAGCGTATAGAAGTCATTCAGCGGAGTCCGCTCCTGCTGCCATCCGTCGGGGTTTAAATATTGCTGAAGATAACCGCGTTGGTATAACAACCCGACGCCCGTGAGCGCGAAATCGCCGTCACTTGCCGCCTTCATGTGGTCGCCCGAAAGAATTCCGAGGCCGCCCGAGTAGATCTGCATGCAATCGAGGAGCCCGTATTCCATCGAGAAGTATGCAATGCGAGGTGTTGCTGGGGTTGGCGCCGCCGTATGCAGGTAACTGTCGTACCGCTCGCAAGCGCGTTTATAAAGCGAGAGAAATCGGGGGTCAGCGGCAGCACGATCCAGGCGCTCCTGCGGTATGCGCCCGAGGAACTGGATAGGGTTGTGATTGCACTCCTTCCAAAGCGCCGGGTCCAGGCGGCGGAACAGGGAGCGGATTGTATGGTCCCAACTCCAGAGCAGGTTGTACGCCAGTTCCAGGAGGCGCGCGAGGTTCGGCGGCAGCGCGGGACGAACCACGAACTGTTTCAACGGTTGTATGTGATACGGCATTAACGGAATCACCAAACAGGTAAAAGCCGCACGGGATAGGTCGCGAAAGCGCTTAACAAGCGAACCCTATTGTACGTGATTGTACTAGGAGTTGCTCCACTTTGAATAGCCCCTAACCCAACTCCATCGATTATCCCATGCCCATAATGGATGCCAAGGGTAATAATCTGCCTTATCTGTCATTTCGCGAGGTCAGCTACTCTGTCGCAGGGCGCTCCATTCTGGACCGGCTCAGCTTTGATCTGGAGCGCGGTGAAACGCTTGTCCTTCTTGGGCAAAGCGGTTCGGGAAAGACGACAGCGCTGCGGCTGATCAACCGCATGCTGGACCCAACCGGCGGGGACGTCTATCTCGATGGGGAGCCGGTCCGGGCGCTCGATCCTATCGTGCTCCGCCGCCGGATAGGCTATGTGATTCAGGATTTCGGGTTGCTTCCCCATTGGACTGTCGCGGAAAACGTCGCCCTCGTTCCACGCCTGCTGCGCTGGCCGGCCGAAAGACAACGCCAGCGCGTCGGCGAACTGCTGCAGCAGGTCGGGCTCGACCCCGCGACTTTCGGGTCCCGGCGGCCACGCCAGCTCTCAGGCGGACAGATGCAGAGAGTCGCTGTGGCGAGAGCGCTCGCGGCCGAGCCAGCTTTACTCCTGTTTGACGAACCGTTTGGCGCTCTGGACCCGCTCACCCGCCGCGAGATGCAACAGCAGTTTCTTGACTTGCGCTCCCGCTATCATCTCGCCTCCGTATTCGTTACTCATGATCTTCTCGAAGCTCTCGCGCTCGGAACAAGAATCGCGGTGCTTCACGCCGGAGTTCTCGAAACGATTGTTACGCCCCAAGAGTTTTTCAGCGTTAAGACTCCCGTTGCGCGGGCGTTTCTAGACACATTGCCCAAAACCACCACGCAGGGTGCATGTCAGTGACGCCATTGGCACTGCTGCTGCTCGCAGCTGTATACCAGGGCCAGCAGACGGGGCCGGATGTGCCCGTGCCAGACGGTCAGGAAATGAAGCGGCGAGTCATGTCGGCCATGAAGACTTCCGAAAAGGACCTCGAAAACTTTTCCTGTATGGTTCGAGACGAAGGCCAGGAGCTGAACAGCGATGGTTCGATCAAGAAGCAGGAGTCCAGCTTGAAAGAACAGTTCTTTGTCAAAGGTGTCGAAATAGATCACACGCTTGAGAAGAACGGCAGACCGCTTTCGCCGGCCGAAGCGAAAAAGGAGCAGCAGAAGGTTGATAAGGAGGTCAGGAAGTATAGCGATCCCAAGCAAGCGGAGAAATCGAGAGCGCACGATGAAAAAGAAGTCGATGTGTTCCTGAGAGCAGTGAGACTTTCAAGCGGACGGCGGACATCGAATTTCAAGCGGAGCATACTGATGTACGATCTCTCGGGAGATCCCGCCTTTCATCCGCGAAACCTGGAAGAGAGATTCGCTGAATCGTTGAACGGGCGAATCTGGATCGATGAAGAGTCCGGAATGGTCGCCGAATTGCGGTTCGAAACAATCAAAGACGTGAAGCTGGGCGGCGGGCTCGTAGCGAACCTGCATAAGGGCTTCTGGCTTCATCTGATCCAGGAACGACAGCCCGATGGCGTGTGGATTACCAAGTCTGTAGATGGGAGCGGGGACGCCCGGGCCGCCCTTTTCGTCCATGCGCGCTTTCGGTTCAAGGAGCAATTGGACAAGTGTCATCTGTTTTCGGTCAGCACTCATCAAACGCTCCACGATCCGAATAACTCTGACGTTGGCCCATCGCAGCCTTGAACCGAGCCCGCATCCGTGGATCCCACCGTTATCAGAACGCTGCTTGGCGATGTGTTGCAGCTTACTGGCGAACACATCATCCTGGTGGGCGTATCGTGCTCCGTGGCAATCCTGATCGGCGTCTCGGCCGGCATTCTCGGCACGCGGCATGCTACGGTGCGTAGACTCTCTGTCACGGCCGCTAGCGTACTCCAGACCATCCCGAGCCTGGCGCTTTTCGGTTTTCTCTTGCCGATTCCATATATCGGCGGAATCGGCCGCCACACCGCCATGGTTGCGCTCGTACTCTACTCGCTTCTGCCGATCCTTCGAAACACGATTGTTGGCATAACGAGCGTGTCGCCTCCCGTACGCGAAGCAGCGATCGCCATGGGAATGACCGACCCTCAGATACTGCGCCTTGTGGAATTGCCCCTGGCCGCTCCTACGATCCTCGCGGGCATTCGCATTGCGCTGGTTACCAATATCGGAACGGCGGTGATCGCCGCTGTCATTGGCGGAGGGGGACTTGGCGAACTCATATTTCGAGGTGTCGCGTCCGTCAACACACTCGAAATCCTGGCTGGCGCAATTCCCGCCGCCGGTCTGGCGTTGCTTGCGGATGCCGGCATGTCACTGCTCGAGCGCAAGATCGCCCCGGTATGAGAAGGATGCGATGCGGCTTTCTTGCTTTGGTGCTGCTGTGCTCCTGCACACCCCGAGCCGATGTTGTGGTCGGATGCAAAAATTTCACTGAGCAATACCTGCTCGCAGAAATCGCCGCCCAGCAGCTCGAGCGGAAGCTTCATGTCTCTGTCAGGCGCAAGTTTGGTTTGGGCGGGACACTGCTGACTCAGCAGGCGATAGAGAATGGAGGTATTGATCTCTATCCCGAATACACCGGCACAGCCGCAACTGTCGTTCTCAAAATCAAGACTCCCGGTGATCCGGAACAGACGTATAGGGCCGTGCAGGCGGCTTACCGATCGCGCTTTCACCTTATCTGGCTTCAGCCGCTCGGGTTCAATGATACGTTTGCGATGGTGGTGCGCCGTGCCGATGCTGTGATGTTGGCCTCGCCCACGTTGTCATCGGCCGCGCGAAGAACGTGGCGGCTGGGTATCGGCTACGAGTTTCTGACGAGGCCCGACGGCCTGCAGCGGTTGGATGCCGCCTATGATATGCGCTGGCAGGGCAACCCGAAGAGCATGGATTTAGGTCTTCTGTACCAAGCGTTACAGGAGAACTCCGTTGATATGGCAGCCGGTAATTCGACGGATGCTCAACTGAGCGAACCCACATTTTCTGTTCTTGCCGACGACCGGCATGCCTTTCCGCCATATCAGGCCTGTTATGTGGTTCGGGAGGCGCTGCTGCTCGAAAAACCCGATGTCGCGCGAGGTTTGAATGAACTGCAGAATCGAATCAGCGAGGCCATGATGCGAGCCATGAACAGGCGCGTGCAACTCGAGCATCAGAGCGTAGAGGCTGTCGCCCGCGACTTCCTCGCCCGCCAACCATAGACATGATCACGAAATTAGTTATTCAAAACTTGAAAGCGCGTTGGGTCCGAACCCTACTCTCTGCGCTTGTTGTGGGTGTTCAGGTCATGTCTATCC
>JAFAMM010000471.1 GCA_019233375.1 Acidobacteriaceae bacterium
TCTGGCTGAAGGCGTTCGTGTGTTTGCGGTCTCTATCGTCATCTCCGTGGTGTTGGGAACGGGCGAGATCGCGTCCATTGTCGTGATCGTTTCGCTCACGCTTTTTTATACGTTTCAGGGCGGCATGACGGCTGTTATCTGGACCGATGTCGTTCAGATGGTTCTTTATCTCGGCGGGGCTCTTGCCAGCTTCTTTGTCATTCTGCACCTCATTCCCGGCGGGTGGCCGGCGGTGAGCGCGCTTGGAGCGTCGGCGGGAAAATTCAAAGTCTTTGATTTCAGTTTTTCCCTTACGCCCGCCTTCTTTCATCGGACCTACAGCTTCTGGGGCGGATTGCTGGGTGGATGCTTTCTTACGACAGCCAGCCACGGTACCGAGCAACTGCTGGTTCAACGGCTGCTTTCGGCTCGCAATGAGCGTGACAGCCGGCTTGCGCTGTTCGCCAGCTGGCTGGTTGTATTTTTCCAATTCGCGCTTTTTCTTCTGATTGGCGTGCTTCTGTTCGTCTATTACAAGGAAACCGGACAGCATCCACCAAGCGTGCCCGAGCGCACCTACCCGCAGTTCATCTGGCAGAATCTGCCTGCCGGCGTGGCCGGCCTGGTAATAGCGGCCATTCTCGCGGCAGCGATGTCGAATCTGAGCGCGGCGCTCAACGCGCTGGCATCCACCACAGTGATGGATTTCTTCAAGCCGTTACAGCCTGGCCTGACGGAAGCGGTGTATTTGAGAATTGCCCGCTGGGGAACTATTTTTTGGGGCGTTGTTCTCTTCGCAGTGGGTCTTGTTGCCAGGCACTGGGGACGGGTTCTCGAGGCGGGGCTCTCCATCGCGTCTATCCTCTATGGAGCGTTGCTCGGTGTCTTTCTGCTGGGCGTTCTGACCAAGCGTCCCGGCGAGTGGTCCGCCATAGCAGGGATGAGCGCGGGATTCGCAGCGACGGCGCTGCTTCGAACTCATGTCGCATACACTTGGTACGTCCTGATCGGCTCGCTCGTGACGTTTGCGGTGGGCTATGCGGCCAGTCTCGTATTGCCGAGAACAGTCGACCGCAGCGAACGCGAGCGGGTCGCCGTTTAACTTATGCGCGCAGAGAAATCTGAGCAACTCAAGATTGCCGATGCCATGTCCACGCGAAATCCGCCCAGCCTGCGGCGGGTGCTCGGGCTCTGGAGCGCCGTCTCCATCGTGGTCGGCACCGTCATCGGCAGCGGTGTGTTCCTGGTCCCTTCGACGATGATCCGCTACGTCGGTTCCGTGCCGGCTTTGTTTGTTGTTTGGACAGTTGCCGGACTGCTGACCCTGTTCGGAGCCTTGACTTACTCCGAACTCGCCGCGGCGATGCCCGAGGCGGGCGGCGAATATGTATATCTGAGCGCCGCCTACGGCCCGTTTTGGGGATTTCTGTATGGCTGGACGCAATTCTGGGTCGCCAAGAGCGGATCGATCGCCACTCTGGCAGCGGGTTTCTATACTTACCTGACCCTCTTCTTTCCCCTGCTGGGCGCCTCGCTCGCGGTTGTCCCGCTGCATATCGGCCCAGGCGGCAGTCTTCTCGAAGTGCATTACGGACAGCTCGTCGCCATTGCGCTGATTTTGATTCTGGGCGCTGTGAACTACATGGGAGTCCGGGCAGGCGGCAATGTGCAGATCTTTGTGACGGTCATTAAAATGGCTTTGATCGCTGGCCTGATCGCCGTCGGCATCCTCTCGGGCAGGGGCCATATGGGGCACTTTGCTGCGCACATCTCAGCACGCGCCGGAGTGACGGGATTTTTCGCCGCTATGGTCAGCGCCCTTTGGGCCTATGACGGCTGGAACAACGTCAGCATGATATCGTCTGAAATCCGCGAACCGCAGCGAAACCTGCCGCGTGCGCTTATTTTCGGCACTCTAGCGGTGATTGCCACGTACGTGCTGATCAATATTGCGTATTTCTACGTTCTCACCCCCGGGCAAGTAGCCGCCAGCCACCGAGTCGCCTCGGATATGATGTCAAATCTCTGGGGACCCGCCGCAGCCGGCTTGGTGAGCGTCGCGGTTCTGATTTCCATCTTCGCGGCGCTGAATGGATCCATCCTTTCCGGCAGCCGGGTTCCATATGCGATGGCGCGCGACGGCTTGTTCTTCCGGCATGCTGCCGCGGTGCATCCGCGTTTTCAGACGCCCGGCACATCGATGCTTATGCTATGCGCCTGGTCTTGCGTGGTCGTACTCAGCGGCTGGTATGACGATCTGTACAATTTCGTGATTTTTGGAAGTTGGATTCTTTACTTAATGACGGCGGTTTCCCTCTTCGTTTTGCGCCGTAAACAGCCGAATTTGCGGAGACCGTACCGCGTAACCGGATATCCGCTTGTGCCAGTACTGTTCATCGTTGTCGCCGCCATGCTGCTTTTTAGTACCCTGCGCACGCGCCCTCGCGAGTCCATAATGGGCTTAGGACTTATGGGTTTAGGGGCCCCATTCTACTTGTATTGGAATCGCCGCCGATCCGTTCACTAGTACGAGAACTAAAAGTAGTTTTTGTAAAGTCCGTTGAAATACCATAGTACTACTAGGACTAATCGGATTTTGTCATGACTGTGTTCTATTGAATGTTTTCGTAAACAGGAATTAGAATTCGGGTAATTCCCGCGATGCGAGCAGCACCGCTAAGGAGTGAGGCGGGAAATCTACGATTTCTACTCTGAGGGACGTGAACGTTCAAAGGAGGACGGTGATTTTGGATGTCGATAAGATGCTCGCGGAGCTGAGGCTCGAGCGGGAACAAATTGAAGAAGCGATTTTGACTCTGGAGCGGCTTGCGCGTGGCCGCGGTAGGCGTCGAGGGCGGCCACCGGCCTGGCTCAAAGATGCTGCTGCCATGGAGGGTGGCGAAGCGGGCGATGAGGAACCGCATCACGCCAATGTCGAACCGCGCCGCCGCGGGCGTCCTCCAGGCAGCAAATCTAAGCCTGTGCTGCAAGCCACGGCCGAGGCTTCCTAGTACAGCAGGTAGGGCTTTCTCCTTTCATCGAACCGGTCAGCTTCGCTGTGCATGGCTGACCATAGTACGTACGCGTCCGGTTCCCCGCCACTGAGTTGTTCCACTACCTGCCGGTTTCCGATGAGAAACCGGCACTTTTCAAAATTCAGCTTGCCAGGGTAAAACTTCTTCAGAGCTGACGCTAGTTCGATGCCAAGCCTCGTGCTATCGAAGGATTCCCGGTCGGTAATCACAAAGCGGACTCCTTGTATCTCCTGCCCCTGAAAATTGGATGAGGCGGGGGTGAACCGGGTGGGATACACCCGCGTACCTGGTATGAAACGCGAATTCAGGTACGGCGCCAAAGCCGCCCCGTCAATCCATGGTGCGCCGATCTGCTCGAAGGGAGAATCCGTGCCGCGGCCAACCGAGTAGTTCTGGTTCGCTTCGAGCATCGCCAGCCCTGGATAGAGTAAAGCCGCATTGAGGCTGCGCATGTTCGGTGATGGATTGACCCACGAGAGACCCGTCGTATCAAACCAGTCGCCGCGCTGCCAGTCCGCCATGCGAATGACGTGCAGATTGGCTCCCCAATGCTGTTCCGCGTTTGCCATGGTGGCCAACTCGCCAAATGTCATGCCATGCCTGAGCGGGATGTCATAGCAGCCCACAAAGGATTCCAGGTCGCGCTGCATGACAGGGCCTTCGACATGTGTACCGGTGATCGGATTCGGGCGGTCCAGAACATAGAAAGGCTTGTTCGCCTGCGCGGCTGTCTCCAGCGCGTACAGCATGGTGCACGAGTAGGTATAAAAGCGCGCTCCTACGTCCTGGATGTCGAACACGACGGCATCCAGATTCTCGATCTGTGTGCGTTTCAAATGGCGCGCTTCGGCGGAATACAGACTGACGATGGGTACGGCGGTCCGTGGATCCTTCGAATCGCCGACGTTTGCGTCCTCGGTTCCATTGATGCCGTGTTCCGGGGAGAAGAGTGTCACGAGTTGAACGCCTGCGGCGAGCATCTGATCGATGTTCCGGCGATTCTCGCGATCTAAACCGGTCTGGTTCGTGATCAGGCCGATGCGCTTATTTTTCAGCTCCTCGAAGCCACTCTTTTCGAGGACGTCGAGTCCCGTCAGTGTCGTGCCGTTCCGGTTGACCACGCGATGAACTCCAGCGCCGGCAATTGTCTCGTTGTAGCCGGTGAGCGAAACGGTATTCGAAGTCAGGTCTCCGAATTGAGATGCGACCGCGGTAGCGACCCGGCAGCGGAGCGATATGAGCGACTTGCCGTGGTGCGGGTGCACGGCATTGGTGAGGAGAATCAGGAAAGAGTTCGTGGTGGGGTCCACCCACATCGAAGTGCCCGTGTATCCGGTATGCCCGTAGGACCCGATCGGGTATAGTTCGCCGCGGTTGGTTGAGAATGGTGAGTCCATGTCCCAACCGAGCGCGCGCAGCACGGGTTGATCAGCGGGACTGCCGGGTTCGGTAAATTTTTTGACCGTCATCGAATCGAGCACGCGACGGCCATCGAGTGTACCCATGCCGAGGAGCATTTCAGCGTAGCGGGCGAGGTCCGCGGCCGTGCTGAAGACGCCGGCGTTACCCGCTATGCCGCCCATGTAACGGCACGTGGGGTCGTGAACGACTCCGCGAAGCGGCTGGCCGGTATCGGCATCGATCTCTGTCGGAGCGATTCGTGGGCGCAGCGCCGGCGCGGGCTGGAAGCCCGTCTCGCGCATTTGGAGTGGAGCGAATATCTCCTCATTGGCGAACGTGGCAAGGGACTCGCCCGAGAGCCGCCGCACAATTTCTCCCGTCAGATTGAAGTTAATGTCGCTGTATATGAACTTTGCCCCGGGCGGAGCGACCGGTTTCGTGTGCAAGGCGAGGTCGATCCCCTTTTCATAACCGCTCCAGCGTGGAACGAGCGGAACATCGGGCGGCAAACCTGAAAAATGTGTCATCAGGAGACGAATCGTGATGTCGCTTTTGCCGTCCTGAAACTCCGGCAAATATTTCGTGACCGGATCGTCCAAGCGGAGCTTTCCTGCCTCGAACAGCTTCATGACGCCGGGGGTGGTGGCGACGACCTTCGTTAGCGAGGCGATATCGAAAATGGTGTCCACCGTCATGGGTTCGCGCGCGGGCACGAGCGACTTAGATCCGTACGCTTTGAGATAGACGACGCGTCCGTTGTGGCCAACGGCGATGACGGCTCCCGGAATCAGGCCGGCCGCGACGGCATCATTTATGATCGAGTCCACTTGCGGAAATTGCTGCGTTTCGGGCTGCTGTGCTAGCGCAGCGATGCCAGCGAGAGAAAAAGCGAGCAAAAAAAACTTCATTGAAGGGTCAGGCTAGTTTCGCGGCGATTTTGTCGAGGATTTCGGCGAGTTCCACGTCGCGGTGCGTTACACCTCTTGCGTCGTGCGTAGTCAGATCGACCCGGACACGATTGTAGACATTCGACCACTCCGGGTGATGGTTCTTCTTTTCAATGAGCACGGCAGCGGTCGCCATGAAGCCAAAGGCGTGCGCGAAATCGCTGAACTGGAACTCCCGATGCAGCTTCCCGTCGCGGATGACCCAGCCGGGAAGTTTCGAAACCACAGATTGCAGTTCCTGTTCGGTGTATCGGTTCACTGCCATGCCGCCATTTTGGCAAACGCGATTGAAAATGCCGTTGCTCTTCTGTGCACACGTGTGCATAATAGCCTCAGGAACACCGATTATGCGCGCATCCGCATCAGTAAGCAATGCTCCACTCCAGGAACTCGACGAGTGGGACGATTTCGTAGCCACCCGGTACAAGGAAGGCAAAGATCAAAATGACTTTCGCAAATTTGAGGCCGGCGCGAACCCGGGCGTGACAGAGTTCTACCGGCAGAATCACGCTCACCAGACACTGGACTTCGTGCGGCGCAAGAAGGCCGAATACGGGGCTCTCGCCAGGGGAAAGCAAAGCATCTGGGACATGGCAGATTACCTGAATACGTTGGTGGACGACAGCGATCCCGATACGGACCTGACGCAGATTGAGCATTTGTTTCAGACATCCGAGGCAATTCGAAAGGACGGGCATCCGGACTGGTTTGTGCTGGCCGGTTTCGTACACGATCTGGGCAAGGTTATGTGTCTCTACGGTGAGCCGCAGTGGGCCGTCGTGGGCGATACATTCCCGGTCGGTTGCGCCTATTCAGACCAGATTGTATTTCCAGAGTTTTTTGCAGCGAATCCGGACAGCAAGGTTCGTGAGTATCAGTCCGAAAACGGCATCTATGAACCACATTGCGGTCTGGACAGCGTGCATTTATCGTGGGGCCATGATGAATACATTTACCTGGTAACGCGCCGATATCTTCCCGAGCCAGCTCAGTACATGCTCCGTTATCACTCGTTTTACCCGGCCCATCGCCACGGTGCTTATCGCCACTTGATGAATGAGCAAGACGAGCGAATGTTTGAATGGGTCCGGAAATTCAATCCTTATGATCTTTACTCTAAGGGCGCGCAGAGACCGAATGTGAAAGAGATCATGCCTTACTACCGCGACCTGGTCGCCGCATTCTTCCCGTCTGAGATCGATTGGTAGCACTTGGCGGCCCGGTCGACTCGCGCACAATTAAAGTGCCTTTGATCGTTGCGGGCTGGGGCACGGGCTCATTGCTCAACAGAGCGGCCAACATCTCCATTCCTCGCCGGCCGAGCAGCTCTCTTGGTTGGCGCACCGTGGTCAGGGGCGGGTTCAGCAGCGCGGCAAAAAACAGGTCATCGAAGCCAACAACTGAAACCTGCCCTGGAACAGAAATGCGCCTGCGCCGAGCCTGCTCAAGAACACCGAGCGCGGTCATGTCGTTATAGCAAAAGATTGCAGCAGGCGGCCGCTTCATTGAGAGAAGGCGCCCCGCTATTTCAGCGCCTGCGGCCGGTTTACCATCGCCCTCGAAGACCAACTCCGGATCAATCGCAATGCCGGCCCGCCGCAACGCGTTGCGGAAACCCTGAAGCCTCTGCGCATCGGACTGAAGGCCGAACCGGTCGCCTATATAAGCGATGCGTTCGTGCCCCAAGTCGATCAAATGGCGGGTTGCCCTGTACGCGCCGTCTATATTGTCGATTGTGATCGAATAAACGAACGCATCGGGGTGCTGGTTGTTCAGCAGAACGATCGGGATGCCGAGATCTGCCAGCAGAGCATTGTACTGAGCGCCCACACGCGAAGAGGCAACCAGAATGCCATCCACTCGCCGCTCTTGAAAGGAACGGACTACCTCTACTTCGCGCGACGGGTCGGCTTGCGAATTGGCAAGAATGACTGAGTACCCGTGCCGCTTGGCCGTTTCCTCAATGCCGGAGAGTAGTTCTCCGTTGAACGGATCTGCAATCGTCGTTACTACTACTCCGACCGCTTGCGTCTTCTGAGTGACCAGGCTGCGAGCTATCGCGCTCGCCGTATAGCCGTGTTCTTTTGCAAGTTGCTGGATGCGAATGGATGTCGTTTGCGGAATGAGTGGGCTGTTCCGCAGGGCGCGCGACACGGTTGAGTGAGAAACGCCTGCCATGCGGGCCAGATCTTTGATCGAAATAGCCATATAGGAAGGCGAACTGTCAGCACGCATCTTCCGCCGGTACTTTCAACAGGCGGGCGGGCAGTAGACTACTGCTGTTTCGTCTGCGGCTGGCTCAATTTCTTGAAGTACTCCGCGACTGCATCTTGATATCTTTCGGGAGCAGCTTCGCGCGCGGCCGTTCGTGCCCCCAGCGTGCTTTGCTCGCCGGCGCGCTTGCTTAACTCCATTTCGAGCCGCTCCAGGCTGGCTACCGCGTCATCGCCGATCGTCGACTTGAGAACGTTCGGATTTGCGTTCAGATCTCGCAGGTAACCCAAGGTGCCGTCGATGTAGTTATAAAGCGGCCGGTCCTTCGTGCCCATCTGGTTACGCAATGCGTATAGCTGATGGATTGCATTATCGAGCGTATTGCGGTCGATTGCCGGATTCGCAGCGCCAAACTCGGCGTAGCGGCCGGGATCGCTGCCACGTACCGCTGCGTTTCCGGGTTGTGAGGAGTTCTGTTGGCCGGTGCCGCTCTGCTGCTGCCCCTTTCCATTTTGCTGCGCATTTTCGAGCATCTGGCGTAAAGACTCCACTTGCGCCAGCATTTCCCCGGCTTTTGTGTTCCTTCCGTCCTGGCCCGGCGTGTCCGACCGGACTGCTTGTTGCACGCCCCTGAGATCGCGGCTGAGCTGCTCTACGCCGGCGGTTACGCTATCTTCCATGCCAACGTTGCGGTCGCCGTAACCTTTGCGCAGCCATTCCGCATTTTTCTGCATGCGCAGAGCGAGTTCTTTCTGCTCAGCATCCGAGAGCGCTTTGCGCATTTTGGACGAAGCATCGGGTTGGGTCCCGGCCAACGTCTGCTCCTGCTGCTGCATCTGTTTTTCCAGCCGCTCGAGTTCTTGAGCGAGTTGCTCCTTTTCGCCGGCAATCGCTTTCTCTTGCGCAGTAGCTGGGCGGGACTGGCGCAGGTCCGTTGCCCAGATTCGGCGGCGGTACCCGTAGCCGTAGCGCGGATTTTCAGGATCGTTCATCTCCGGCATTTCGCCCGGACTGTTGATCGTCGACGAAAACTCATCCGACGGATTACTCTTCGATCCCGGGCCGTACAACGCCTTCATACGGCGAGCAAGCTCCGCCTGCTTGTTGGCGATCTGCTGAGCGCGATCTGCCATTTCGGAGATCGAGCTGCCGGCACGCTGCTGAAGAGCACCGTTCAGCGCATCCTGTGCTTGCGCGAGCTGCGCGGCGGCGCGTTGCCGGGCAGTGCCATCGTGATCGCTGACGGCACGCCGCATCTCGTCTTCCGCGCGCTGAAGCGATTCCATTGCCTGACGCATGGCGGCGTTCATTTGGCGGCGCTGCTGCTCCTGTTGAGCCCTGCTGCCCGCCGCGTTCGAGCCTTGGCTCCCTGTGCTGCCCGGCTGCTGGCTGCCCGATTGACTGGACTGTGCGGAGCCTTGGCCCTGGGAATTCTGCGCGAGCTGCTGCAGCTGCTGCCGAAGTTCTTCCGCTTCCCGCCGCAGCTGCTCTTCCTGCCAGCGCTGATCAAAAGCCTGCTGCTGCGAATTTTGCTGCGCCAATTCTTGCTGCCGCTGCGAAAGCGCCTGCAGCTTTTCAAACGCCTCGTCAATCGCTTTTTGCTGAGCACTCGCGGCCTGAGACTGCGATTGCTCGGTCTCGTATTGGTTCTTCGAGGTATCCAGCTCGAGATCAAACATCCGAGCCAGATCCCGCTGCGCGCCGCTCCCGCCCATTCCGCCGCGCTGTCCGAAGGCCACCTGGATGTTCCGGAATGCCGCCTCTGCGCGCAAAAGCGATTGCAGCGCTTTCTGCTCCGGCCCCAGCGCGTCGTGCCATCGACCCGGTCTGAGGAGGTCCGCGGACTCGGCGAGCTGCGAAGACGCCAATACCATGGTCTTCGAAAAAGTTTCAAACTCCGGACTGGCATTTGTAAGCTCGCGACTACCCATGCGGTCAGCGAGCGTTTTGGCCTGCGCCTGCAGCTTGCTTTCCAGATCGGAAAGAAAGCGCGCATCGTCGTCGAGCGCGGAACGTGCTTTCGGAGCCCCCTTCAATTCATTCCAAGTGGCGGCGATGATCTGCTTCTGGCGCTCGGAGATGCGGTCGTCGTCCTGTCCGGCGCCCATCCCCATTCCGGCTGCCTGCTGCGATTGGCTGAACTTGAAATCAAAAGGTTCGGCCTGGGCGAAAACAATGTCGCTGCGAGTGGTCGTCCCTGCATCTCTCGCTGTCGCATAAAAGCTTACGATGTCACCGGGAACCAGCTTGAAATTTTCCAGGTAGAGCGTCGCAGTTCCCTGCGCTTCTTTCAGACCCGCTGCGTTCTTCGTCAGTGAAACAGACTGCTCCTCCCCGCCGTTAACCGAATAGTGCAACTCCAATCCCTGCACGCCGAAATCGTCAGCCGCTTCCACCGTGACAGGAACTTCTTCGATAGGACTTACGTGCGGATCACGGCCCGGATGCACAATACGAACCGAAGGCGGCTCGTCCCTCTTCGCCTCTATGAAGTAGTCATCACTGATGCGAATGATTTCACCCCCATCGACCGCAGCAACGTGATAGGAGCCGTCTTTCGTGATGGAGAGGTGCGCCATGAGCCAGTCGCCTCTGCCCTTTTCAAGCGGCACTTTCGCACCGTTTTCGAGAACCAGGAGCCCGTGCTCGAGGGGGCGGTCTGTCAGAACGGACACGTCTGCGCTGCTGCCCTCGACGGCCCGGATATCTCCGCCAGGGTCATCCACCACGTCTTTCAACTGGAGCCGGGCAGGAAAGTGTACGGCGACTCGTATCCTCTTGACCGCGGGCAGATCCTTGACGCGGAGTTGATAATGCTTCGAAACCGCCGAGTTCGCCTGGACATAGTACTCGATGGGCTCTGATAGAGCGGCAAACAGAAACCGGTAACCGTTACCCTGCTGCATCACCTGCATAGGGATCTGCTCCCACTTGCTTGCGCTCGCATATCTGGCATGCAACACAACCGAATGTGCGGAAAAGCCCAGCAGGCGTGCGGTGATCATTTGGTCAGACTTGCGACGGACAGTACGGTTGCCCGGCTCTACGGCGATGTCGTAAAGCGGGCGGCGGCTGGCTGGAGCGCCGCCTGTCCACAGCACCGAGGTCCCATAGCTCCAATACCCAGGCCCGGCGGTGATCAGCCACACGATGATCGCAGCGGCCAGAAGTCCAAAGCCCCCGAAGGCAACCGACCACCGTGAGTCTGCAAGCTCTTCGACGCGATTCTCTTTCGCGATGCGAAGTGTATCTTCGGCGAGTACTTCGATAAACGGATTCGCTTCATTGGATCGTTCCACCACCGTGAACAGCCTCTGCTCGAAGCCGGGTACGCGATGCTCCATGATGCGCGTTAAACGCGATCGACTGAAACGCAGCAGCGGAACCGCGAGCGCAACTATCAGGACAGCGCCCATGACCGCGAACAGCAGACATCGCGAAATGAGCATCACGCCGGGCGCGAACTCGAACCGATTGCCGACCCAAACCAGCAGCAGCGTTAATATCAGTGCACAGCCGGCCGTAAGAGCGGCACCGCGCGAGGCCAGCAGCAGGCGAAAGCGAAGCTCCAGCCTGGCAAGATATGTGTTCATTCGTTCGAGCGCTGTCATGCCGCCTGCCTTTCTCCGCCGAGGTAGTGGCTCGCGATGAAGGATTCAACGAGTGCTACCAATAAAGCCAAAATCATGACGTACCGCCAAAAACTCCAGGGCTTGACCTGCTTCTCCACCGCAGCCTGCTCGGCCCGCATTGCCTTATACCCAGTATTGCGCCATAATTGCAGCGTTTCGGCGGGCACTCTTTTCAGATCGGATTCACGCCGGTCGGCGTGCACGGCTGCCAGCATGCGACGGCCGTTGGCCTTCTGCACTTCATAAAAGCCTGCGCGATCCAGGTTCACACTCAGCGCTTTGGTGGCCTCCGAGAGCGACAGCTCATGTTTGCCGTCGGGTCCTATCACGTCGGCGGCAGTGTCCTGCTGCGGCGTCGCGCGCAACGAGACCGGGCTGCCGGCCACCAAATTCGAGGAACCTTCTTCGTAGCCGGCCAGATACTGTCCGGTCTGCACGACGAACGGCAGAAATGATGCATGCAGCGGAAAATCGCTCGAAGATGCGTCCAGCCTGGACGCAAAGATGAGCTTGCGGCCTTCGCCCATATGTTGCTCGATTAGCAGCGGCGAGCCATCGGCGAGTCTGGCAAGCACGCGGGCGGGCGCCTTGAGCGTCAACTGGCCTGAGTCGAAGAACTGTACATTCGCGAAGTGCCCGACCGACGCGAGTGCCGGACTATTGTCATCAACGGTGCCCGCCCCCTGCGTCAGACGAAATTGGCTGAAGTGATCGCTTGACAGCGGGATGCGCCCCGCTTGCGCATTATTCGGACCCAGGGCAATCAAGACAGCGCCTCCGCGTTGCACATAGCTGCAAAGCGCATCTGCCAGCGCAGAGCCGGGATCCCCGACGTCGTTCAGGACGACGAACGCGTATTTTGAAAAATCGCGGCCGAGCGCCTGCTCGACAGGCATCGCTTCCAGGGTGAGGCCGGTATTTCCGCCGGCCTCAAGTGCAGCCTTATAGTAAAAGGCCTGCTTAGGCCTGCCATCGGCGTATAGAAACAGTACTTTTCGCGGGTCGGAGCGCACTACGCCAAAAGGAAACGCGTCGTCTTCGGGCAGATCGTCTTGAGGTTGAATAGACACTTCGCCGCGATGTGTTCCGTACGGCACGTCGAATCCCACGAACTCCACCTCGGCGCTAGATTGTGCTGGAACGATGACGTCTTTCGACGCCACCACATGTCCATCGAGGGACAAAATAACCTTTTTCGCTGCGGCCGAAGTACACCAGCCCGCTACTCTCGCGGTCACACGCGTCCGCTTCGGATCATAGACTCGAGCCGGCGCAACGACGCTCTGCACGGCCCAGTTCGGAGCATCGTCCGCACCGACGGGATAAAGCGCGAGGGAAGTGTGCGGCGCGAGTTGCAGGTCGCGGAAGTTGGGCGGCATCGACGTTTGCTGCATGTCGCTTACGAAATGTACGTCGAGGCGCATACTTGTACTCTGCTCCATGACGCGCAGCGCCCGGGCGAATTCACCGAATGAACTCGCCTGGTCGCCGGCTTGTAACGCGTCAACTGCGGCCGCGGCAACCCTCCGGTTCATGTCAGCGGCGGTTAGCGTCTCCACGCGCGAATCTACCGCGAGGACTTGTGTGAGCTGATTCGCCGGTAATCTATTCAGGATGTTTTTGGCTTCATTCTTTGCCTGCTCCATCCTGTTTGCGGCACGCATGCTAAATGATCTGTCGACCGCAACGATGTGCAGCGTTCGCCGGCCGCCTACGGCCGATGTCCGATTTACGAAAGGATTTGCAAAGGCGAGCGCAAGCAATGCCAGCAAAGCAATGCGTGCGGCGAGAAGCGCCAGATACCTCAATCGCCTGTGCAGCACTGAGCTTTGCACACGGCGCTCGAAAAACATGAGCGAGCTGAAGGGCTGCGGCGTGCGTTTGAACTGTCGCAGCAAATGCAGCCAGAGAGGCAGCGCGATCGCGAAAGCGCCGAGCAGGAACCAGGGAGAAAGAAAGCCCATTCAGATCCTTCCCTGGCGTATTGTGAAGTACTCCCGCAGCGCCTCGTCGAGCGGCCTGTCGGTTCGCAACAGAAAGTAGTCGATTCCCGAGGCCTGCGCCTTGGTGCGTAAAGTCTCCACATGCGAGCTGATTCTGCCGCGATATTCGTTGCGCGCGTACTCGGGTGACGCCTCTATGGCATCACCGTTTTCCATGTCGATCAGGAGAGCGGCGTCGGTGATGTTCGGCGCGAGTTCGCCGGGATCGAGCACATGGAACAGAATAAGCTCGTTGCCCCGGAAACGCAGCGGCTCGACGGTTTGAATGATGGTCGCCGGATCTTCGTAAAGATCCGAAATCAGCACGGTAATGCCGCGGCGTTTCAGGAACTGCTGGAGTTCGAAGAAGGGCCGCCTGAAATCGGTACGCTTGCCTAGCGAGGCTCGATCAATGGCGTGCATCAGCCGCATCAATTGCCCCTGGCGAGCGGAAGGCGGAACAAAGGCCGCAATTTCGTCATGAAACACAATGAGGCCGGCGCTGTCGCGCTGCAGATGAGCAAGGTAAACCAGCGCGGACGCCAGATACTGGGACAGGGTAAATTTTGAGACCGCGCCGGTGCTGAATCCCATGCTGCCGCTTGCATCCAGCAGAACCATGAGCGCCGTATTCGTCTCGCCGCGATACCGCTTCAGGTAGGCGCGCTCGGTACGGGCGTAAACGTTCCAGTCGACGTGCCGCAGATCATCCCCGGGCGTGTACGCGCGGTATTCCGCGAACTCCTGGCTGAAGCCGAAATCCGGCGAGCGGTGCAATCCGGCGATGAAACCATCTACCACCGTTTTCGCCACAAGATCCAACCCTGAGATCCCGGCGAGAACTCCGGGATCAAGGAAGCGATTTGCGACTTCGGCCGGCACAAGCGTTACCTCGTCTTCCGTCTACTCGCGCGGCGGCGTCTTGAATTCGAGCAGACGCCGGATGACATCATCCGCGTTCAAGCGGTCGGATTCAGCATGAAAGTTGAGCAGAACCCTATGGCGCAACACCGAGTTTGCCAGCGCGCGGATATCCTCGAATGAAACATGGAATCGGCCGTGCATGAGCGCCCTCGCCTTGCCGGCCAGCACCAGAAATTGGGCCGCCCTGACACTCGCGCCAAAGTTAACGTATCTCTTGATAAAATCCGGCGCGTCGCCATTCGACATGGGCCGCGTGGCTCGCACTAGTTCCACCGCGTATCGCCCGACCGATTCCGCGACGGGAGTCATACGGACAAGCTGCTGGAATTCGAGTATTTCTTCCGCGCTCGTCACGACCTCGGCTTGCGCTTGCGTCGTAGTAGTGGTGAGGTCGATGACTTTCAGCTCGTCATCCGCCGTCAGGTAGTCGAGAACGGTGTTGAAGAGAAAGCGATCGAGCTGCGCTTCGGGCAGCGGATATGTGCCCTCGAGCTCGATCGGGTTCTGCGTAGCGAGCACGAAAAAGGGCGGATCGATTCGGTACTGGTGGCCGCGCACCGTGCAGGAGAGTTCCTGCATCGCCTCCAGGAGTGCGGACTGGGTTTTTGGCGGCGTGCGGTTGATTTCATCGGCCAGCAGAACGTTTGAAAATATAGGCCCGGCGACAAAGGTCCAGGTGCGGTGCCCGGTGCCGGGATCTTCTTCAATGATGTCGGTCCCGGTGATATCGGACGGCATCAGGTCCGGCGTGAATTGAATTCGGTTGAATTTCAGGCCGAGAGTGCGCGATATCGTTCGCACGAGCAGCGTCTTCGCCGTACCGGGCAATCCGGTGAGGAGGCAGTGACCGCCCACAAACAGAGAAATCAGGACGTTCTCGATGACCTGCTCCTGGCCGATGATCACCTTGTGGACTTCGCGTTTGATAGCAGCCTGGACATCCTGAAAACGCTTGACTCGGGTCTTGACTTCAGCGGGATCGAGTAGAACGGGCACGCCTGTGAGGGTGGACATGATTTATTCCGACGGGCTGAGCTGCAGTAGAAGCTTCTGCGCTTGTTTGAAATTCGGAGCGGCTTCGAGCGAAGCGAGCACTTCATCGCGAGCCTCTTTCGGACGGTTCGCGGCCAGCATAGCCTTCGCAAGATCGTAGTGAGCCTGGGCCACGTCAGTGGGTTTCAGCGCCAGCGCCGCCTGCGCCTCGCGAACTGCGCCGTTCGCATCGCCGCTATTGAGGAGCAGACTGCTGAACATCCGATGGACATCCATGTCCTCCGGATAGACGTAGATGATTTTCTGAAGCGTGGTCCCGGCCTGTTTCTGGAGACCCGCGCCGGTTTCAAGGCGGGCGAGTTTCTTCAAAAGCTCGACGCTCGTTCCGCCCGCCTCGCGATAGGACTCCAGCACGTTCATGGCCCCGGTGGAATCTCCCATGGCAAGCATCGCGTTCGCCGTCAACTCGTAGTAGCTTTCGTTGCCGACGTAATCGGGATAATACCCGTGAACCGCGGTCGCCTGCTTAACGGCATCTTCTTTCTTTCCGCTCTGCAGATCGGCGTATGCCTCTTTCATTCCTTTCTTCCAGTCATCGAAGTGGCGGACCGTCTCGCCTGTCCTTTTGTCCAGCCAGGCGGCGAAGTCCTTATCAAACGTTTCAGGAGCTTCGTGGAGATTGTCCCGAATCGCCTCCGCTGTCGTCTTGCGATTTGCGTACGAGCGGATCATGCCGAGATGCGCGCTATCGCCCCATCGCTCTGCGATGTAGTCGCAAATCTTCCCGGCTTCGAAATACGAGACCAGCACCTGCGACGGGTATTGGGGACGAACGAATCCGCGATCGAGATCGAGTACGGGGAGCAACTGCTTTTTGCGAAGCGCTGCGACGATCTCCGGAGTCATGCGATCTCCCCAATCGGGTGAATGCGCGCCCTCCTCGTGTACGGCCAGCCCTTCCGTGTACCAGCGGGGAACCAGATTGTGAGTGGCGGTCAAAACATACACATGGCTCAGTTCATGCCACATGGTGCTCGCCCAGTTGAAATCCCCAGGCGCACGTCCCGATGGACTATCCATCACGACGCCCAGCCCGAATGTAACGCCTAGCAGGCCGCCTTGCCCGGGCAGTCCGAGTGTTCTCACGATGAAGTCATCATGATTTGGAAATACCTGAAGCTTCACCGGCCCCGGGAGAGTCATCTTGTACTTCCTCTGATATGTTGCAATCGCCTGTTCCAGTTCAGGCTGCATGTAGGGACGGAGCAGCGCGGCTTCTTTTTTGTGCAGCTCTAGTTGAGCATTAGCTGTCTTGAATGTCTCGTAATCGCCAACCGTATCGAGGAAGCGGAGGGAATTGACCGTTTCGGCATTCCGGTAATGAGCGGTGTAACAGCGTTCCAACTGCTGTTTCGCTTCGGTGTTCAAGCCAAGCCGCATGAGATTTACGCCAAGCTGAGACCGCGCTTCCCAGAGGTTCTCATTGAGTGCCAGGGCTTTTCGGTAGTAGCTGATCGCCTGTTCGTAGCGGCGGTTGATCTCGAAAAAGTGCGCTCCCGTGGCGTATGCCTCGCCATAAGCGGAGTTGACTTGCAGAATGCGATCCATCCAGGGTGATGGCTCCTTGCCGTTCAGCCAGTCGATGGACGCGAGTACGCCTAGGGCGTCCAATGCCTCGGGCGAAATGCCAAGCGCCGCCTGCGCCTCCTTGGTCGCGAGGACCGGATCATTATCTTCAAGCGCCACGTGAGCGAGCAGTTCGTGCGCTTCGAACATTTTGGGGTCAATCTTCAACGCCTGGTTGGCGAGGTCGGCGGCGCGCTTGTCATAGCGCGATGCGGCTACACGCGCCAGCCCGAGGTATGCCGGCGCATAGTTCTGGTCGGCCTGAATGGCTTCTTCAAACAGCGTTCCGGCATCGCCGGCCTGCTGATGGGCGAGGTACAGCTTACCCCATTCGGTCTTTACTGCCGCGGAGGCGGGCCGTGCTCTCGCCGCGGTCCGGAACTCCTCATTCGCTTCTTCGAACTGTTCGAGACCGGCGTCGGCCTGGGCTCGCAGAAATGCGTCCGAACTGGCGAGCAGCTTCGAATAGCATTGGCGCGATTCCGTGAGTTTCCCGTAGTGGCGGAGCGCAGCGCAAGCCGCCGGATCGCGCGGCGCATCCGGTATCGCGAACGCGAGCACGATTGGTGAAAAGACCAGCAGCAGTTGTGGAAAGACCAGCAGCGCAGGCAACCTCACTCGTCGATCTCCGCCTGTATTTTCGCCAGTTCCAGAAGCAAGGCCGCAAGTTGCTGCTTATATTCCTCCGGGTTCATTGCCGCTTTTTGGTACTTCAGACGGTCGATCTTAGCTTCGAGATCATCCTTCTTCGCCACGAGCTTTTGTTTGGCAGGCGCGGTCACCTCGTTCTCCGCCATCTCAGGGCGCATCAGAATGAAACTTCCCGCCAGAAGTCCCTGCCCGTTCTCCGGCTTTGGATCGCGCACCGCATTGAAGTTTCCTGTATCGCTCATCATCGGGTGTTCGGTCGCAAGCAGTTTCTCTGATTCAAAGTAAGCGGCGACTTTGCGTTGTGTGTATGCGAACGCTTCAAGAGCGGAAACGTTGCCGTCTTTGTCGGCGTCCGCGGCTGGATCATGCAGCGCGTCCAGCCAGTAGCGCGGGAAAACGGTCGCATTCTTCTCGTTGCCGGATTTTGTGGCGACAATCACGATGCGGTCCTTGCGTGCGAGCGCCGGGAGCGACGCGCCGCTGCAGCTAGTCATGTTGACCACAAGTTGCCGCTGTGCCGGAATCTGGTTCAGCCATGCCGCAAGCTCGCCGGCCGTGGCATCCGGTCCGGGAATGTTGATCTTGTAATCGACCCCGTCGAACGACCCATGGCCGATGAGCAATAAAGCGAACGAATCTCCCGGCTGCACTTCGTGCGCCAGTTGAGAGAAAACTTCACCGATGCGCTGCTTTGTCGCGCTGTTTCCGCTGAGTGTAATGACGTGAGCGCCCGGGCCGGATTCTTTAAATTGCCGGTCAAAGCCGGCCGCCCAATCGGCGAACTGCTTGTCGTACTCCGGCATGCCTCCAAGTCCGGCGACGGTGACGAAGTAGCTGGCGCCCTGCGCCGTCATTCCTGCCAACATGAGTGCGATGACCAGCCTCATATCGCACCCCACTTTCGCCGCAGCAGCCACTCCGCCGATTTCAGCATCAGAGCCAAAAGAAAGATGGCGGGCATGTTCCAGAGGTCCTTCATTTCGTGCGCCGTGATGCCGGCTTGAGAATAGGAGATCTCTTGATTCAGGTGGTGCGCATCGCGCGGTGTATAGTAATGGCCGCCCGTTTCATCGGCGAGTTTCTGCAGCAGTTCTTTATTTTGCTCGCGATGGAAATTTTCGGCGACACCATTTTCACGCCGAAAAGTCACCATGTCGCTGCCCAGTTTCTGTGCGCCTCTTTTCGCGCTCACTTGCGCGATGTACGAGCCAGGGCGCGTGGCGTTCCACTCCGCCGTGTACACGCCTTCACTTAAGGGCTCGGGACGGAGCGGAATGTCCTCGGCTGATCCGTCCGGGGCGACAATGTGCGCTTGAACTGTTGCATCGCCCGCGGGCAGATACGCCAAGTCGCGGACCTCGGCGCGGAGCTTCAACTGACCGTTGTCTTCCAGCACGGGAGCAGAGGTGGATGCCACAACCGGAGATGGCGTTGCGCCCGCCGTCCAGCGCAGCAATTGCCGCCAGAAGGTGGCCTGGCTGGTGTCTGAGGCAGGCTGCTGCATCCGCCAGCGCCAGCTTCCACCGGTAGCAAAAACCGCTGTCCTGCCTCGCCCGTAGTTTTCTGTTACAAGCAAAGGCAGCCTTCCGCCCACGACTATGTTCGCCAGCACCACCGCGCCGGGCTTCGGCGTTCCTGGATTCTGATAATTGGCGAGGTACGGCAAGACCTGCCAGTGATCGGCGCTCTTATCCGCGTCATCGTCGATGCGGCACACCAAACTTTTCTTGCCGGCTTCCGTCAATTCCGCCGCGACAAATGTCCGTTGGAAATTGTTCGTTCCCGGCGGCAGATTCACAGGTAGCAGTTCATTAAAAGGCGGAACGTTGTACCCGCCGTCGGAAAGCGCCCATCTTCCACCGAGGAAGAGCAAGCCACCGCCGCGCCGGTCCACGAAATCCTTGATCAACTGCTGTTGCAGCGGCGTGAAAAATGCCGATTCGATGCTCCCCAAGATTAATCCCTGATACTGAAAAAGATCTTCCGGCTTAGTCGGAAAGCCATCCGCCAACTCAGATGGCGTGGAAATGCCCTGGCGGTAAATTTTGTTCTGCGTGGTGCGCAGCATCGAGACAATCTGTAATGCGGGGTCATCCTCGGCAGCCCGCCGTATGAACTTGAATTCCCAGCGCGGCTCGCCTTCAACGTAAAGAATGCGGCGTTTGGAATTGTCCACGGCAAGGACGCGCGTCAGGCGGTTGTTTTGCGTATTCTCTTCGCCAGGCACCGGATCGAGTCGCACCTCAAGATCTTTGACGCCTGTTTTTCCGGCATTGAACTCAAGACTTTCTACCTGTTCCGAGGCATGTTGAAAGATAACATCGCGGCTTGCGACCACTGCCCCGCCGCTGGTAATGGTCAGCCGCGCGCGGCGGCCGTCAAACCCGCTCTGGCGGAGTGTTACCTGCGCTTGTAAACGCGACCCCTCGAGCGCCTTCGCCGGGAGATCAAGCCCATCCACCTCTATATCTTTCGAAAGCATCTCTCTTCCGAAGCCGATCGTATTCACGGGCAAATGCCTGCGCCGGATCTCCGACATAGTTTCGAAATCGATGCCGCCGGTGTTATCTGCACCATCGCTGAGCAGCACTACCGCTCCGATGGGCAGAGTGGCGGCGGCATCCGCGATCTGGCGCAAACCCTGGCCGATCTGCGTCGCGGGTGCTGAGGCGTGCAGCTCTTTCAGCCCCTGAATGCGCTCCACGCCGTTGCCGAGCTTGTAAAGGCGTACCTGAAACCGTTTTTGCAGGTTCTTCAGTAGACCGTTTTCGAGCAGATCGGTTGCTTGCTTCTGACGGGACTCGCCGACGTCCGGCAGGCTCATGCTGCGGCTGTCATCAATGATTAGCGCGACGATATTCTCCTGCGGC